>CAIPXZ010000689.1 GCA_903869075.1 uncultured Myxococcales bacterium | reverse complement strand
CGTCGCAGTTGTTGTCGAGGTTGTCGCCGCAGATCTCCGGCGAGGGCTGGCAATGCGTAGGGTCGTCGTCCTCGTCCCAGACCACGGTCATTGAAACTATGTTGTCTGTCCATACGCCAGTAGAACCGACGCCGGAACCAGATGTGACTTCTACGTGCTTCACAGCGAGGGATTCCGTCGGGATCATCACCCGATATCTCGCACTGGGACCACCGGCGCTGTCATCTGCGACCTTGAAGCCAGCTTGCACAACCTGTCGACCGCCAGTGCTCAATTCGATCAGGACAGGAACACTGGTGTCGGCCAAGTCGATCAAAGCGAATGCATGGCCGCGCTCCATCAGGGCCGTTGATGTCGGGAGGTAGCGCCGCCACATTCCCAGCTGTGGCAACGCGACGGCGCGCGCCACATTCGCCAAGTCGCCACCGGCAACGTCGACCGAATTCAACGCAATGTCATAGCCGCTGCCATCTCTGGCGAACCTGAGGATGTTGCCAGTCGATTTCAGTGCGCCGGCGGCAAAGACGAACTGGCCAGCCGTGTCGGCATCGCCCAACTTGCCCACTACCTCGCCATTCAATGTCACCGTGGCGTCGGGTGCGGCGCCAGAGCCGATTCCGAGTCGCAGGCGAACTGCCCGTCGCGCATTCTCGGCGTCGAGGTCGAAGGTGAAAACGCCAGAATCGACCGCAGTCGGGGTCACCGCCGCCAATCGCGTGGCGAATTTCGTGGTGAATTGACGGAAGTCGACGGCCACCTCACCATCGCTGCTGAATGCATGGACGCTGCGATCAGCGGCGTTGCGCGCCGCGGCGGGGACGCGGAAACCTTGGGTAAGCGCACTGCCATTGATCCCCGCTGACGGCAGGCATGAGTCGAGATCCGCAACCGGGCACCGCAACGCAGTGTCGCCGACCAGCACCCGTCCACCAGGGTCATGCGCCAAGTTGGTACCGTGATGTTTGAGCGCGAGGCGACAGTACTTGGTCAGCCATGACGCATTCGGTGCGGTTTGGTCACTGGACGGCAGCTTCAAAGGCTGTGGCGTGCCGGTTATCGCCCCTCCGAAGTCGATGTTGTTTGCGCCATCGCAAAAGAAGAAGATGCAGCCAAGTGGCATCACTGTCTGAGCACATGCGAGTGTGCAGGGGTCTCCCGCCAACTCGAACGCGCCGTCGTCATGCGTGCCGACGCGAATGTTATGGTCAAAGACCGATATGTTGAGCGCAGTGAACGCCAACGATGCGTTCGCGAGACCGGTTGTTCGCGTCCCGACGTTCAGCGAACCCAACGAGTTGCACGTCGCTGTCGAAGCGCCACTTCCAGAACAATGCATGAGATTCGCCGCGTTCGCAGCGAGGTTCGTGGTGAACCATGAGCAGCCCTTCCCGACATCCGCGGCCGCGATGCCAGCGACTGTTGTTGGGTCCACTGCATACACGCCCGGGCGCTGAGCAGCATAGTCGACGATCGGCACGATGCAGCCGACTGGCGATGGAAATGCCATGTCACAGCCGGGTGATTCAGCCCAACCGTATGGGATGCCGGAAAAGTAGCCAAACGGCATGTCTTCCGACTCAGATGTCAGAAGGAGCCGCTCGGGGCCGCCCGCGTCCGTGTCGCCGGTGAGCGTGGCGATGTCATGGATGTTGCCAAGGCGGAAGACGAGACGCCAGTCGCCGAGTAATTGGCCAGACGTCAAGGGTGTGAGGGCGGTTGGGTCGAGCCGATAGAGGCCGGCGCGGCATTGCGAGTCATCGGTCTCGCTGGCGTAGATCCAAGTACCATTCGTGGGATCAGAAGAAACTGACGCTGCAATCGCCGACACATTACGCCATGTCGAACTTGCCGAGTTGAACAAGGGTACTGCCTGCCAGGGCGCCGCGATGTCAACCGTTGTGTTGGGCATCGTCAGCTCTGAGTCAATCGCGCGGCGGTAAACGCCTCCAGTCCCTCCGCACTCAACCCCCGCTCCAGCCCACATCGTCGATGCCCAAATAAAGCCATCGCCCGAGACGGCGATGCCTGTCACGCACGGTCCCTCGAACTGGGCCGCGCCATCCGGATACGCGCTCTGGGGCAACCCATCTTGCTGGGGCGGAGGGGCGCCCAACAAGAAGGCACCCGGTAGCTGCTGATCAATCGCATGGGACATCACGGCTTGGGCCAAGTCGATGCGAAAGACACCGGCGGCTGTAATCGCAGCGAAAAGTCTTTTCGGACCGTTATGGATCAGTGAAACTCGGATGGGCGCGGGCGCGGCGCTTGGCGTGAAGTCAATATGCCGCCAGAAACTCTGCTGGGTGGTCCCTGGATTCGCCACATCCTGCGCCGTGAATATCCGCCCCAGCACTCGGCCGAGGACGACTTCGTGGCCGCCGACGCTCTGAATTTGTAGCCCGGCGAACTGAAACATCCCCGCCTTGGAATGGTTGGAGACAACGGCCCAACCGTCATAGGGCACAACATGCGTCGGGTTTTCCAAGAACGCATGGATTTCGTCGACGGGAAATTCGACGCCGTTTGGATCATAGAACGAGATCGGCCGAAAAATGGCGCCCGTATTCGCTGTGCCCGCGATCGCCGCCTGGCCTTGGCCTCCCCCGCGTCAAGTACCCCGCACCCTCCGCGACAATTAAAAACCCGCACGTCGCGACGGCGTAGCCGAGCGCGTGT
>CAIPXZ010000688.1 GCA_903869075.1 uncultured Myxococcales bacterium | reverse complement strand
GGCAGCGGTGCTCGCGGGCGCCGCCTTTGTGCGCGTGCATGACGTCCGCGTCATGCGACAAGTCCTTGACGTGGCCGCGGCCATTCGCGACGCTGCCACTGAAAACGCTTGCTGATCAGCAAGTCCGCCGTGGGCGCGACGTCGCCACCGGCTTGAAACTGCAAGGAGACGCGAGGCACAGTGCCCGATTTCGACTTCGCCAGCGCATTTCTTTCCGGCTCGGCGCCCGCCGAGTGGCGCTGGGTATTGGACATCGCGCTCGTCGCCGCGTTGATTTACCAGGTGCTGGCGCTGCTGCGTGGCTCGCGCTCGGGCGCGATGCTGACCGCCGTGGCGGCGCTGTTCCTGCTGTACTACGCCAGCCAAGAGGATGTGCTGGATCTGCCGACGATCCACTGGATCCTCGGCCGGTTCGTCTCGTCCATCGTTGTGCTGTTTGTGATCCTGTTCCAGGAGGACATCAAGCGCGCGCTGACGACGATGGTGCGTTCGCCGCTGGTGTTTTCGTCCAAGGATTCGGCGAGCAACGAGGTCCTGGAGGAAGTGCTGCGCGCCTGCGCCGTACTGAGCCAAAAACACTTGGGCGCGCTCATCGTCATCGAGCAGGAAGCCGCGCTCGACCGCTACGTGGCTGACGGCGTGCGCATCAACGCCGAGGTGTCCTGGCAGTTGCTCGCCGCGCTGTTCAATCCGGAGCACGCCAACGCGACGCACGACGGCGCTGTCATCTTGCAAAAGGGCAAAATCGCTGCGGCCGCCTGTTTCTTGCCGCTGGCGGGCGGCGCGGGCATCCCGGGGACGCTGGGTTCGCGGCACCGCGCGGCGCTGGGCTTGGCGGACGAGACGGACGCTGTGGTTGTCGTTGTCTCCGAAGAGACAGGCACTTGCGGCATCGCCTACATGGGGCAGCTGGACCTGAACCTGCAGCCCGCTGACTTGCGCGAGCGCTTTCGCCTGTTGTTTGGCGACCAGCCTGAGGCGATGGCGCCGTGGCGCCGGGCGTGGAAGCGGCGGATTCACGTCCATGGCGCGACCGCGTCGCCGGTGCGCCCCGGTAGCACGATCATGACCGTCCACAGCCGATCAGCCACCGATTCTGATGACATCGACGTCGGAGGCAGCCAGCCATGATGCCGCTGCGCCTGCTCGCAAGCTTCGTCTCGCGCCTTCGGACGCTGGTCACAGCCAACTTGGGCTTGAAGCTCATCTCGATCGCCCTGGCGGCGTTGCTGCACATGGTCGTGCAGCGCGACAGCGTCAAGGAGAGCGAGCTGGCTGTGCCGATCACGGTGACCAACGTCGCGAAGAACAAGGTCTTTGTGGGCGAGGCGCCGGAGGCCGTCAAGGTCCGCGTGCGTGGTCGACGCGGCGCGATCCAGCAATTGCTGCGCGAGCACGCTGGGCGGCTGGCGATGGATCTGGCGGCGTACCGCGACGGCGAGCGCTACGTCTTTGATCTGCGCAATGTCGAGGTGCAGCTCGGCGCGCCGCAGATCGAGGTGTTGGCGGTCGAGCCGCCGTCGCTGCTGGTGCGGCTGGACCAAGCGGCGGAGGTGACGGTGCCGGTGGAAGTGCCGATCTCGGGTGAGCCGGCGCCCGGCTTTCGCCAAAGCCAAAAAGGAGCGGTCGTCGACCCGGCGCGTGTCAAAGTGTTCGGGCCGGCCAGCCAAGTGCGCCAGGTGCGCTCGGTGCGGACCAACCCGCTGGATCTGCACGGCGCCGACCACGATATTCGCGTGCTGCTGCGGCTTGTGCCGCCCGGCGATCGCCGCGTGCAGCTGTCGGTGGAGGAGGTGTCGGTCGAGGTCGCGCTCGAGGAGCGCGAAGTCGTCAAGACGTTGGAAAACCAGCCGATTGTCGTGCGCGGCTGCCCGTCGGGGCAGCGCTGTCTGCTGACGCCTGGGGAGGTGACCATTCGCGCTGAAGGTCTGGCGCGCGCGGTGGCCGCCCTTGTGGAAAAGCCGCCAGTGAACTTGGTTTTTGCCGACCTGACGGGCGTCCAAGCCGACGAGCCGGTCAAGCTGGCGGTGCATCCGGTCGCCGGGGTCACGCTCTCCGTTACGCCACCCGTTGCAAAGTGGTCGCTGCTGCGCGAAAGTGCTGCGCCGCCAACGGCGCCAACCGCCCGGTGAATTGCCGGCTGCTTGGTGCCCCTCCGCGCGCCAGGAACGATGACAGCGAAGACCACGAAATTGATCGTCCAGAAGTTCGGCGGTAGCTCGATGGGCTCCATCGAGCGCATCCAGAACGTCGCGCGGCGCGCCGTCAAGACCGCGGCGGAGGGCCATCAGGTCGTCGTTGTCGTCTCGGCGATGCAGGGTGAGACCGACCGGCTGCTCAAGCTGGCGGCGGGTGTCTCGACGCGGCCGACCGACCGCGAGATCGACGTGCTGCTGGCGACCGGCGAGCAGGTGTCGATCGCGCTGCTGGCGCTGGCGATCCGCGAGCTGGGCCACCAGGCGCGCAGCTTCCTCGGCCATCAGGTGGAAATTCGCACCGACTCGATGCACGGCAGCGCGCGCATCCGCTCGATCACCGCGGATCCGGTGCAGGAATGCTTGCAAAACGGTGAAATCGTTGTGATCGCCGGCTTTCAGGGCGTGGACCAGCACGGCAACATCACAACGCTGGGCCGCGGCGGCAGCGACCTGTCGGCGGTGGCCATGGCGGCGGCGCTGAACGCCGATTCGTGCGAGATCTACTCCGACGTGGACGGCATTTACACGACCGATCCCAACGTCTACAACAAGGCGCGCAAGATTGCCCGCATCGGCTCGGAAGAGATGCTGGAGCTTGCGAGCCTCGGCGCCAAGGTGCTGCAGACGCGATCGGTGGAATTTGCCTTGAAATACCGTGTGCCACTGCACTGTCGATCGTCGTTCAGCGATGGCGAGGGCAGCTGGGTGGTGCCGGAGATGTCGGGCGTGGAGGGTGCGGACATGAAGGGCTTGGAAGGCGCAGTCGTGACGGCGGTCAGCTGCGACAAGAACACGGCGAAGCTGACGATTGTCGGCATTCCGGACCAGCCGGGCGCGGCGGCGCGGCTGTTCGCGCCCATGGGTGATGCCGGCATCAACATCGACGTCATCATCCAGAATCCGCCGCAGGACGGCCGCACCGACGTGACCTTCACTGTGCCGCGCAACGTCGCCGATCGCGCGGTGCAGCTGGTCGCCGGTATGCAGGCGGAGCTGGGGTTTCGCAGCTGTTCGCTGGACAAGGGCCTCGCCAAGGTCTCGGTTGTCGGCGCCGGCATGGTGTCGCAACCGGGCGTTGCGCAACGCACTTTTGCGGCGCTGGGCGACGCCGGCATCAGCATCCTTTTGATCTCGACCAGCGAGATCAAGATCTCCTGCGTCGTCGAGGAGCGCTTCGCCGACGCCGCCGTGCGCGTGCTGCACGACAAGTTTGAGCTGGAGAAGGCCTGAACGCAGCGGCGGCCGACACAGGCTCATCATCAGCCGCTGCCGCAGCACCGGTCCGACGCCCTTGATCTGCGGAATCCCTTGTAGACACGCCATATTGTGACACGTCACCGCGAGCTGCGCGGCGACCCCACGCGTGATGCCGGGCAGAACGCGCCAGTCGTCGGCGCTGGCGACGCTGGGGTCGATGCAGCCGCGCGCCGCCCACGCGCCCCCGCGTGCGCCGCTCGCCGGGCGTGGGTGGACGTGGATGCAGGCGAGAAAGCCGGCGCCGACGAGCCCAGCGGCGACTGCGAGGAGCCAGCCGGTGCTGGCGTCAACCCTCACGGCAGCTCCAGCCAGCCGGCGTGGCGCAAGCTCAGCCAGCCGCCACCGGCGACGATGACGTGGTCCAGCAGCTGCAGCCCGCACAGCAACGCCGCATCCTGAAAGCGCATCGTAAAGGCGAGGTCCGCCTGTGAGGGCGCCAGCCGGCCGCTCGGATGATTGTGGACGAGCACCGCTGCGACCGCGCCAGCCGCCAGCACCGCCGGCAGCAGGTCCGCCGGCGTCGCCACGACGCCAAACGCGTGGCCGTGCAGGCGCCGCTCGCACAGCAGCCGGCCGCGGTGGTCCAGCCCGGCGATGGCCAGCACTTCGCGCTCCTGCAGCGCCAGGTCGCGAAAGTGCGCGGCGACAGCCGGCGCGTCGGCAAGGCAGATGACCATGGACGGACTCCCCAGCGGCAGCTGCCGCGACGCGGGCGAGTAGAGCAAGAACCGTGCCAGCGTCGGCTGCGTTCTAACTGCCTGAATTTATGCAATCGTCGGCCAAAGGTGACGGCGCCCGGCGGTCTCACTTCCAGTCTCGGGACCAGTCTCGAGACCGGAAGTGAGACCGCGCCCGCGGCGACTTGCTTGACCTTGCGTCCGCGGCTGGCACAATGTTTTTGGGGGTTCCATGCTCGTTTTCGTATCGACTGACCGCTGCACCCGACCAACGCCGAAATCGCATGGCGGCATCGGTTGGCTTAGCGTCTGGGTCGCGCTGGTGACGGCGTGCTCGACAACGCCGTCGCCGACCACTGATTCCTCGACCTCGAGCGGAATCACGGTGACGGTTGTCACCATGAATGGCAAAAAACTCGCGACTGATGGTGCGCCGCCGGTGGTCTCCAGCGTCGTCGGGTTGGCCGGCACGATCGCGCTCGACAAGGGCGTCGCGCTCAAGAAAGACGGCGTCATTTGGACGATGGGCGACACCGCCAGCGGCAAGTGCGCCGTCAGCGGCAAGAATTTCACCTGCTCCGTCGACACTGGCGCCGTCGATCCGAAGACAAACCAGCCGCTGGTCGGCTGCAACGAGACCGTCACGCTGACAATTGCCGCGTCCGGCACGTTGTCCGGTGCCGATGCCAGCGGTTCGGCCAGCTTCCAGCTCGAAGTGGACAATTGCTACCCGAGCATCACGCTCGTCGCGTTGCCTGAGCCGGTGCCGCCAGCCCTGCCCACGATGCCGATCTTCGTTGGCACGCAGAAGTTGCGGCTGCGGGTCATGGATCCGCACCTGAAATGGGCGAAATTGGACGTGACGGACAGCAATGGAACGTCGATCCTCGCCAATCCGGTCGAGATGCCAACACCGGCGACGGGGATCGAAGCCACGTCTTGGAAAACCGACTACACGTTGGACACCACGCAGCTGCCGACGACCGGCCAGCTGACCGTGACCGTTCAGGCCCAGGACCTGTCGAACGCCGTCACCCAGGCGACACTCGATGTCTTCAGCGTCAAGTCGGCGCTGTTTCTGGGGCAACAGCGCGATAGATTTTCGCATAGTATCAATGACTTCGTGATACCTGATCCTGCCGCTGTGACCGGTGGATTCGTCGCGTTTAGTACGTCGCCCACGCCAACGTCGGGCTACGACAACCTCGTCGACGTCGTGGTTGCCGCCGACGATGGCGTCTACATCCGCGCCGGATTGCCCAAGCGCAATCCAGCCGGCCATCCGATCGACGCAACTGGCGCGGAACTCGATGCGAATGCCGCCAAATTTGTGCATTCGCTCGAGTTTGAGGAAATGCAACCGATCGATGCGCTGTACGACACCCGGGTGATCCACTGGGGAACAGCGGACGAAAAGAAGACTGCGGCAAAAGCCAATGTTGTCCGCGTGTTTCTGCGCGATCTGGACAACGACGGCGACCTCGACATCCTCGCGGTGGCGTCCGTCGCCGGGGCGACCGCCAAGTATGGTGAGGTCTGGGCGATTCTCAATGTGGAGTACGACAAGACCGTCACCATGCCGGATGGGTCGACCCTGAAGCTGACGACGCGGGCTTTCAAAGTCGTCGATACGCTCCAGCTGCCAGCGCCGCCGGCAACAGCGGAAATGGCCGATCTGAACGGCGACGGTCTCGATGACCTCCTGTTTGGCGCCGAAAAAACGATCGACGCAGCGGGCCACGACGTTGACCTCGGTTTGATGACCTTGCTGTTGACAAGCGGTCCGGTGTGTCAGGTGGTGCTGGCCGCCGGCGACACGTCGGCTCCACAGAAGCCCTGTGGCGACCCGGCCATTACCTACCAGAATTTGAAGACCGGAAAATTCTTTGGCGACGTCAAAGTCGCGCCGAACATGGGCGTCACCAACGTCGTCTCCATCGCTACCGGCGATTTCTGGACCGGTGACGGCTTGGACGTCTGCGTCGGCTCGGGCAACCGACCGATCGTGTCGTGCTACCGCAACATCCAGCAGGACGGTACGTTGAACCAGGCGATTGACGCCTACCAATTCAAGAACGGCACCGACACCAATCGAATCTTGCGCGTGGATTTGCCGCCCGGCAAAGCGGGTGGTCCATCGGGTCCCGATTTGCTTGTCGGCAGTACATCGACGACCACGCTCTATTGGCTCCGGACGACCCACACCGGGCAATTTACCTTTGTGGAGAATCCGGCCGTTCCCAACGAGGTGATATTCGGGGTCGATGTCCAATCGATGGTCACCGCGCCGATCGGTCCGAAGGGTGAGACCTACGTCGTCATTGGCCAAAAGTCGGGCGAAGTGACGATCGTGCCGCTTGACCCGACCGACCCGGAGCTCCGCCGCGCCTGCTTTCGTTCGTGGATGATCGGTGACGGCTCATTGCATGTCGCGGTCGCCGACGTGGATGGTGATGCCGTTCTGGATATCGCCAATGCCGCGCTGTGGACAGGGCATCCGTATGAAATTGTTCCAGGCCTCTTCGCCAAGTCCGGCATTCAAATCGCTGCCGGCCAGACCTATGCAAAAGGCTCTTTCGTCGCGCCGATTGTCAACCACATCTGCGCCTGGCCGTACCCACCGACCATCTGGGGCGTCCAGAAGATTGTCGCGGCCAAGGTAAGTGATTTCAACGCGGACAAGCTCAACGATTTGCTCGTCATCGCCGACATGTCCGCGTCGTCCGCCCCGGGTGACCTGGGCACGCTGAACAAGAGCCCGATGCCGGTCTGGCCGATGGGCGTTTTCATGAATACCCAGGGGCAGTTGAGTCCCGAGCCGCTGCAGGGCGAGTTTTCCCCTTACAATCCGGGGTCCGTCAAGGCGGCGGGCTTTTTGCAGGATTTGACGGCCGGTAGCCCGTCGGCGTTTGGCCACGTGAAAGCAGCTGCGGTGGGCGATGTCGATGGCGACGGCCTGCCGGATCTCGTGACTGTGCGAACGGACAGCGCCTACGCCGTGGGCAAGGAAACCGACGACTCCAGCTGCCATTGCACCTTCACCGAGCAGGACGAAATCTCTGACTCTTATGGCGAAGACGGGCCGTCCGGCACCGATACCAGCCTGCTCAAAACGTGCTGCCACAACTTCCGGTTCGACGACACTGCGAAAGCCACGCCGGTCACGGGTTTCGGCGGTGGCGCACCGATGCTGCGGGCGTCGACGCACGTCTTCCTGAGCAGCAAGGTGTCCAAGACCGGTGGCCCGCTGGGGCTGTCGCCGGGATGCACGTCGGTTCCCAGTGCCAATTTCTGCAATATTATCCCGTCTTTGGCGCTATCGGGCGGTCGCAACCCCGTGGACGTTGCGCTGCTGGACATCGACAACGACAAGAGCCACTTGCCGGAGATCGTCACCGCGATGGACAATGACGGCACGACCTGCTTCAAGGTCACGTCTGACCAAGCGCCGTTTCTGCAGGCCCGCGTCCGGATTTTCAAGAACAACAGCAAGAAGGGCAACGCGTTTTTCCAAGCACAGACCCTGACCGACGACAAGAAGACGCCGCGCGACAAGATCGAGATCGCAAGCTGCGACGACAAGAACTCCCTGAGTCCATCGATTGTCAGTTATCGCGTGATGCCGGACGGTTTGTTCGGACTCACGACCGGTTCCTGGCCCAACCCGTTGACTGGCAAGGTCGATCCACTGACCCTGTTTGGCCTCGGGCGCACGTTTGGGCAAATCGGCATCCTGCCGCACCTCGATTCGTTCGCCTATGCCCCGCATGTGACGACCCCGATGGGCGGCGCGCCGGACGGCTTTCAAATCAATGACATCAATGGCGACGGTCTGGCGGACATGCTGGTTCTATCGAGCGACGGAACCCAGCTGGCGGTCCTCATGGGCAAGCTCAATGACACGGCCGGCAAAGATGCCGCGTTTTACACCCAGACGACGCTCCAGTTGGCAACGCAACAATATCCCGGCGCAGTGGCGGCGGCGATGGGTGATGTGAACAGCGACACGTTCATCGATCTCGTCCTGCTGGGCAAAGACGCGACGATTACGTTCTTGCTCGGCACTGGCCAAGGGACATTTGTGACATTGAACGGGTCGCCCGTCGGCGGTGGGCCGCTTGCGCTGGAGGTCGCCGACATGGACGGCGACGGCTGCCGCGACATCGTGATCCGCTCCGCTGCATCCGTGACGGTTATCCAGAACCAAGGCGCGTCCCTTGGCGACTGCAGCAAAGCACTTTTGTGGCAACATGAAGCTGACCTCGTCAAAGAGGCGGTGGGTACGGGAGCGCCGTAACCGTCAGCGGTTGCGCGCGTAGAAGCCGTCGACCACTGCGCCGTCCACCACGACCCGCACAACGCGCTCGCGGCTGACGTAGACGCTGCCCGCCGGCGCGCCTTTGACCTTGCGCACGTCCTTGCCGGCGCATACCGTGATGTCGCACGCCTCGCCTTTGCCGACGCCGGACAGGTGGCCGGCCAGCATCGCGCAGGCCTCGATCTCGGCGGCCTTGGCGGCGTCCTGACCTTCTACCCGCAGCATCACGTGCGCGCCCGGGCGATCGCGCAGGTGCAGCCACACGTCGCGCCCGCGCAGCAGCCGCGTCACAAGCGCGTCGTTGCCGTCCGCGGTCTTGCCGGCCAGCACAACGGCGTTCTGCGGCGAATGGAACAGCCGCACGCCCTCGGGCAGCGCCTTGCCGCGCGCCACCTTGCGCAGCTCCGCCGTCGGCTTGGCCGCCGTTGGCAGGCGCACCCCCAGCTGCCGCGCCGCCAGCAGCCACGCCGCGACCTGCTTGATCACGTCCCGCGGCCGCGGCGCGTCGGGCGCCTGGGCGTCAAACGCCTGCGCCGCCAGCGTCAGCGCGTCCAGCGCCGCCAACTGCGCCACAACCAGCGCCAGCCGTTCTTGCGTCTGCGCCTCGCGCTGCCGGACGATGCGCAGGCCCAGCTGCAAGCCCTTGGCGCGGCGAAACAGCTTGTCGAGATTCTGCTGCGGCGACAGGTCGCGCTGCAGCGGCACTTCCACCGTCTCGCCGTCCAGCCACGGCACCGGCAGCGTCACCCGATCGGCGCCGCGCGGTACGCGCTCCAGCGACACTTTCAGCACCTCGCCCGCCAGCCGCAGCTGCTCGCCACCGGCGCACGCCGCGGCGTCCACCGGCAGCTTGTCCAGCAGCCGCAGCAGCTTCTTGCGCTCCGTCGTCAGCGCGCGCCGCGCTTCGGCGGTCTCGGCGCGCAGGCGTTCGGTCAGCGGCGGCAGTGGCTCGGTCATGGGCCGTGCGGGCGCAGCAGGCCGGACTTGCCGCCGGACTTCTCGATCAGCCGCACATCCGCGATCACCGCGCTGCGGTCCACGGCCTTGATCATGTCGTACAGCGTCAGCGCCGCCACGGTCACGGCCGTCAGCGCCTCCATCTCCACGCCGGTGCGATCCACGGCGCCGACTGTCGCCTCCAGCAGCACGCCGTCGGCCTGCAGCGTCGCGGTCACGGCGATCTGCGTCAGCCGCAGCGGATGGCACAGCGGAATCAGCTCATGCGTGCGCTTGGCGGCCTGGATGCCGGCGATGCGCGCCACTTGCAGCGCGTCGCCCTTGGCCGTGCCGTGGCGGACGGCGTGCAGCGCCGCCTCGCTCATCGTCAGCCGCGCCTGCGCCACTGCGCGCCGCACCGACTCCGGCTTGGCGTCGACAGCGACCATGTGCGCCCGGCCCTGGTCGTCCAGATGCGTCAGCGGCATTTACGGGTGTTCCGCCAGCATCTGGCTGTACAGCGCCACTTCCTGCTTGTTGCCGATGATCAGCGGCACTCGCATGTGCAGCCCCGTCGGCACGATGTCCAGCATCCGCTCGCGGCCGTTTGTCGCCGCGCCGCCGGCTTGCTCGACGACGAACGCCAGCGGGTGGCATTCGTACAAAATCCGCAGCTTGCCGTTGGGCGACTTGCGGTCGTCCGGGTAGATGAACACGCCGCCTTGCAGCAAGTTGCGGTGCACGTCGGCGACGAGCGTGCCGACGTAGCGCAGCCCGGTCTTCTTGTACCGCTCGTCCGTGCTGTTGGCGATGCCGTCCCAAAAAGCCTGCGTGCCGGGCAGCCAGTTCTTGCGGTTCAGGACGTTGCCGCTCAGGCAGCGCGGTGAGTCCGGGATGCGGATGTCCGGGTGAGTCAAGACGAATTCGCCGATCGACGGGTCGAGCGTGAAGCCGTCGACGCCGTCGCCGGTTGTGTAGACGAACATCGTGGATGAGCCGTAGACCGCGTAGCCGGCGGCCACCTGCTCGCTGCCCGGCGCGAGGAAGTCCTCGACGGTCGCCTCGCGCCCGGTCTCCTTGCGCTTGCGGATGCTGAAGATCGTGCCGATTGTGACGTTGACGTCGATGTTCGACGAGCCATCCAGCGGGTCAAAGCACACGAGGTACTTGCCGTCCAGGCGGCCGGCTTGCGTGACCTGCAGGTTGTCTTCTTCCTCGCTGGCGATCGCCGCGACCATCGGCAGGTCGTTCAGCAGCTCAATCAGCAGGTCGTTGGCGATCACGTCCAGGCGCTGCACTTCCTCGCCCTGGATGTTGTCTTTGCCGGCCTTGCCGAGCACGTCCAGCAAGCCGGCCTTGGCGACTTGCCGCGACACAACTTTGGCCGCCAGCGCGATGTGGTTCAGCAGCAGCGTAAAGTCGCCGGTGGCGCCTTCATACGACCGTTTGCGCTGCAAGATGGTGCGGGAGAGGGTCATCAACTCGGACATGGGTCGCCTCGCGTGAATGCCGCGCGAAGCGTGCGCTGCCAGGTCCGATCCGTCAAGCGGCTACCGGCGGCGCTGCGGCGCGGGCGCGGGCGCAGCAGCGGGGCGGCTCGGCGCGGGCGAGTAGGCCGGCGGCGGCGAGAACCGCTGCTGTTGCGCCGGCGCTTGGTAGCTGGGCGCGGCAGGGCGGCTCGGCGCCTGGTAGGTCGGCGCCTGATAGCTCGGCGCACTCGGCCGCGTCGGCGCCTGGTACGCCGGCGCTTGGTAGGCCGGCGCCTGGTAGGTCGGCGGCGTGTACGACGGCGCTGCCGGACGCGTGGCCGGCGCGGTCGCCGTCGGCGGCGTGTAGACCGGCGGAACGTAGCGGCTGGGCGCCGGGGCGTAGTTGTTGGTCACCGGCGGCGGGGTCGGCCGCGGCACGGTCGCCTGCGGCGGCACGTTCACCGGGCCGGGACCGGTGTAACCCGCGCCCGGCCGCGTCGGCGCCGGCGTCACTGGCGTGTACGGCGTCGTCGGCGTCGCCACGCCCGGCCGCGTCGGCGCCGTGTTGATCGGCGGGATCGGCGTCACGACCGGCGTCGTCGGCGTCGTCGCGCCCGGCCGCGTCGGCCCGGGGTTGATCGGCGTGGTCGGCGTCACCGGCGTTGCCACGCCCGGTCGCGTCGGCGCCGTGTTGATCGGCGGGATGGGCGTCACGACCGGCGCCGTTGGCGTCGTCGCGCCCGGCCGCGTCGGCGTGCCCACCGGCGGCGTCGTCGTTCCGGAGCCGGGGCGTCCTGGCGTGCCCACCGGCGGTGTCGGCGTCGTTGGCGTTGTTACACCCGACCGGGTCGGCACCGTCGGCGTGCCCACCGGCGTCGTCGGCGTCGTGCCCACGCGTGTCGGCGGCGGGGTCGTGGCCGAGCCGTACGTGCCACCGGCCGGCGCCGTCGCCGTATCCGGAATCCGCCGCGGCTGCACCGACGGCACCTGCGTAATCGGCCGCGTATCCACCGGCCGCGACGTCCACTGCTGCACCTGGTCGCGCGACGGGCCGGAGTTGTAGGTCACTGCCGTGCCGCCGTGGCCGCGAATCTGCGAGCCGCCGTCGATGATGACCGTCTGCGAGTGAATTCGCGGTACATCCGCCGCGGCGACAACGACGTGCTGCACTTTGTTGCCGCCGAACTGGCCAGTCGGCACATAGGTCCAATAGGTCGAGTGCTGGTGGATGTCGCCCCACGTCGCGCCGCCGGGGCCCATCGGCGCCCAGCCCACGCAACCGCCGCCGTGGCTCCAGGTGACCCAAGCCGGGCCCCAGGTGTAGTCCGGCACCCAGACCCAATTGCGGCCATTCAGCCACGTCCAGCGGCCGTAGTGGTACGGTCCGGCGCCCCAGGATTCATCGCTGACCCAGCTCCAGCCCCAGTCGGTGTACTCCCACTGGCCGTAGAAATACGGCCGCCAGCCGGGTGTGCGGTTGGCGTAGGGCACCCAGATTCGCCCGTATTCTTCAGTCATTTCCCACTGGCCGTACGGCGTCAGGTCAGCAAACTGCGGGTCGGCTTGCACCATGGGCGCCTGCTCGACGATCTGCTGCGCTACCGGCGTCCCCACGTACTGCGGCTGGCTGTAACCCTGCTGCGGCTGGGCGTAGGTCTGCTGCGGCTGAGGGGCGGCCTGCTGCGGGTGCTGCGCGTAGTAGTCGCGGGCGTACCAGCGATCCTCGGTGTATTCCGGGCCGCAACCGCTCATCGCCGCGATGCTGGCGAGACCAGCTGCCCAGACGATCCGCTTGTAAGTTGATGTTTTCATGAACATTTCCTCCAATCTGTTCTGGCCGGGCACTTGGCGCTGCGGCCAATTGTCGGGATTTTCGCCCCGGCACATGGACAACGCACCGTCAGAACGCGTATTCAATGCGGCCGGTCGGCCATCTTTTGCGCAGATGGCATGCGGTCGTCGGCGAACGAGTGTAGCATCTCGTTGCGCGGACGTGCAGCCGCCCACCGAAGATTTCGAGGATCTGCATGGCCTACGTGATTACCCGCCTCTGCGTTGACTGCCTGGACCAAGGCTGCGTCGAGGTTTGCCCCGTTGAGTGCATCTACGCCGCCAAAGAGCCCGCGCCGCCCGAGCGGCCGAACATGCTCTTCATCCACCCGACCGAGTGCATCAACTGCGGCGCGTGCGAGCCGGAATGTCCGTGGCAGGCGATCTTTGAGGACCGCGAGCTGCCGGAGATGTTCGCCGCCGATCAGGCGTTGAACGCCCAGACCGAGGAGCAGCCCAAGCTGTTCCGCGTCGCCTCGCCGCATCGCGATGCCGAAGGCCGTTTGCAGCCCAAAGCGCGGCCCTCGGCCGATCAGGTGCAGGCCAACCGGCGGCGCTGGGACGACAAGCCTTGACGCACAATCACGCCGCCTACCGCTTGGCGCTGCTGGCGGTGCTGGGGCTGTGCCAGTGCAGCGCGCCGCAGGTGACAAAGCCGCTGACGCCGCTGGAGCACGCGCTGCAGCTGCGCGACGACGGCCGCCTGGCCGATGCCGAAGCTGAACTGAAGCCGCTGGCCGAGCGCAACGAGCCGCACGCCGTGCTGGAGCTGGCGGAGACGCAGATCCTGCGCGGCCACCACGCCGACGCGATGGCGCTGCTCAAGCCGCTCCTGGCGGCGAACGTCAACGATGCCGATGCCGCCGGGCTGCTGGCGCGGGCCTACGACGGCCTGGGGCGCATTGACGAGGCGGTGGCGACGTACGCGCGGCGGCTGACGCTCAAGCCGGAAGACGTGACGGCGGCGGTGCGGATGGCGGAGCTGCTGCTGGGCCGCGGCGACCCCGATCACGCGTCGCGCGTGGCGTACGCCGGGCTGAAGCTGCATCCCGACGAGCCGCGGCTGCTGGTTTTGGCGGCCCGCGCGATGCTGGCGCGCGGCCGGCTGCCGACGGCGCTGGAGCTGGCGCTGCATGTGACGGAGCTCGCGCCGCGCAACGCCGACGCGTGGCTTGTGCGCGGCCAGGTGCACGCGATGGCCGGCGACCTGGCAGAAGCGGAAGCGGCGCTGAAAGTGGCGCTGGAGATCGCGCCGCACAACCGCGACGCAAAGAGCGAGCTGGCCAGTGTCTGGCTGGAGCAGGGCGCGACCGACAAGGCCTTGAAGTTGTTGCAAGACATGGTGACGCAGCTGCCGGCTGACGCGTCGTTGTGGAACCAGCTGGCGGTGGCCAAGCACAAGGCGGGCAATCCGGAAGGGGCGATCGCCGCGCTGGACACGGCGATTGGCCTGCAGCCGCGGCGGCCGGTGCTGTTTCGCAACCTCGCGGAAGTGGCGCTGGATGCCGGCTGGCCGGATCGCGCGGTGCAAGCGGCGGCGCAGGCGCGGGCGCTGGTGCAGGCGCGCGTGCAGGATACGGTGGCGATGCCGGAGCTGGACGCGCTGCATTTGCGGGCGATTATCGTCGCGGTGATGGCGCAGCGCGTGTGCCGACATGACCGCAATAGCGCCGGGTTGGAGCAGGAATTGCTGACGGCAGCGCAAAAATCGGCGATCAAGACGACACCGGCGGAATTGACCGCAGCTGCCAACACTGTCGATGATGCTGTGCGCGCCGCCGTTGCGCGTTGCCGCCAACCGCTGAACCCAGGAAAGCCATGACCGCCGCCGTTTCGCCGGAAATTCTGTGTCGCCGCATCGTCGCCGGTGTTGAGCAAGCGTTTGTGGGCAAGACCGAGATCGTCGAGCTCGTGATGGTGGCGATCCTCGCGCGCGGCCATGTGCTGTTCGAGGACGTGCCCGGCGTTGGCAAGACGACGCTGGCGCGGACGTTCGCGCACGTGCTGGGGCTGTCGTGGCAGCGCATCCAGTTCGCCAGCGACCTGTTGCCTGCAGATATCGTTGGGATTTCGATCTACGACCAGAAGACCGGCAAGTTCGAGTTCAAGCCCGGGCCGGTGTTTGCCAACCTGCTGCTCGCCGACGAGATCAACCGCACGACGCCGCGCACGCAGTCGGCGCTGCTGGAGTCGATGGCGGAGGGCCGCGTGACGGTCGACGGCGTGACGCACGCGCTGCCGCAGCCGTTCATCGTGCTGGCGACGCAGAACCCGCGGGAATTTCACGGCACGTACCCGCTGCCGGAGTCGCAGCTGGACCGCTTTTTGGTGCGGACCTCGGTGGGCTACCTGGAGGGCGCGCAGGAGATGGCGCTGATCCGCCAGCACGGCGCGCCGCAGACGCTGCCGGAAGCTGTGTGCGGGCCGGGCGAAGTGGCGGCGCTGTGCACGGCGGCGGAGGCGGTTCACGTCAGCGACGAGGTGCTCGCGTATCTGCACGCGCTGACCCAGGCGACCCGGGCGCATAGCGCGTTCGAGCTCGGGCTGTCGACGCGCGCGGCGATCGGCTTTTACCGGGCGGTGCAGGCCCGCGCGCTGGTCTCGGGGCGGACGTTCGCCACGCCGGATGACGTGCGGCAGCTGTTCGTGCCGATCGCCGGCCACCGGGTGATCCCGACCGGCATGACGGGTTCTGCCAGCGAACGCGAAACGATCGCTGCGCTTTTGCATCAAATCATCGAGTCCGTGGCGCCGCCCGTCTAGCTTGGGAGGCTGCACATGGATCGAGAGGACACCGTGGAAGAACTCGTACGCAAGATTCTGGTGGATCTGGGTGAAGATCCGCAGCGCGAAGGCTTGATCAAGACGCCGCAGCGCGTGTCCAAGGCGCTGCGCGACCTGACGAGCGGCTATGCCGAGGATCCGCTGGCGATCCTGCGCTCGGCGCTGTTCACCGTCGACAACGACGAGATGGTGCTTGTGCGCGACATCGACTTTTCAAGCCTGTGCGAGCACCACATGCTGCCGTTCATGGGCAAAGCGCACGTCGCGTACCTGCCGCGCGGCAAGGTCGTGGGCTTGTCCAAGCTGGCGCGCATCGTCGACACGTTTGCGCGGCGCCTGCAGGTGCAGGAGCGGATGACGACGCAGATCGCTGAGGCGCTGCAAGAAGGTCTGGATCCGCTGGGGGTGGCGGTGGTGATCGAGGCCAAGCACATGTGCATGGTCATGCGCGGCGTCCGCAAGCCGAACGCGGTCACGATTACCAGCGCGATGAAGGGCCAGTTCCGCGACAACTACGCGACGCGGTCGGAGCTGCTGAAGCTGCTGCGCAACGGCTCGAACCTGTAGCGCTACGGCTGGCGAATCGCGAAGAACCGCGCGCTGATCGCCGTGGGCGTGCCGCCGCCGATGCCGAGCGTCATGTCCCACTGGCACTGGTTCGTCGTGTTCGTCGTGTCCGGCGAGCCGATGTCGTCGACGATGTTATCGTCATTCGGGTCGAGGATCGGGCACTTGTCCGTGCCGAGGATCAAGCCCTGGCCGGTCGCGGGGTTGCCCGTGACGCCGTCGAGGCTGTTCAGGTAGCCCTCGAGGAAGGTCGAGCCGAGCGAGGTCGCGGCGTCGCACGCGCCGGTCAGCAGGTTCGATGCCAAGCCCGCGCCGGCGCCGGTGATGCCGTTGACGAAGTCGGCGCAGCAGGTGTCCTTGATCAGGCACTGCTTGTTGCCGGCGAGCAGGTACTTGATGAGCTTCTCGTAGCTGTCGATGGTCGGCGCCGTCGGGTCGTTCGGATCGTAGGTGATCATCGGCACCAGCTGTTTTTCAATGATGAAGTTGATCAGCGCGCCCCACTTCACGTTCAGCGCGTGCTTGCCGAACTTGACCGTGCCGTCCGGCACCTGCGAATTGGGCAGGAAGTTGCGCCACAAGTCGAACGAGCCGGTGACGACGTCGGTCTGGAACTGGTCAAAATTGATGGTCTTCTTGCCGCAGTTCGGATCCGTCGCCGGGCAGCTCTGGCCCAGCGACCACTTGTAGGTGATCGACGACCAGGTCTGCTTCGTGTACGTCGCCGACAGGAAGCCGGTGTCGTCCGGCTCGGCGTTCAGCTCGATGGTGCCGTTGATCGTGAAGTTCTCGAGGATCGACTTGAGGTCCTTGGTCGTCGTGATGACCTGCAGTACCTGCGGCGGCAACAGCGCGTAGATGATATTCTTGAGAAAAGTCACGATGATGCCGCCGACGCCGGTCACCTGGTCCGGATCCGGGTTGTTCGGGTCGGTGAAGATCGCCGCGCAGATGCTCTGCAGGTTGCCGTTGGTCAGCTGGCAGACCGTCGCCAGCAAGCCGGCGACCGGGTCCGAGACGATGTTCAGCACGATCTTGACGAACTTCTCCACCGTCGGCGGCAGCAGGCTCAGCAAATCGATGAAGGTCGTCATGTCGTAGACGCCCTTGAGGCGCAAGGGCAAATCGCGCACGATGATCGTCACCGAGTCGCCCTCGACGCCCTTTGTCGACTTGTTCAAGTGCGCCGTGAAGCCGGTGTCCAGGCAGCCGCCAATCGACGGGTTGCCGCCGAGCGAGCTGCTGCCGAGCTTCCAGCCCAGCGCGATGACCGTGTAGGCCACTGGCGAGCCGTCTGCGGGCAGCGTGCCCAGCCATGCCGCGGCGATCGACCACGGCTTGTCGAACTTGAGGTTCGGGCTTGTCGACACCGCCGGCGGCAGGTTGTTGACGTCAAACAGGTCCAAGTTCTTGCACGCCGGCACGCCCGCCACCTGCTGCACGAGCCGCACGTTCAGGTCGCCAAACGCCGACAGCGAGGTCGCGCCCTGGTAGTGCAGCGTGATCGTCGGCGGGCCTTTGACCTTGCTCTGCGCCGAGACCGTGTACTCGACCGGCGCCACCTCGGGGTGATCCGGAATGCTGACCACCACCGAAAAAGCGCCGAGCTGCGAGCCGGCCTTGACCGCGTTGCTCGCCCGGCCGTCCTGATCGGTCGGCACCGAGCCACTGGCGACCGTCCCGCCGATGCCGTTGGGATCCTTGACCACGAACTGCACGAGCGCGCCCGCGATCGGCGTCTTCTTGTCCGCGGCCAGCACTAGCGCGCCGATCGCCCGCGAGCTATTTTGCGTGACCGCTACCTCGCACTGATCGAGGCACGGGACGCCGTCATCGCCCTTGGGCGGCTTGCCCGCAGCGGCGCCGAGGTCGTAGTACAGGTAGCCTGGCGCGTCGGTGCTGGCGTCGTCGGTCGCGGTGCCGTCGTCTTGCACGCCGGTCGCGTCGTCGCTGGCGTCCACTGCCAGGGCGTCGCCGTGCGCGTCGCCAAATTTGCCGTTGATGCCGTCGCCGTGCGCATCCGGGACAAAGATCGTGCCGCCGGTCGCGGCGTCGCTGCAGCCTACCGCGCCCGCCATCAGCAGCGCCGTTACCAGCGTCAGCGCCCAAGCCTTGTTCCCGTTCTTCATGCCCCACCCACTTGAAAGCGTTGCGTTTTCAACGTTTCTCGCACCCGGACGATTTAGTCCAAGGGTGTCCACCGCAGTACTGTACCAATGTCTCCAACCAAAAGCGCGTCTTTGCCATACGCCGCGATGCCAAAGAGCGTCGCGATCGTGCCGGGAAAGAGCTCCTGGTAGTTGCCTTGGCCGTCAAAGCGCAGGACCATGCCCTGCGTGCCGGCGATCAGGATCTTGTCGGCGCTCCAGCCCCACAGCGCGCGGACGGTGCGGCTCTCCCCGGAAAAGCTCGGATCGTAGCCCCACGTCGTGCCGTCCCAGTGCACGAGCACGCCTTTGCCTTTGCTATCCGGCTCGCCGACGGCCCAGACGTTGTCCCAGCTCGCGCCCCAGATCGCCAGCAGGGTCGTCGCGATCTTGTACGGCTTGGCGTTCTCGTCGGCCTGGTAGTCGGGGATCGGCGTTTGCGTCCAGCCGCTGCCGTCATTGTGGTAAATCAAGCCCTTTTCGCCGACGGCCCAGACGTCGTCCGGCGTCAGGCCCCACACTGCGCGCATGCTACCGGCGATGTGCGTGCCGACGGTCTTCCACGTCCAGGACGTGGTGTCGCTGCCGTCCCAGTGGGCGATTTGCCCTTCCGCGCCAAGGGCATACACGTCGTCGGGACCGGTGCCCCACACGGCGTACCAGTCCTTGACCGACGGGCTCTTCATCTTTTTCCACGCTTTGCCGTCCCAGCGCACGATCGCCCCGGCGAGGCCGACGGCGTACACAGCTTGCGGGCTGGCGGCCCAGACGGCGCGCAAGTTGGCCGGCGTCGGCGTCTGCACCGCGGTCCAGGCGCCGTTTTGGTAGTGCCCGGCGATGCCGGTCTCGCCGACCGCCCAGATGTCGCTGTCGCTGAGCGCGTAGACGCCCCACAGCGGCTGCGTCGTCCAGTCGCCGATGGTCATGTTCCACGCCGCGCCGGCGCTGGCGCGCGTTGTCACCAGGCCGTATTCACCGACGGCGATGACCTGGCCGGTCGCTGTGTGGGTCACGGCGTGCAAGGCAAAACCGTCGTTGCTGACGCTCGTCCAGGTCTTGGCGCCTTTGGTGCGCTCGAAGATGGCGCCGTTGGGTGCTACGGCGACCCAGCCGCCCTTGCCGTTGGCGGTGACGCCGGCGAGGTCGACGCCGGCGGTGGGGCCGAGCTTCCAGCCGGTGGTGCTGCTGCCGTCGAGCGTTGTGCCGTTGGCGCCGACGGCGCAGGCGTTGAAGCCGGTGGTGCCGACCGGGTCGACGGCGACCGCGTACAAGTGGTTGGACGTCGGCACGGTGGTGGGTGCGACGCCGCCGCCGCTGACGGTGCCGACGACGCCGCTGTCGCCGACGGCGAGGATGCCCACGCCCGCGGCGCCGGCCATGCCGTCCAATTCGCCTGTCGTTGAGCCGGCTTGCAGGCCCCAAGCGCTGCCGTCCCAGTGCGCAATCACGCCGCCGTCGCCGACGGCGTAGGCGTCGTTGTCGGCGAAGGCCCAAGCGCCAAAAAGCGTCTTGTCGGTCAAGCCCTTGCCGGCGGTGCTGCCGCTCTGGCACGTTGTGCTGACGAGCAGGTCGTCGATGAACACGCCTTGGCCGCCGTTGTTGGCGTTGCTGTACGTCTCAAAGCGCACTTCCAGACGGATGCTCTGGCCAACAAACTGCGACAAATCAATGGTTTGCGGCAAGAACTTGCCGTTGGTGCTGCCGGACGGCCACACCGTCTGCTTGTCGGCGATCAGCGTCTTGGTGCCGCCGTTGCTGGGGATGACGCTGATTTGCAAGGCGTCGTAGAAGCCGGCTTCGACGTCGAGGTACAGCTGGAACGTCAGGCTGGCGCTCATCGCCGTCGGCACCGTGAATTCCTGGCTTGTCATGACGGAGCCGACGGTTTTGCCGTTGTCGTACGTGGCGCAGGACTTGCTGGCATCGTCGCCGCAGGGCACGTCTGTGCGGCCAAAATAGGCGGCGGCGGGTGGACTTGCGGCGCGCAACAGACCGTCGGTGCCGTAGACGCCCGCAGCCTGCCAGACGATGCCGCCGTAGCCCGGGTTGCCGGCGTAGTTGTCGGTGACCGTCCACTTGCCGAGCCCGCTGTCAAAGCTGTCGCCAAAGACGATGCCGCCGCAGCAGCCGGGCGCGCCGGAGCTGCTGTGTTGGCAGACGCCGGAGTCGCAGACGTCGGTTGTGCAGACGTCGCCGTCGTCGCAGTCCGCAGGCGCGAGGCAGCCGCCCGGTGGCGCCCAGACTTTGCCCGGGCCGCCGTCGGTGCTTGTGCTCTGCACGACGGTGCCGCCCATGCCGACGGCGAAGGCTTTTTGCCCGCCGGTGGCGCCGCTGGCGGCGTTGAGGGTGGCGAACTTGCCCGCGGTGGCGACCTGCCAGCCGAGACCGTCCCAGGTGACGACCGTGCCGTTGGTGCCGACGGCGACAACGCGCGTGCTGCCGTCCGACCAGACGCCGTGCAAGCTGACGTTCGGCGCGCCGGGCAGCGCAAGCGGCGTCCACAAGCCGACTGAAGGCGAAGTGTCGGTCGTCGCGGTCACGTCATCGCCGGTTGTCGCCGTTGCGTCGTCGGCAACGTCCGCGGCGTCGTCGGTGGCGTCGGTGGCCGCCGCGTCATCGCTGGCGGCCGACTTGGCTTGGCCGCACGCGCTTGCGCCGGCGAGCGCCAGCGCGCAGAGCGCGGCCTGCAGGTGGCGGCTCATGGAATCGCCTCCGCGAGCTGGAAGATGCCGCCCTTTTGCCCGACTACAACGCAGCCAGTGCCGCCGCAGGCGATGCCGCTCAGCAAATTCGCCACGTTTTTCGGGTGGTTGGTGAATGGGCCGCTGGGCTGACCGGTGACCAGGGTGCCGGCGTAGCCGACCGCCACGAGCAGCCCGTCCGTGCGCCGGGCGATGCCGTAGAGCAGCTGGCCCGGCGTCTGCGACAGCTGCTGCCACTTGCCGCTCGCGCCCGCGCCGCGCACCAGGAGCGTGCCGTCTTCGGTCACGGCCGCGGCCTCGCCATCGCCCCACGCGGTCACGCGCGCAAACTGTCCGAGGTTGCCCGTCGTCTCCTTGGTCCACGCGCCGCTTGCATCGCGTCGCAGCACCGTGCCCAGCTCGCCCACCGCGTAGGCGACGTCGGTCGCGCCCGCAACGCTGCGCAGCTTGAACTGCACGCCGGTCGTCTCTGCCTGCCACGGCCCGTCGGCGACCTTGTGCAGCGCCAAGCCGCCGTCGCCGACGACGAGCAGATCGCCGCCCAGCCGCGCAATGCCGCTCAGGACCTTGGCGTTTGTCGGCTTGTCCCAGGTCCAGCCGCTGCCCGCCGCGTCGCTGTGCAAAATGACGCCGCTCGGGCCGACGAGCCACGCCTCGCCGTTGCGCAGCGCGCAGTCGAAGACGTCGGCGCCGGTGACGGGCGCCGCGAGGTCGTAAAACGGCGCCTGGGCGTCCTTGGCCTTCAGTACCACGCCGCCCGTGCCGCAGGTGATCAGGCTGCCGTCGCTATCGCCTTGAATCGACTTGAGATCGGCGACCGTCTCAGCGCGGAAGTCGAGCCAGCGGTCGTCCACGAGCATCGGGTCGCTGCTGTCTGGCTGGCCGGCGGAGAACTGCACGCCCGCGCCGGCGATGCCGACGCCGAAGCCGAATGGCTGGCCATTGCTGTCGGTGCCGCCAAAAAGCCCCGAAAAGCTTGCGGTTTTCATGTAAGTGCCGGCGATGCTGTCCAGCTGCCACTTTTTGCCAACGTAGTGCATGAGCGCGCCGGCGCTGCCGATCGCCCACGCGTCCGTGCTGCTGCGCGCCCAGAGGCCGTGAAGGTCGCGCGGCGTGTCGCCGTCATTGGCGAGCGTCTCCTGCCACGTCGCGGTGTCGTCGGTAGCGGCCAGATAGCCGGCGTCGCCGCACGCGAACAACCGGCCGTCGCTGGTGCCGACCACGGCGCGCAAGGTGCGGCTGGCGGCGCCGGGCATGTCGGTCTCGTTCCAGGCGCCGCCGGAGAGGCGCAGCGCGCGGCCCTGCTCAGCGACCGCCCAGACCTGGCTGGCGTCGACCGCCCAGATCGCCTGCAAATTCAGCTTGCTCGACGTCTGCTCCGGCTGCCATTTGCCGGCGCCGTCGCGGCGCAGCACCACGCCGCCGTCGCCACAGGCCACGACCGTCGAGCCGTCCGCCGGCACGTGGACGCCGCGCAGCACGCCGAGGCCGTCTGGCGCTTCGCTCGTCCACGCCGTGCCGTCCCAGCGCAAAAGCACGCCGTCGCCGACGATGTACGCCTCGGTGCGGCTTTTGCCCCAGACGCCGAACAAGTCCTTGCTGGTTCCGGCGTTGCGCGGGCTCAGCGTTTGGCCGTTCCAGTGCAGCACGCGGCCGCCCTTGCCGACGAGCCACACGTCGTCGCTGTCGCTGCCCCACGCCGCGGTCAGGTCGTCGGTGAACTGCAGCGAGCGCGCCGTCAGTAAGCTGGGCGGTCCGACGTCGCTGTCGCCGCCGGTCGCGTCGCCCGCGGCGTCGCCGATCTGGCCGTCGCTGTTGGTATCGGCGCCGGTCGTGGCGTCGCTGCCGGTGGCTTTGGCGGGGCTACCGCACGCGGTCAAGACGCCCAGCAGCGCGCTGCACATCCACAAGGGCCAGGTTCGAGTCAAGTTGGTCACGAGGGTTCCACAGCGCAGGCATCTGCTGCGCAAGCGTTGGTTACTGCGCGGTAAACAGGAAGCTGTGCTCGCCCCAGGCGTGCAGGTACTGCATGTACAAGTCCGCTTCCGTGTACGCGTTGATGTCAAAGCCTTCCTTGTAGCCGCGGATGATCGTCATCCGCAGCTGCTGGCTCTTGGGAATGCCCGGCGTGCCCTGGATCGCCGGCAAGTCCGGCAGCACGACCTCGCTGACGCTGCCCTTTTGCACGATGCTCCACGCCGGCGTGTCCTTTGTCGGATCGGTCGGCGCCATCGGATTCGGGATGCTGATCAGGATGTTGTTGAAGTGCGGCTCCGGATAGCTCGTGTCCACGCTCCACTTCAGCGTATTGCCGGTCAGCACGCCGTCGGGCAGCGGCATCACCGCCAGCGGCGGGTAAATCAGCGGCGTAATCAGCAGTTCCTGCTCACCCAGCGCGAACAGGTCGCCCGCCGGCGTCGTCCACACCGCGTCCAGCAGCTTGTCCAGCGACTGACCCGGCAGCTGCTGCCAGTTCTTGCCGTTGTAGTGCAGGATCACGCCGCGGGCGCCCACGGCCCAGACGTCATCGCCGGCGTTGCCCCAGACCGACGACAGCGTTGTGCTGACGCCGGAATTCATCGGCTTCCACGATTTGCCGTCGAATTTCAAGATGATGCCGCTCTCGCCGACGGCGTAGACGAGCGTCGGGCTGGCCGCCCACACGTCGCGCAGGGCGATGGAGGTGCCCGACGCCTGGTTCTGCCAGCTCGTGCCGTCCCAGACCGCGAGCGCGCCGGTCATGCCAACGGCCCACATGTGGCCTGCGTCGGTGCCGTGGATGGCCAAAAAGTTGCTGTAAAGATTGCCGTTTTTCTGCCAGCCGAGCGTCTTGTCGTACTGATAGATGCCCGATTGGCTCGACGCGAACGCCACGATGCCGCTCGCGCCCTGCGCCGCGAAGACGCCGGTGAGGTTCTGGTTGCCGGCGACGGGCACGGTCTTCCAGACGAGGCCATCAAAGACCGCAGCGGCGCCGCCCAAGCCGACAGCGAAGATGTCCTGCGCGTCGATGCCGAAGATGCCGCGCCAGTCCGTCTTGGCCGCCGAGGCCTGCTGCGTCCAGCCGCCGCCGTCCCAGTGCCACAGCGTGCCGAGCGCGCCGACGGCGTAGATGTTCTGCGCGCTGGTGCCCCACAGGCCGTAAATATTCTTTTTCACACCGGTTTCAACCGATTCGAGATCGCCGCCGACGAGCCGTCGGATCATCCGGTCATCCGCCAGCGTCCGGACGTTGTCCTTGATGTTGATGGACCGCGGCAGCTGCGTCGCCTGGTTCAGGTCGAAGATGAACGTCTCCAGCGTCAGCGACGCGTCCGAGAGATCGCCGGCGAAGTTGGACGGCAGGTTGGTCAGCGTGATGAACGCCGGGTCGACGTCAAACGCGAATTTGTAGGCGTTCGTCGGCCAGCGCAGCGCGCCATCGGAGCCCAGCACCAGCTGCGGCTGCACGAAGTTGATGATCGACGCCACCGGCGCGCCCCACGTCGGCGGGTTGTCCAGGCGCACGGACGCCGTTTGCCCCAGCGGAATCTCGAGCTTGACGTCGATGCCGGTCACCTGCTGCTCCGGCGCGACCATGATGTGGCGCTTGATGCCCATGACCGTCGGCGTGAACGCGGCCATCGACTGCGGATCGTCGGAGACGAGCGTGGCGCCAAAAGTCTTGTAGCCGCCAAAGCACAGCACGGCTTGCTCGCCCGGCGCGACGGTGATTTTGTAGGCGTATGCGTTTGTCGGATCGGCGATGAAGCCGGCGCCCTCGGCCGGGTAGTCGTCCTGGCTGAACACGTCCGGCTTGGAGTGCACGCAGAATGCCGCGAGCTCGCCGGCGGCGGGGATGCAGCGGAAGCCGGAGGTGCCGACGCCCGCGCACTTGAACTGCGCCGGGCAGCCTTGGCCTTGGCTGCAATCGGCGACGCAGCGCTTGCCGTTGGCGTTGCCCAGGCCGTCGGCGCCGATGTCGACGCAGGCAAAGCCGGCGCCGCACTGGTTGTCCGCGGAGCACGAATTGCAGGTGGCGCCCGGTCCTTGGCCGGCGTAGCTGTTGCAGTCGCCGTTGGGGATGAAGACGTATTTGTCGACGCCGAGCACATGGCCGGCGATCGACGGCGGGATCTTGCCGGGCGGCGGGCTGCCGGGCGACGGCGGCGACGTCGGATTCAGGTGCACCGTCACGTTCTGCGCGTCGAACAGCACGACCGACGAGGCGTCGTAGCCGGTTTTGGACGCCGAGACCATCTGCTTGCCGACGAGGTCATCGCCGGAGAACGTGATCTGGCCGTCGGCGTTGGTGAAGCCCTGGTACGGCGTCGTCGGGTCGGTCCACAGCATCGTGAAGGCGTCGGGGATCGGCGCGTTGCTGCTGGCGTCCAGCACGGTGATGTTGATGGCGCCGTCGATCGCGCTGCCCCAGGTGCCGCCGTTGCCGGCCATTGGGTTGAAGTACGCGTAGCCATTGACCAAAGTTGCCTTGCCGCCGGCGTTGCTGACGCTGACGTCCACGCCGCCGACCTGGCCCGGCGGGGTCTTGACGGTGACGTGGCCGGGATCGATGAACGTGAAGTGCGTCGCGGGGTTGCCGCCAAAGGTGACGGCCGTCGTGGCGTCGAAGCCCTGGCCGTAGACGTGGACGAGCGTGCCGCCGGCCTGCGCGCCCATCGGCGGGTAGACGACGTAGAGCGCCAGCTTGCCGCCGGTGTACGTGTAGGCGGCGGTCAGCGTGACGGCGGCGGTGTCGTCGAAGACGGTGACGTCGGCGTAGCCGGGCTGGCCTGGCGGCGTGACGGCCTGGATCTGGCTGTCGCTGATAACCTGCACCGCACTGGCGGCGAGCGCGCCGATCTTGACGTTGACGGTGCCCTTGGCGAAGCCGCTGCCGGTGATCGTGATGGCGGTGCCGCCCGCGCTGGGGCCGGCGGACGGTGTGACGGCGGTGAGGGTGAGGGCGTCGCTGTAGCTGTAGCCGCCGGCGGCTTTGTCGCTGCCTTTCGAGGTCATCAGCGTGACGTCGACGGGGCCGGTCGCGCTGCCCGCGGGCACGCGCACGAGTGCGGTGTGGGCGACGGCGTCGACGCTGACCAACTGCGCGAGTTTTTGGCCAAAAAGCACGGTCGTGTCGCTGCTGGCGATGAGGCCGGTGGCGATGACGGCGACGACGTTGCCGCCAGCCAGCGGTCCGGAAGGCGGGGCGATCGACAGGATGTGGGTGGCGGCCTGGCCGGTGTCGTCGGAATAGACGTAGCCGCCGGGTAGGGTGCTTGCGCCGTACGCGGTGGTGGCGGTGACGTCGACCTTGCCGGCGGTGCCGGGCGGCGTTGTGACCTGCGCTTGCGTGCTGCCGGTGACGCTGATCACGGTGGCTTTGCCGCCGCCGAACTGCAGGTCGAGGTCGGCGCTGAAGCCGGTGCCGGTGACGATTGCGTTCGTGCCGCCGGCGGTGGGTCCGGATGCGGGGGCGACGGCGGTGATTGTCGGCGCGGCGGTGTAGAAGAAGCCTTTTTTCAGCAAGCCGGTGCCGGTGGCGTTGATGACGTGGACCGGAACCGCGCCAAACGTGCCCGGCGGGGTGATGGCGGTGACGGTGTCGTCGGCGACGACCTGCACGTTCAGCGCTTGCTTGCCGCCGACCAACACCTGACAGTCGCCGGTGAAGCCGGTGCCGTGAATTGAGATCGCCGTGCCGCCGCCGGTGGGGCCCTGCGGCGGGTCGACCTTGGTCACGAGCACGTCATTGAAGTAAAGGTAACCTTTGGCCAATGTCGCGGATTTTGGCGTGTCGCCGGGCAGGATGACCGTGACGTCGATCAGCCCAGTCTCATGCGGCGGCGTCTGCAGCTGGATCTGCGACTCGTCGATGACGAACAGCCCGGCGGGATCCAGCGGCGCGCTGCCGAAGATGACCTGCACGCCGTCGACGAAGCCGTGGCCGTTGATGACCACCCAGTCGCCGCCGGCGGCCTTGCCCTGTGGCGGGTTGACCGATGTGACCGAGAAAACGCTTTGTGTTTGAGTGCTTGCGTCGCCAGGGCCGACGCTGTCGGTCGCGGCGATCGCGTCGCCGGTGACGGTGTCGCTGGCCGTTGCATCTGCCGCGCTGGCGGCGCTGGTGTCGTTGCTGGATTTGCCGCTGCACGCCGGCGCGAGCGCCAGCACAAGCGTCAACGCAATCAGGTTCCCAAACCACAGGCGCGGCGGCTGCATGACGACTCCTTTCCCTCGCACGCCCGGCAGTCGCCCGTCAGCGTGGTTCAGCGCACTGCGACGCACCCGCATGGCTTACGGCCCCGGCTGCGTGACGTACTTCAGGTCCTTCAGGTCCAGCCCGGCAGGATAGCCGTAGGACACGTACTGATCGTAGCCATAGACGTCGACGGCGACGCGCGACGGTGCCGGCTTGCCATCGCTGCCGAGCACCGGCAGGCCAAACACCGTGTGCGGTCCCGGGTTGACGGCGAAGCGGGCGGCCTTGTAATTCTTGGAAACATTGAAGAATTGGTCCGGCGGAATCAACTGCCCGTCAAACGTGACGGCCGTGTCGTCCGCGCAGCTGTTGGTCGGCGCGCCGGCGCCGCAGTCGCTGTCCGTGCTGCAAACGGCGCCTTTGTTGGCGGTTGTTGCCGCGCAGACGCGGTGGATGGGTGCGGCGACCGAGACGTAGCTGAAGTGGTATTTGTTCGGCGCCAGGAACACGAATTCCGAGCGCCATTGCGCCGACGGAATCGCCAGCATGAACGACGGATCGCCCGTGCCCGCGTCGTCCGGCTGCGCGCCCGGGTCCGGCGCGTCCTGGCTGGCCATGAAGTGACCGACCATGATCGGCGCCGGCGTCTTGTCTTCGTGGCGCGATGCGATCTCGAAATTGTCAATGGTTTCAAACTCATACCACTCATTGCGGTTAAGCACGGGCACGCTCACCGGCTTGCCTTTGGGATCCTTGGGCGCGGGCACGAGGTTGATGATGGTGCCGTCGGTCGCCGCCAGCACGCGCCACGAATCGCGCTCCTTGCCGCGCGGATACAGCTTGACGGCGACGTAGTGGTTGTCCCAGACGTTGACCGGGAACAGCTGCTGCTCCAGGTGGTCGGCGCAGCAGGTCACAAAGCTGCCGCAGTCGTCGTTGCTGGCGCACTGGGTCTTGCCGTCCCACACGCAGCGACCGCATTTTTGCCCGGCGTCCAAGTCGCCCGGTTTGCAGGCGCTGACGTTGCAGTGGTTTGTGTTCGGCACGTTGGAGGCTTCACTGCCGCCAAACACCGCGATTTTCTTGTCGGCGAGGATCACCGCGCCGGTCAGGTCGCTGCCAACGAGGTTGGTCTCGATGTTCAGCGTGCCCCATTGGCTGAGCGCGAACGACCCGGACTCGCCGCTTTTGTACGACGGAATCGCGCCGTCCTGGCTCGCCAGCGTCAGCAGCGGCCACGTCGTGCCCGTGGCGTCGTTATCCGGCGATGGAAAGGTGATTGTCACGTTCGTCACGCCCGGCTGCGTCGCGACGACGGTGAGGAAACCACGCAAAATGGAAAAGGTTTCTTCGCGCGTCATGTTGATGTAGTAGGTGCCGAGCATCTCCTCGGGCAGCAGCAGCGACGCGTCGTTCGAGTACACGCCGACGTTCTCCAGCGGATTGAACTGGTAGGCGGCGATCGGCGCCGACGACGTCACGCGCCACGCCTGGAACGTCGACGACGTGGCGTCAATGTTGCGCGGCGGCAGGTTGAACACCCGCAAGTCGCCCGGCGCCAGCGGCGACAAATCCAGCGGATTGTTTTGCGAATCAAGCGTTTGCGCCTGTTCCTTGCCGTCCTCGAAGTAGCTGATCTTCACTTCCGAAGTCAGCTTGTCCGACGGGTTGGAGACGACGATGGCGTACTGCGCGTTGGCGGCGTCAAAGTAGCTGCGGGCGCCGCCGGGCACAAACGCGTTGTCGAGGTCGGTCGCCCAGAACGCGCAGCCGACGTAGCTGTTGGCTTTGACGTTGATATCGCAGGCTTTTTGACAGAGCCCGCCGGGCGCACACTGCTGGCCGGTCGTGGCGTCGCACTGCTGGTCGGTTGTCCAATGGCCGGTGTCGTCACAGCGCTCGACAATCGTCGAGTCGGTCGGCGCGCAGCGCTTGCTCAAGCCGGGCACGCAGTCGGCGCAGCGGCCGCTGTCCAGGCACTTTGTCGGGTCGCCGTCGGCGTTGGTGCAGAGCACGGTCTCGATCGCCGTACCGCTGTCGTTGCAGCGGGTGACGTAGTCCGTCGTGGCGCACGACGTCGCCGTGCCGGGCAGGCAGATCTGTCCAGCGCCCAGCTCCGCACCCACGTCGCCAGCGGTCGTGTCCACCGCCGCGTCATCGGTCGGCGTCGGCTTTGCCGGCGAGCTGCAAGCCGCCAGCGCCGCGCCGGCCAGCGCGGCCAGCGCCAGCTGCTGCAACCAATGAATCTGTGAGGTGTTGTTTGGGTCCATCGTCCGCGTTCGCATCGCCCGTCCACTGCGCCCAATTGCCAGCCACGGCGCAATCCGCCAGCGTACCGGATCGCAGGCGCACGCGGCAAGCAAACTCACGGTGAACGCTGGCGGAAAACGGCCATCGCGGCTGGGCACTTGCGAGCCGCGCCGCGCAGCGGTAGCTTTCCGTCCATGGGCATGGTTCGAACCGGCGTGAAGTATTGGTCCGTGATGGCGGCGCAGACGCTGGCGCGCGGTCCTGCGGCGATGTGGTCGGCGGCGCACGGCGACCGGACGACCGTCGAGGCGCATCAGGCGCGCTGGGCGCGGGCGCAGTTCGCGGCGATCAACCTCCAGCTGCGGGTCAGCGGCGCGGCGCACGTGCAGCCGGGCAAACCGTACGTCATCATTGCCAACCACACGTCCAACTTTGACCCGCTCGCGCTGTTCGCAGCGGTGCCGACGGGCATGACGTACGTCGCCAAGATGGAGCTGCTCAAGGTCCCGGTCTTTGGCGCCATCATCCGCCGCACCGGCGCGGTTTTTGTCGATCGCGGCGACAGCCAAAAAGCCGTCGCGGCGATGCAAGCGGCGGCGGATCGCGTGCGCACGGGCCAAAGCGTGCTGGTGTTCCCGGAAGGCACGCGCTCGCGCGATGGTCAGCTCAAGTCGTTCAAAAAAGGCGGTTTTTGGCTGGCGCAGCAGGCCGGCGTCGACATCTTGCCGGTGGTGGTGCGCGGCACGGCCGCAGTCTTGCCCTACGGCGCGCGTGTGCCGCGGGCCAATGGCCGCGTGCATGTGACGATTTTGCCGCCAGTTCCGAGCGTCGGCATGGACCGCGACGCGCTCGTCGCCGCGGTTCACGCGCAGATGGCGGCGGTCCTGGCTGACCCAGCTGCGGCGGCCGCTGCCGGATCAGATTGACACGACCCGCGATCGCCATTAGACTTTTCACCCCCGCGCCGTGTCCCGGTGCCGGTCAAATTGTCGAGGTCTCATGTCCGTTCGCATCCGTCTGGCCCGCTTCGGCGGCAAAAAGCACCCGTACTATCGCATCGTTGCGGCGCCGAACGAGGCTCGCCGCGATGGCCGGTTCCTCGAGCAGATCGGCACGTACGATCCCGCCGCCAAGGGCGCTGCCCACGGCCGCGTGACCCTCGAGCGTGCCCGCTACGACCACTGGGTCGGCGTGGGCGCGACGCCGTCGGACACGGTGGCCTCGCTCGTCCGCCAGCTCGATCGCGCGTAATTCCGCGCGCTTGCCCTGAACGGGGCGAGCTTGTTGTTGGCCTGGAGAGCAAAAATGCGCGAATTTCTGCATTATCTCGCCAGCGTTCTGGTCGATCACCCGGAAGACGTGCGTGTGGAAGAAGAGACCGGTGAGCAGGGCGTCGTCCTGCGGCTCTTCGTGCGCCGGGAAGACATCGGCAAAGTGATCGGCAAGCAAGGCCGTACGGCGCGTGCCATCCGCAACCTCGTTCATGCCGCGGCCGCCTTGCGCCAGCAGCGCGTGACGGTCCATTTCGTCGACTCGTGAGCCTCGCGCCCGGTCCGCGTCCCACCCCGGACTCGCTGGCGCATTCCGCGTCGCGGCCGCTGCTGGACGTGCTGCTGGACCTCGTCGCCGGTCCGCAAGCCTTGGCATTTTGCGGCGTTGCCTGGGCCGAGGTGCTGTGGCTCGCCACGCAAATCCCGCAACGCCATGCCGCGACGGCGGCGACCGATGGTTTGGCCCGCCCTGAAGTGCTGGCGCTGCACGCGCTTGGCCTCGACGCGCTGGCGTGGTCGCTGGCGGTGTGCCTGCTGGCCGGGCTGAGCGGCTTCGCAGCGATCGCCGCCGGACTGTCCGGGCGCCTGCGCTGGCGTGCGCAGGATCTCGCGGTGGCCCTCGCGGGGGCATGCGCGATCGCTGGCTGGGCGCAAGCGACTGCTGACGCGCCGCCCGTCGCCCTCGACGTCGCCGTGGGCAGCGATTTTGCAACAGTTCCGGCGTGGCGCCACGATGGCGGCGGTGCGGCGCCAGCGCCTGGCCGATGGCAAGCGGCGTGCAAGCCGCAGGCAGGCAGCGCCGCGCTGGCGTGTACGGTCGTCGGCGAAGGCTTGCGCCACCAGGTGTCGCTGGCGCCCGGCGTGCCAGCCGTGGACCAAGGCCAGCAGCTGACCTGGCTGGCGACAGCGCCGGCGCCGCAGCCGCAACGCATGACGCTGAACTGGCACGCGAAGCCGCCGCCCGCGGGGGAATTTGCCCTCGGGCTGGAAGCGGGTGTCGCGGCCCAAGCGCCGGCGCTGAACGCGCGGCTGCTGCCCTACGTCGTGCCGGAGGCGGGACCGCTGCTGCTCGTGACGAATTCTGGCCCGGCGCCGACGCTCCGCGTGCTCGCCTCTCCGGACGTGCTGCCGCTGGCGCCGGCAACGGCGACGGTGGACGGCCCGCCGCTGGTTCGCCTGCAAGTCGCGCCGCACCACGGCAGCGCGCCGTTTGGTGCCGCCTGCCTGCTGCTCGCGGCGGTGTTCGCCTGGCAGGTGCGGCGCCCAGCCGCGGGAGGCGCCTGAGATGCTGGAGCTACCCGCGCTGACGCTCGGTCGATTCGCCCTGTCGCCTCTCGCGTTGTTGGCGCTGCCGGCGCTGCTGCTGGCGTGGCGCAAGCCGTCGGTGCGCGCGCTGTTGCTGGCGTGCCTGACGGCGTTGCCGCTGCTCCTGGCGCTGCCCGGTGCCGGGCTCGTCGGCGGCGTTGTCGTCTGCGCGCTGCTGCTGCGCGGCCTCGTTGCGCCGGCGGACGGCGGTCGCCTCGCGGGTGTCGCGCTGCTGTGGTTGCCGATCGCGCTGTTGGCGCCGCCCGCATCCGCCCTGCCGTGGCCCGATTTGCTGTGGCGGTTGCCGGTCGCGCTGACGGCGGTGCTTGCGCTCGCCGCCGTGCTGCAGGCCTCGGCGCGCTGGCCGCTGGCCTTGTTGCTCACAGCGCTGCCGTTTGCGCCGTTTGGCGCGACGCTGCTGACCGCCCAGCGCGGCGTGGCCGAGCTGTCGCTGCCGCAGGTCGCCGCCCGCTGGGCTTTCACCGGTCCTGTCGCGTCGAGCGCGCTCGGTCTGCCGTGGCTCCTGTCAGGGGCCGATCGTCTGGCGCGTTGCGCGCTGTTCCTCGCGGTGCTGCTGGCGTGGGCGCTCGCCGGGCGGCCGCAGGCGCGCGCGCGTCTGCTGGTGCCGACGCTTGTCGCCGCGGCGCTGGCGGTGCTGGTTGCGCAGACCGCCGCCGCTTGGTCGCTGCCGCCGCAGGTTCCCGGCCTGCCCCAGACTGTGCTGACCGGCGTGACCGGTTGGAGCCTCGCTGGTCTGGCGCTGGCCGTTGCCCGGGTGCTGAGTCTGCCGCCGTTGCTGCGCGCGCCGCTGCCGCCGTCGGCGCCGCGCCTCGACGCCTGTGCCGGTTTGGCGGCCAGCCTGACGCTGGCGCTGCTCGCAGTCGTCGCGCCGTCGCGGCTCGGGCCGGTGTGGCTCGTCGACCCGGTGGTGCTTGGCCTGGCCGCGGTGCTCGTGGCGGCGCTCGTGCGGACGCGGGCGCGTGGGCCGTTGGCGACGGCCGCGGCGGCTTGCGTCCAGGCCGCCGCAGCGCTCGCGCTGGCTGGTGGCGCGTGGGCCGGGTGGGCGACGGCGTCGGCGTTGCAGCCCTGATCGCCGGGTCCACCCGCGATCAACCACCGAGAATCTGCGCCAGCACCTGCGGCCGCGCGTCGGCCAGACAGATCGCCGCCCGCACCGGCACGCCGATGTCCGCCAGCGCCTCGGCCGCTGTCAGCAGCGTCTGCCCAGTCGTCACCACATCATCCACAAGCACGACGGGCAGCTGGCGTCGCGATCGCAGCGCTTGAAGTACCGGCGGCGCGCGCAGCCGTTCGCGCCGCACCGGCGCCGCGTCCAGCCGCTCCAGCAGCCAACCGCGCGGCGACTGCGGTCCGTGCAGCGCCGCCACCAGCACGTCCGGCAAGTGCAGGCCACGCGCGCGCAGCCGGCTCCGTTCCGGCGGAATCGCCACCAGCTGCAGCGGATCATCCCGCGTCAACTCGGCCAGCAGCGCCCGCATGGGCGCAAGCAGCGGCTGTGGATCGCAATACGTGCCGTGCTTGCAGCGGGCGATCCAGGTCTGCAGCGGACCGGCATAGGCCCAGGCAGCGGCGATCGGCAGCGCGCCGATGGTCAGCCAGCGCTGGGCCCGCTCGACGGCCGGTGCGCAGCCCTCGCACCAGCCGCTTGTTGTCGCCAACGGCAAGCGGACCTCGCAGCCCGCGCATTTCGTGCCAAACCACCACATGCACCCTCCGGAGCCGAACGCTCCAGAGGTATTCGCGCCGCGGGCGATTTTGCCGCGGCCGGTCCGCAAGAAATTTACGGCGCGGCGGTGGCCATGCCGCTCAGCAGCACGATGACTTTGGTGTTGTTGTAGTGCACCCAGACCTGTGCGGTTTTGGGCGCGCTGCTCTTGTACAAGGGCGTAAAGTAAACGTCGACGCCGACTTGGCTGCCGCTGGTGACGCAGCAGGGCGCGGTCACGGACGGGCCTTTTGTCGGGTCGACGCCCGGACACGCCGTCGCCATCGCTTGCATCGACAAGGCATATTCGCCCAGATACGCCGACTGATTCTGCAGCTCGACGCCGGTCACGCAGATCGGCTGCAGGCCGCAATTGTGGACGTTGAGCGTGGCCATCGCGCCGGAGCCGACGTGCGTGGCGTCAAACTGCAGCGGGTTCGGCACGCCTTCCAAGCAAAACGCCTGGATGTCGGTCGGGGTCGCGTCGATCGCCGCGTCGGTTGTGTCGCTGCTGCTGCTGTCGGTTGGACTCACGGTGTCGCTGAGCGGGCTGGCGTCGTCGGTGCTGTCGGTCGCGGCGGCGTCGAGCACGTCGCTGCTTGGCGTCGTGGTGCTGCCGCCGCATGCGGTCAGCTCCGCCGTGCCCGCCAAGATGCTGAGACACAACAGGAACTTGCCGAAGATGCGCTGCATGGTGGGTCCCTAGGGCTGCTGGCCGTCTGACGTCAGCGTCAGGATTTCCACGCCGTCGTCGGTGATCGCGATCGAGTGTTCCCAGTGCGCCGACGGCTTGCCGTCATCGGTCACCACCGTCCAGCCATCGCCGAGCGTGTGCACGTCGTCGCCGCCGAGGTTGACCATCGGCTCCAGCGCCAGGCACCAGCCGGACTGGATGCGCGGACCGGTGTCCGGCTTGCCGTAGTTGGGCACCTGCGGGTCCTCGTGCAGCGCGCGACCGACGCCGTGGCCGCAGTAATCGCGGACGATGCCGTAGCCTTTTTTGTGGATCACCGACTCGATCGCCCAGCCGATGTCGCCCAGCCGCGCACCGACCTTGGCGGCGCCGATGCCGGCCATCAAGCTCAGGCGCGTCTGTTCGACGAGATCGGCGACCGCGGGCGTGACCGTGCCGACCATGACGGTGATCGCCGCATCGCCGACCCAGTCGTCCTTGGTGGCGCCGCAGTCGATGGCGAGGATGTCGCCGTTCTTGAGCTTGCGGCCGTTGGGGATGCCGTGGACGACTTCGCTGTTGAGCGACAGGCACAGCGTGGCCGGAAAGCCGTGGTAACCTTTGAAGGTTGGCTTGGCGCCACGGCCGCGGATGAAGGCTTCCGCGGCGCGGTCGAGATCCTTGAGCGTCGCGCCATCCACGCATAAGCCGCGGATCATCCGCAGCGTGTCGCCGACGATCACACCCGAGGCGCGCATTTTGCGGATTTGGTCGCTGGACTTGCGTTGAATCACGGGAGCCTCAAGCCTTCACAGGCTGTTTGAGCAGCGGAGCGTAAGGTTGCCGCGGCGTGGGCGCAAGGGATTCATGGCGATCCTCGCGGATCAACACGCAGAATCAGCGGAGAATGCCGACTTGTCCGCAGCGGCGCTTGGCCGCTTCACACCGCGCCGAGAGCACCCATGCGCGGGCGTGCGGACGACGCAAACTGTGGCGCGTTTGACGGCTGATAATGTGCGACTGGCGCCGAGTGGCCGGCCGACAACGCGCTGCGCTGCAGTCGCCGCGGCGTTCTGATGCGGTTGGCCGTTGACGTCGCCCCCCGCGGCTCCTACCCTGCTGCCGGTCCTGCATCTGGAGCGTCGATTTTTGAGCCACCTTCCCGCCGCCTTGCGAACTGAGACGCGCGCTGTTTTGCAGCGGGCGCGCGTGGCTTCCTGGGCGATGGCGCAGGCGAGTGGCGCGCAAAAGAACCAGTGGCTGCGGCTGCTGGCGGAGCAGTTGCACGCTGAGCGCGCGACGGTGATCGCCGCCAACCAGCTGGACCTGCAAAACGCTGTGGCCGCGGGTCGTTCAGGCGCGATGGTCGATCGCCTGCGGCTGGACGATCGCGGCATCGCCCAGCTGATCACCGCGCTGCTGGAGATTGCGGCGATGGCCGATCCGGTGGGACGGCTGACCGCCGGTGAGATTCGCCCGGCAGGATTCGAGGTGCGCAAGCAGCGCGTGCCGCTTGGCGTCATCGGCATGGTCTACGAATCGCGGCCGAATGTGACGATCGATGCCGCCGCGCTGTGCCTCAAAGCGGGCAACGCGGTGGTGCTGCGCGGCGGTTCAGAAGCGCTGCACAGCAATTCGGCGCTGATAACGCTCCTGCGCGCTTCCTTGCGTGCCGCGGGGCTGCCGGAAGACGCGGTGCAGCAGCCGGCGACCGCTGAGCGCGCGGCGATCGAGGCGCTGGTGTCGGAGCGCGACGGTCTGGATTTGTGTATTCCGCGGGGCGGCACGCAGCTTATTGATTTTATTATGCAAGTGGCGCGGGTGCCGGTCATCCAGCACTACCAGGGCGTCTGCCATCTGTACGTGCACAGCGCCGCGGACCTGGCGCAGGCGACGCGCGTCGTTGTCAACGCCAAGGCGCAGCGGCCCGGCGTGTGCAATGCCACCGAGGCGATCCTCGTGGACGCGGCGATCGCCGAGACCGCGGTGCCGGAGCTCGTGCAGGCGCTGACGGCCGCGGGCGTGCAGGTGCGCGCGTGCGCGCGGGCGATCGCGTATGGCGGCGATCGCGTCGTTGCGGCGCAACCGGAAGATTATGGTCAGGAATTTCTCGATTTGATCTGCCTGCTGCGCGTCGTCGACGACCTGGACGGCGCGTTGGCGCACATCCGCCAGTACGGTTCGCGGCACACCGAGGGCATCCTGACGCGCGACATCGCCGCGGCGCACCGCTTTACCCAGGGCGTCGATGCGTCGTGCGTGGTGGTGAACGCGTCGACGCGGCTGAACGACGGCAGCTGTCTGGGGCTGGGCGCGGAAATTGGAATTTCAACAACGAAGTTGCATGCATACGGGCCAATGGGCCTGGATTCGCTGACGACCGAACGCTGGCTGGTTGTCGGCGACGGCCATCTGCGGCAGTGACACGCAACGGGCAGAGGCAACGGAGCAGCTATGACGGACAGTGTAATGGGCGACAGCGCGGTGTATGCCAAGAAGCTCGCGCTCACGGTGGTTGAGGCGATCTGGGAGAAAAAGGGCTTTGATGTCATGGCGCTGCGCGTCAAGGAGATCGTCCAATACACCGACTACATGGTGATTGCCTCGGCGCGCAATGAGCGCCAGGCGATGGCGATTGCCGACAATGTCGAGGACGAGGTCCGCCAGAAGCTGGGGCAAAAGGCGATCGGCGAGGAAGGCCGGCGCACCGGGCGCTGGGTGCTGATCGATTTTGGCGACATCGTCGTGCACATTTTCCACAAGCCGGTCCGCGCGTACTACGAGCTGGAGCGTTTGTTCGCCGACGCGCCGCAGCTGGAGCTCGTGGAGCCGGCGTGGGTGCATGAGATCGGCATCGAGGACACCGAGGAAGCGGCGTACACCGACCTTGTCTGGCAGGGCGTGAAGTGGCAGGCGGGCGATGCCGAAGCGCTCGTCGACGACCCGGAAGCGGCGATGGAAGACGAAGAGGCGCTCGAGCTGGCGGCGCTGGCGCGCGATGACGAGCCCGAAGAGCTGACCGAGATCGAGTAGCCGCTACCAGGCGATCTTCAGCACGTCCTCGACAATCCCCTGCACAAGCACGGCCTTGGTCGCCAGCGCGCTGTCGGGCGAGTTCTGCAGATCGAGCACGAACTTCTTGAACGCCGCCGTCGCCGTCGCCGTGCTGATCGGCTGGCGCGGCGGCGCGGCGGTCAGCTGGGCATCCAACGCCGCGGCATCGCCCACCGTCACCGTGTACGCCGCGCTGCCCGTCGGCGCGATCCACGCGAGCTTGTTGCCGTCGGGCAGCACCTGCACTTCATCCAGCACGGCGCTGCCGCTGACCGCAACCGCCCCGGTGACGTCTGCCGCGATCCACACGACCGTCTCGTGCGCCTTGTCACCCACGTCCGTCGCCGCGCCTTGCGTGGCGTGCAGGGCAAATGCGCGCGCTTGCGGGTCATAGGCGTAGTCCACGAGCTGGCCGTTGGTCGCGCGCGGCACGATTCGGACCATGTAGCGCTCCCGCGACGGCACCGGCGGACCATTTTGCGGCTGCGGCCCCGGGCCGGACGGCGCGGTCTCGAAATACGCCCACGCGCCGTTGCAGACAGCGGTCGGGTCGAGGCTGCAGTTCGACTTCCACGTCCACAGCGCCGCGCCGATGCCCCAGTGCTCCTGGGCGCGGGTCTCGCCGGCCAGCACGATCGCGTCGTCACCGGAGCCGCCGCCAAATTCCGTTACGAAAACAGCCGTATCGAGCGCAATCGCCTCGCTGGCCGCGGTGGCGTAGGCGTAGTCGTAGCTCGGCGGGTACGGGCTGTTGCCGGCGTTGAAGCCGAGAAAGGACGAGTCGATCGTGAAGACGTGGCTGTAGGTGTGCGGCGCGAATACGAGGTTGGGATACGTCGAGAACGGCTTGGAGTCCTGCGGCGAGAAATCGATCAGGTTGCGCAGCGCGATCGGCTCAAAGAACACGAGGTGGTTGGTGTCGTGGATGCCGAGATCGGGGTAGGCGCACGTCGCGGCGGCGGGCAGCGCGGCGCAGTCGGGCAAGCCGTCGCGCACGCCGGTCAGCGCCTGGATGGTGTGGGCGTAGAACGGGAACAGGTAGTTGTCGCTGACGTCGTACGCCGCGAAGCTGCCGGGCTGCGGCTCGTTGATGATCTCGTAGCCGATCACCGCCGGCTCGTCCTTGAAGCGCTTGGCCAGCGCCGCCATCGCGCCGATCCAGTGATCTTGCAAGCCAGTGCCGGGCGCGGCGCCCTGGGCGACGGCGACGGGGCTGTTTTTCCAGAAGTTGTCGAACGCCGCTGACACCGCGGCATTGAGTACCGACTGGCCCAGCGCGGCGCACGACGGCTTGCCATCGGCCAGCACGGCCCATGCCGGAGCGCCGTCAAAACCACCAGCAGGATCAGTGCCTTGCGCGCACGGGTGCGCGGGGTCGGCCTGAATCGATCGCGAGTACTGATCCTGATGCATGTCCAGCAGCACGTACACGCCTTGCTCCTTGGCCCAGGACACGACCTGCGCGACCTGCTCGAGGTACGGCGTCTGGTAATTGCCGGGCTCGGCCTCCAGCTGGCTCCACGACAGCGCGAGGCGGATGAAGTTCAGCCCGCGCGCACGCATCTGCGCGAAATCGTTCTGGGAACCGTCGGCAGTCGATTGCGCGTACCGGCCCTTGCCGGCGTCGACCTCGCACAGCGGCGCCGCGACCTCGTTGGAGTTCGCCGGGCACTTACCCAGATATGCGGCTGGATCTGTCGGATAGTACATCGGTTTCTTGAGCGCATCGCTGCGCCACGCCTCGTCTTCCAGGCCCTCGCTGTTCACGCCGCGCAAGATGACCTGGCGGCCATAGGCGTCGGCGATGTACGGCAGCTGGCCGGGCGTGTGGACAACGTGCAGGAACGGCATGTCCTCGGGCGGCGTGAACGTCTTGGCGGCGGGCGAGCACGCCAGCAGCAGGGTCAGCAGGAGCAGGGGCAGGGTGCGCAACATGGAACCTCCGGTGAGAGGCCGCAGCATAACCGACCGGCTGGTGGCGAGAAGGTGCCGAGGTCACCCAACTGTCATGCGGACTTGCACGCCGAGGGTGGCAGTTGACGCCGCGCGCGATCTGCCGCGCAATGCGCCCCGCGTCCACGGACGGGCGCGGGGGCGCGCATGAAGGTCCACATCGTCACGCCGGGCAAGCTGCACCATCCGGCGGCCATCGCCTGGGCGCAGGACCTCACCGGGCGCATCGCGCGCGTGCTGCCGCTGCTGCGGGCGGGCGTGCGCGAGGCCAAACGCCACAAAGGCGGCGTCGATCTGCCGGCGCGGCGGCTGGAAGCGGACGCGATGCTGGCGGCGGTGCCGGCAGGCGCGCACCTTGTGGCGCTGGATGCGGGCGGACAGCGGCTGGACTCGGACGCGTTCTACGAGTGGTTCAAGGGACTTGCCGAGACGGGGTGCAAAGACCTCGTGTTCGCGATCGGCGGGCCGGATGGCCATGACCCGGTGCTGCTGCAGCAGGCGCGGACCAAGCTGTCCCTGTCGCCGATGACGCTGCCGCACGAGCTGGCGGAAGTGGTGCTTGTCGAGCAGGTGTACCGGGCGGTGGCGCGGTGGAAGAACCTGCCGTACCACCGTTAGCCCGCGAAATTACGGCGTAACCGGCAGCACCGAGTCGGGCAGCAGCGCGTCGTAGGTCAGCTCATTTGTCACGGCGTGCCACACGGTGTCGCCGACGGTCAGCGTGTACAGCTCGGAGTCGTTCAGCTCGCGGCTGGAGCCGTCCTTGATCGGCTGGCCCGACTGGTCCTGCGTCGCCGTCGCCGAGATCAGGAACACCTGGCGCTCCGGCGACATCGCGAAGCTCAGGATCTTCTTGTTGTTCGTGGTGTTATCCCGCGGGTTCTTGGTCAGGCTGACCCAGTCGTTCGGGCCGATCGTGTCGCCGATCTTCGCCACCGGCAGCGCCATGATGTCGGTGAAGTCCTTGTCCGTCGGCGCGTCCGAGCAGTGGCTGGAGCCGAGGTGGTAGACGAACTGGCCATCCGCGGAAAAATAAGGCGTTCCGAGCACTTGCACATGCTGCCAGCCGCTCTTCGCGATCACCGAGCAGGCCTGCTGCAGGTAGTTGCCCGCCGGCACCTCGACGAGGTTGGAGAACGTCGGCGCCACCTCCGTGCCGATCACGTACTTCCGCGCGCGGAGGAAGCGGTCGACGATGGTGAACAGCACGATGGTCTTGCCGTCCGGACCGATCGCGACCTTGTCGGTATCGTGGTACTGCGAGCCCGTGCCGCTGCAGTCGGTGCCGTTGGGATGCTCGCAAATGTAGTCTAATTTCGAGAGGTTGCCATCGCGCCAGGCGTAGACCTTGGTCGAGCGGATCGTCGGCGTCAGGATGACGATGGTCAGGCCGTCATCGCTGACCTGGAAGTGGCCGCCGTAGGTCGTGTCCTTGATCACATCCGGGTCGTCGTCGGGCGCCATGTGCGGGATGAGCACGACGTCCGCCTTGCCAGTCGGCGACGTATTGGCCAGGTACAGCTTGTGGATCGCGTACTGGCAAACCGAATTGCCGTTCTGGCAGGTATCCCGCACCGAGTAGAACAGGTCACCGCCGGCGAAATGCAGGTCGATGACGTTGTCGATCGTGCCAAATTTGTCCACGAAAACCTGCAGTTGCTTGTTGAGCGCGCCCATCTGGTACTGATAGCCGTTGGCGGACGCCGCACCGGTGGCGACAGCGACGTAGGCCAGATCGCGGCTGACGAGGCAACCGTACTGGCAGCTCAAACCCTTGACCGCGAAAGAGGATTTCGTGAACTCGAAGCCCGGCTTGCTGCCGTCGAGCGGGCTCTGGCCCATGCCGAAGGTCGAGATGTTGCTCGGATCGGCTAACTTGGTGTTTTGCCACGCAGTTAGCACCAAGTCGCTGTACACGGGGTCGCCCGGGTTGGTCACGCGGTCGTGCCGCTGGTACGTGACCCAGAAGTTCTCGGTGACCTGGACGGGCCCGCCGACGTCGCCGCCGGTGCTGCCATCGCCGCCATCGCCGCCTGCAGCGGTGTCATCGGTGCCCGTGGCGTCGCCGCCCGTCGCCGAAACGTCGTTACCAGTCGAAGCCTTGGCGCCGCAGCCCCCTACCAAGGCCGCCAACGCGATCGCCGAGGACAGGCGGCGCAAAAAAACAAACTGCATCAGAACCTCATTCGCGCGCGGCGCGCTGGGCTGAACGGCAAAACGCCGCCCGCCACTGTGAGAACGCTAAGGAAACTGCGGGCAAGCGTCAACAGGCGCGCGCAACTCTGTCGCAGCGATCGCCGAATCCTCCAACGAGCCGTGAAGCCGCGCCAAGCCGGGTCTCCAGCGCCACATTCCCATGGAGACGCGGACACTTAGACACCCGTGGCGTCCTCGGGCCGCAGCGGTGATCACACGGCACCGCCGCCGCCCCGGGTGTGCCGCCTGATCGGACCGTAACCGTCACGCGCTTGACACGAAGGCCAAGTCGCTCTACACTGCTTCTCCGCCGCCAACGCCGGCTGCTTCGCGCAGCAGGCAAACAAAAGCGGCAGATCGACAACCCGATGAAAAGTCAGCGCTTCTGGCGCAGACCCCAACCGGCACGTTGAACATCGCAGTGGACTACGGAAGGCAACCGCCGACCGTTCCAGCCCTGAACCAGCAACTGTCACTGACAGTTCACGGGTCCGCGGCAGCTCCCGCCCGACAGCGTCTTGAACGCTGTCCAAGGCAGAAGCGGAACGAATCGGAAAAAAGTTGCGGGGGCCTCGAAAAGGTTCTTGACAACCACCGCCAACCAGCGCACACTGCTCATCCGCTGCGAACGACGGGGCCAAGTGCTCCAAGTACGCAGAGGGCCGAAAGAGCTGCAAAGTTCCTCGGTTACAGACTCGCTCTTTGAAAACTGGATAGCAAACCAATATATGTTACGGGCCACGACAATTACGTGCTCCGGCTACGGCTGGAAGCGCGGTACTATTATCAGAGAGTTTGATCCTGGCTCAGAACGAACGCTAGCGGCGTGCCTAACACATGCAAGTCGAGCGAGAAAGGGAGCAATCCTAAGTAAAGCGGCGCACGGGTGAGTAACACGTGGGTAACGTACCCTTGGGTGGGGAATAACGGGCCGAAAGGCTCGCTAATACCGCATCAGACCACGTCCTTCGCGGAGGATGAGGCCAAAGGGGGCTGTCGTGAGGCAGCTCCCGCCTGAGGATCGGCTCGCGTACCATTAGCTAGATGGCGGGGTAATGGCCCACCATGGCTACGATGGTTAGCTGGTCTGAGAGGACGACCAGCCACACTGGAACTGAAACACGGTCCAGACTCCTACGGGAGGCAGCAGTGGGGAATATTGCGCAATGGGCGAAAGCCTGACGCAGCAACGCCGCGTGAGTGAAGAAGGCCTTCGGGTTGTAAAGCTCTGTCAGAGGGAAAGAATATGGCTGGCAACACCAGCCTTTGACGGTACCCTCGAAGGAAGCACTGGCTAACTCCGTGCCAGCAGC
>CAIPXZ010000687.1 GCA_903869075.1 uncultured Myxococcales bacterium | reverse complement strand
GCACCGCCACGGCGTTCGCCCGCTCCAGCACCGCCGCCACCTGCCCGGACGCCACGAGCTCGTTCAGCCGCTGCCGCTTCAGCCCCACTTGCGCCGCCAGCTTGGCGATCAGCTCGGCGTCCAGCTCGTGCGAGTGCGCGTACAGCTCCTGGTCCAGCGCCGTGAACATCGCCGCGCCGCCGTCGAGCCACGCCGCCACCGCCGCTTGCGCCGCCGGCAGGAACGCGGCGTGGTCCGCAGCCATCCACGGCACCATCACCACGCGCACATGCTGCGGAAATTTCTCAACAAGTTTGTGCAGCGTCGGCGCCAGCCGCGCGCAGAACGGGCACTGGTGGTCGGTCACCAGCACCACCGTTACCGCCGCATTTTCGTTGCCAAAAGCCGGCAAGCCGGTCAAATCAAACGGCAGCGCAACGTCTTCCAGGTCGTCAAAAGTCTTGCCGTCGGCGATGCGCGCCTCGTACCACGCCGGCCCGCGCCGCTTGGCCGCCTGCGCCGCCGCGATCTCCTCGTCGATCACAACCGCAAAAACCTCGGCCGGCTGGGCGCCAACAATCTTGCGGCCGTTCACAAAAAACGTGGGCGTGCCGCGCGCTTCCACCGCCTCGGCGGTCGCCATGTCGTCGTCAATCTGCCGCGCCAGCGCCGGATCGGCCTTGTCGCGGCGGAACCGCGCCACGTCCAGGCCAATCTGCTTGGCCCACTTGAAAAAGTGCGTCTCGTCGAGCTCCTGCGGGTGCTCGAACATCTTGTCGTGCATCGCCCAGAACTTGCCCTGCTTGTGCGCCGCCAGCGCCGCCAGCGCCGCCGGTCGCGCAAGCGGATGAAACGGAAGCGGATTATGCTTCAGCACCAGCCGCAGCGACTTGCCGTACTTCAGCTGCAGCTGCTTGATCGTCGCCGCGGCGCGGGCGCAGAACGGGCACTGGAAGTCGGTGAACTCGACGAGCGTCACCTCCGCCAGATCGGCGTCGCCCTGCGCCGCGTCGCGCGGGTCCAGCGGCAGGTTCCACGGCGTCTGCGCCGACTCCGGCACCGGCGGTCGCGGCACCGGCGCCGGCTGGCCGAGGACGAGCCAGCGGTAGAGCCGCGCGCCTTCGTCCCCCGCGTGCGCCTGCCAGCGTGCCGCGTCGATATCCGGCGTCCCCTCGGGCACTTTCGCCGCCGAGGCGATCGCCGCATCCACCTCCCGACGAAACGACGGCTGCGGCTGCGCGCCGACCAGCCGCTTGCCGTTGATGAAAAACGTCGGCGTCCCCGTCACGCCAAGCGCCGCCGCCTGCGCCACTTCGGCGTCCAGCCGCGCGTCCAGCAGCGGGTCGGTCACGTCCAACTGGAAGCGCTGCAGGTCCAGCCCCGCCGTCACCGCCGCCGCGCGCATGCCGGCATCGCTTAGGTCAGCGCTGGCAAAAACCGCGTCGTGCATCGCCCAGAACTTGCCCTGGCGTTCCGCCGCCAGCGTCGCGCGCGCCACCGGGCGGGCGCGCAGGTGGAACGGCAGCGGATCGTGCCGCCACAGCACCCGCACCTGATCGCCGTACTCGCTGCGCAGCTGCGCCAGCGTCACTTCCGCGCGCTTGCAAAACGGGCACTCGTACTCGCCGACCGCGACGATCAGCACCGGCGCGCGCACAGGTCCCCGCACCGGCGCCGGCGGCAGCGGCTGGGCAATCACCGTCGCCGCCGGCGGTTCGGCACCCGCGACGGGCAGCGCGACAGCCGCCAGCACGGCGCAGAACAGCCAAGACATCCAGATGCGCGGGCAAATCATCGGCTCAAGCCTCCGCAGCGATCATGCCTGCATTCGCCAG
>CAIPXZ010000686.1 GCA_903869075.1 uncultured Myxococcales bacterium | reverse complement strand
CGGACACCGATCACCGCCCGGTGTCGCCATCGCTCGGCCACTACGATCGTCGCAACATCGAGACGGTGCCGGCGGGCTTTTCAAGCCTGACCGGACGCATCCTTGAGCGCGGTACGGGACGGCCCGTCGGCGGGGCGTTGCTGATCGCGCGCGGCCCCAAGGGCGCGCAAGACGCTGAAATTGTGACGGATGCTGACGGCCGCTTTCGCTCTGGGCCGCTCGTCGCCGGCCCCTGGCTGCTGCAGATGCCGGCGGGGGACTTTGAGGCGCTGTCGCGCAAGCTCGACATCAAGGACGACGCGGTGCTCGACCTCCAGCTGCGCGTGCAGCGGGTGTCGGACGTCTACCGCGCCTCCGCGGAAGCGCCGCCGGAGCCTGGCGAGATGACGCGGCGGACGCTCTCCGCCGACGAAATCCAAAAGGTTCCAGGCGTTTATGGCGACGCGCTGAAGGTCGTGCAGAACCTGCCGGGCGTCTCGCGACCGGCGCCGCTGAGCGGCGAGATTGTCGTGCGTGGCTCGGCGCCGTCGGAGACGCTGCTGGCGATCGAGGGCGTGCGGGTGCCCATCATCTACCACTTCGGTGGGCTATATTCCGTTGTGAATACAGACATTTTGGAGGCGGTTGACTTCCTGCCGGGCGGTTATCCGGCGTCCTGGGGTCGGCAGCTGGGCGGCGTTCTGAATGCGCGCCTGAAGTCGCCGACGGATGAGCCGCGCTGGCACGGCTACCTCGAGCTCAATGCGTTCCACCTCGGCGCGTTCCTGGAGATCCCGCTGGGTCCGAACACAACGCTGGCGATTGCCGGTCGGCGTTCGCACATCGACGTGCTTTTGCCTTTCGTCATGAACAATTTCTTTCCAAGCGTCAGCATGCCGTTCACGCTTGCGCCGCGATACTATGATTATCAGGTCAAATTCGACCATCGCTTCGACAAGCACACGTCGCTGACGGTGCTGGGACTCGGCTCCGATGACGCGCTGGCGCTGGTGTCCAAGGATCCGGTCGACGGCATCGACCCCAACACCGCCGGCAAGATCTCCAGCGTCACGCGCTTCGCCGGCGGCATCGGCATCCTGCGCCACGACGGCGGGACGTGGACCTCCAAGACGACGCTGGGCGGCATCTGGGCGGAGTCGGACACGGCGATCGCCAGCCTGCTGCGCTTCAACCTGCAAGCGATGCAGCTGTCCGTGCGTCAGGACTTCGTATTTGGCAAAGGTCCCGTGCAGTTGCGGACCGGATTGGATGTGGAACATCAGCAATTGTGGTTCAACGCCTATTCGCCACTGGGCCGCGCCTCGGAAGAGGGACCGGGCACGGACAATTCCGCCGCCAACGCCATGAGCGTCTTCATCCAGGACAAGCTGCCGATGTTCTCGCCGGCGGCGTGGTTCGACATGGTCTGGAAACCCGATGAAAAATGGGAGATTGTGCCGGGCATGCGCCTGGACGGCTACGTCGGCAACGCCTCGGACGTGACGCTGCTGCCGCGCTTCAACATCCGCCGCAAGCTGAACGACCAATGGCTGCTCAAGGCGGCGACGGGCATGAGCTCGCAGCGGCCGCAGGTGTTCCAAATCGTCAATACTTTTGGCAATCCGTACCTGACGAGCCACAAGGCGTGGGAAGTCGCCGCGGGCGTGGAGTGGGCGCCGACGACCGCCGACACCGCCGACGTGCAGTTCTTCTACAAGCGGCTGTGGAACCTGACGGTGCTGTCACCGGGGCTGTTCCCGGACGTGCCGTACATCAACGGCGGCACCGGCGAGGTCGTCGGCATGGAGCTGATGCTGCGCCACAAGATGTCCGGTCGCTGGTTCGGCTGGCTGGCGTACACGCTGCAGCACGCGACGCGCACGGACGGTCCGGGGCAGCCGGCGCGGCTGTTCGATTGGGACCAGACGCACATCCTGACCGCCGTCGCCAACTACAAAATCGGCGCCGGCTGGGAGGTCGGCAGCCGGTTTCGGCTTGTCAGCGGCAACCCGTACACGCCGGTTGGCACCGCTGTCTGGGACGAAAAAAGCGATACCTGGAGCGCGGTTGCCTCCAACTGCGTGAACTGCGCGCGGCTGCCGGCGTTTCACCAGCTGGACGTGCGCATCGACAAGCGCTTCACGTTTGACAGCTGGATGCTGGACGTCTACCTGGACGTGCAAAATGTCTACAATTATCGCAGCCCTGAAGACGTGACCTACAACTACGACTACACGCGGAGCGGTTGGTTCGGCGGCTTGCCCATCATCCCGTCGCTGGGCATCAAGGGCGAATTCTAGGGCCGCGGCTCAGTTATTCTCCAGCAAGAACGTCTGGTTGTAAGGCCGCGGCTCGGTCAGGATCGGCAGGCCGCGGATCGCCAGGAATTTCGCCTCGATGCACTGCGCGAGCGCGCTTTGGGCGCCGGCGATCTGCACCTGCGTGATGGTCCCCGCGGTGCCCACGGTGAAGCTGACGCGGATCTTGCCGCCGACGCTCGGATCGTCGCGCAGTGCCGCCTCGTAGCACGCTTTCACCTGCTTGGCGCGACCGGCAATCTTGCGCGCGATCTGCGTCTTGTCGCCGGCGTCGTCGTCCGGACCCTCTGGCGGCTGCAAGCGGATGGTCGGCTCCTTGTGCGGCGCCGCCGGCACCGTGCGGATGACGTCTGGATCGCGCGGCCCAAGGCTCGCGTGCCGCGCGATGATGCGCTCCGCCGTCCGCCCCGCCTGCGGCGTCCCTTCCAGCTGCAGCCCGCCGTGCCCCGGACCGCCAACCTCATCGCTTGGCGCCTCGCCAAACGCCTGCGCCTGCCGCGCCTCGGCGTTCGGATCGTCCTGGAACACTTTGATCGCCGCGCCGTTGTGGTCCTGCAGCGCCGCCGCCACCGTCCCCGCCAGCGCCCGCGCGTTGCGCGGCGCGTCATCGCCCGGCGTCTGCGGCTGCGTGCGCCCGCTGTGCGCGTCCGCCGGCGCCTTGTGCGGCGCCGTGTGCGCGGTCGGCTGTGGCTGCGGCGGCGCGTCCGTCGGTTCTGGCTGCAGGTCCGGATCGGCCGAGAGCGGCGGATTGTCGAGAGTCGGAATCGCGATTTCAATCGTGTGGTTATCCGCCAGTTCCTCAGGTATCAGATCCGTCCCGTAGCACGCCACTTTGCGCTGATAGACGAGCGCTTGCCCCACGACTGCGCCGATCAGCACCACCGCCATCAGCAGCGACGTCGTCCACACCGGCTCACGCACGAACGGCGCCGCCAGCCGCTGCTGCCACGGCTGCCGCGGCCGCGCTGGCACCGTCACCGACTGCCGCACCACCTGGAACAGCAGCGTGTGCGCGCCCAGCGTCACCCGACCGCGCGCGCCTACCGGCAGCGGACAGGTCAGGACGCCGTGCCGCGCCGTCGCCAGGCCTTTCGCCAACAAATCCGCGGCGTCCAGCGGCGTGCCTGCGACGGCGAGGCGCAGATCCTGGCCCTGCGGCGCCTCCAGCGCGTACGCGCCCGCGCGGGTGCGGGTGAAAGCCAGCGGCGCGCCGCGGTAGTCGTCGTCCGGCAGCACGATGTCCAGGTTGCGCTGCCAGCCCACGCTGATGCGCTTGCCGCTCTCGAACAGCCGGTCGCTGATCAGCCGCTCATCGTGGACAAGGCCCAGCCGCAGCACCACCGCCTCGTGCGTCACGAGCGGCGCAACGTCGGCGGCGACGAACTGGAAAAGTAGCGTCAGCTCGCCCAGTTGCAGCGATCCGCCGGGCAGGTCGTCGACAAGCAGCATCGGCTGACCGGCATGCAGCTCCGGCGGCGGCAAGGCGGTGACGCCACGGAGGTGCACGTGCGCCGTTGGGTCCGCCGGCAGCGGCAGCCAGTAGCGCCCGGCATGAAGCAGCAAAAGGTCAAGCGCTTCAGGTGCTTCCGGGCACTGCGTCCGGCTCAGCTGCACCGTCATGTCCGGGCGCGTGCCGATGCGCACGGGGACGCGGCGGTCGAGGATTTCCTCGTGCAGGAGGTGGCCGCGCCAGGCGACGCCGATGCGAACGTGACGGGGGAGCGGCTGTGTGGCGCGGACCATGGGTGCCTCCAAGCCCGGGTGAAGCGGCGGGCTGGAGGTGGGACGCGCGGTGCGGCGAAACGATCTGCGGCGCTACGGGCAGGTGCCGGTCCAGGTCGGCTGGATGTCCGCCTGGCCGCTGGCGGTGAGGCCATTTTGGTCGGTGACCTCGACCTTGACGCGCACGCGCTGATCCTTGACGGCGCAAGGATCGGCGACGAATGCGGTGATGCCCTGGTAGCCGAGCCAGACGCCGTCGCTGCGCAGCGACACTTTCCAGTTTGTCGGACCGGGGGCGTACGGCGTGCAGTCGGCCGGCGTGGCGACGAGCGCCGTGATCTTCACTTGCTGCGGGTTGAGGTTGCGCGTGCGCACGCTGACGTACACGTGTTGGCCGCCCTGGATGCCGGTGATGATCGCGGGCCGCGCGGCGCCGCCTGACCAGTCCACAAAGCCGCTGCCGTCGCTGTTGGCGCCGCCGACGATCACTTGCGGCGCGCTGTCGGTGGCGTCGCTGCTGACGCTGTCCGGGCTGCTGGCGTCGGTAGGCGCGGCGGCGGACGTCGCACAGCCGACGACGGCGACAAGCAGGCAGCTGGTTTGGAGCAACGCGCGCTTCACGCCGTTGAAAGTAACACATCCGCACCACGCGCGCATCGCGCTTGACCCGATGTCGCGGCTTCGTCACCATCCAGACCGGCGGCGGGATCTGGAGTGGTATGCGCAATTTTCTCAGTTTTTCCAGTCTTCTTATCGCCTTGGCCTGCAGCAGCCCCGCGCCAACGACCGTTGTCGCCTGCGCCGCCGACGGCACCTGCCCCAGCGGATCGCACTGCGACGCCGGCATCTGCCAGCCAGGCGCCGCCGCGGACGCCAGCACCGGCGATACCGCGGCCGACGGCAACGGCGCGACGCCTGACAGCGGCGGCTTGTGCCTCGCGGACCTGTCCGGCGGCCCCAGCCCGCGCGGTGAGGCCTACGGCGGCTTTGCCGGCGGCCAACTGCTGGCGTTCAGCGGCGATGAAGGCGTAGCGGTCAGCTGCAACCCGAACCCCAAGCCCGTCGCCGACGGCTGGCAGTTCACGCCATGCGTCGGCTGGACCGCCGCTGCCACCGGCGCCCCCGACCCGCGCGCCCGCGCCGGCTTCACAGGCGACGGCGGCAGCGCTGTCTACGTCTTCGGCGGCCGCTACCGCACCGCCAGCAGCGGCAACTACACGCTGCGCAACGACACCTGGCAGTGGACAAAAGCCAATGGCTGGACGCAGTTGGACGACGGCACAACCGGCGGACCCAAAGGCCGCAGCTCGACGGTCCTCGGCGTCGACCCGACAACCGGCTTCTTGTGGCTCCACGGCGGCAACGCCTCGAACAACGGCTTGAGCTTCGCGCCGCTGGGCGACGTGTGGTTCCTCGACCCGAGCTTCGGCGGCTGGCAACTCTTCAAAACCACGGGCAAAGCGCCGGTCGCGCGGATCATGCACGCTGGCGCCGTGACGCGCGACGGCAACTGGCTGGTGATCTTCGGCGGCGGCGACGCCAACGCGTTCCAGGGGCCGTTCTTCAGCGACACCTGGCGCCTCGACTTGCACACCGGCGCCTGGCAGGCGATCGCCACAAGCGGCAGCGCCCCGGCAGCGCGGATCCTCGGCACGATGGTCGCCAGCGGCGGCAGCAAAGTCCTGTTGTTTGGCGGCCACGACGGCGGCGACGTCGGCAACCGCAACGATTTATGGGAGTTGGACGTCGCCAACGGCACTTGGACCGTCCTGCGCAACGGCGATCTCGGCCAAGGCGGCGATCCGAACGTCGTCAACAAACCGGCCAACGCGACGTGCGATTTCCCCGCCGACTTCATGCAAATCGACCAGGACAGCCCGGAACGCCGTGAAAGTGCACTATTTTCCTGGGATGACGCCGGCCAAAAGGCCTGGCTGTTCGGCGGCAAAAGCGACTGCGGCGCGCTGCGCGACGTTTGGACATTCGACGTCGCCAAGGGCAAGTGGACGGTCGTGGACGACACGCCGAAGGGCTGGAGCTGCAGCCGGTACGTGGACCCGTGCACGCACTTGTGCGGCGGGTAGGGCGTGCGCGTGTGACATTTTGCGGCGTGGCGCGGCAAAATTCGGCGGGATGCGAAAACCCTGTGTCCCTCCCGCCGGGTGGCGTGGTGCGTCCGCCGCGCGCCCTCGAGCCGCAGCGCCGACTGGCGGT
>CAIPXZ010000685.1 GCA_903869075.1 uncultured Myxococcales bacterium | reverse complement strand
GCAGTGCGTCAGCCGGTCGATCGGCGTCACCACGCACTGCGCGTGGGGAAAGATGTCTCCCATTCCAGAAACGGCCGGTTGGTCGTCAGCATCGTCGCGCGCACGCGGTGGCGCGTGGACACCAATTCAAACCGCAAGTCCGCGAATTGGTTGGTTGCGCCGCGCCCAGGCGGTCGTACGTCGTCAGGCTGTGCGGTCGCGCCTGGATCGCCCGCAGCCGCGGGTCGGTCACCAGCGGTGTCTGCGGCGCGTCCGACTGGCCGCGCTGATGCCGAATCCGCTCGCACAGCACGCGAATGCTGTTTGGATGCGGGCTGTTGGCCAGAATCGCCAGACCAATCGCCAGCGTGAAATTCGCCAGCCCGTAGCGATCCAGCCGCTTCTGCAGCGTGTTCACCGCCGTCCCCAGGTTGTCGTCGCGCACCGCCAGATGCGTCAGGATATCGCGCACTTCGGGCACCAGGCCGCTCAGCCGGTCCTGCACGCTGTGGCACCTCGCGCGGCGCTTCTGGTCGCGGCTGATCGCGGGCAGGCGGAGCCGTCGACTGCCGACCGGACCGCAGAAAGTGACGTTCGCCGGCGGGCTGGGACCTCAAGACGAGATGGTCCCGCCACACCACCTTGTCGAATGAATTCGCCAAATTCGCAGTGGCAGAAAAACGCGTCGACGGGATGACCGCTGTAGCGCGCCACCGCCTCGAGTGGCGTCTGCAGCGCCCGCGGATGCATCGGCCGGAGCGGCAGTTGCGCGCGCAGGATGAGCTCGCCCGGCACCATCTGGACGGTCAAGTGCGCGTGCTGATGCTGGATTTTGATGTGGTCGTCCACGGCGGCAGCGCCATCGCAAACCGCCGCGACAAGACCGGCAGGAGCGCCGGTCGACGCGACGGGTGATGCCACTGCCGCCACGGCCTGCGCCAGAGTGTGATACGTCACTTTTTGCTTTTGCCCTGCCATGTAGCGGGCTTGGCGGGCGGCGTGCGTACCGGCTCCCCGCGGCGTTTGCTGGTAGCACTTGCCCGCGTCACGTACGCGCGGGCGACGTTCAGATGGCGCACAACCCGCGAGAACCGCAGCGCAAAATGGGCGAGAAATTCGCGGCGGATGACATCGCCTGCGGGCTGCAATTCCACGGTTGTCCCAGCCGGGAAACTCTGGACAAGTCACCGCAATCGTGCGGGAATCCACTACGGCAAACCGCACTGCGGTGGCTGGCGCAGGTCAGGGGCGCTCTGTCGCCAAACTTTCACGCCCCGGAGCTGCTGGCCCCGGCGCTCGTCCGCGGCCGCTGCGCTTCCACGACCTGCGGCACACGGCGGCGAGCTTGCTGCCCGCGGCCGGCGTGGATCCTGTCGTTGTGCAGCGCATCCGCGGGCACTCCGACTTGCGGCTCACAGCGCAGACGCACCGCCACCTGCTGGCAGAACACGTTGCGACGCAGGCCGCCAAGCTGAAGCTCCCGGGCGTGTCGCCCGCGGACGTGTATGGGGAAAACATGGGGAAGGCCGAAAAAGCGCCGTCGAAGGCACCCAAGCGTGGCACCAAAACCGCCAGTAAGAACAGCGGCTTGGATAGGGCGCGCCCACTTGGATTCGAACCAAGGACCGTCGGCTTAGAAGGGCGCGTATGCGGGTTGGCAGACCCTGTCAGCGCTTCGCAACCAGCAGCAGACGCTCAGCTTTCTGAAAACGCAGATTCCAGCGCTTCCCCATGTTTGGCACCTTTTGGAGGCCGTTATGGGGAAAATATGGGGAAG
>CAIPXZ010000684.1 GCA_903869075.1 uncultured Myxococcales bacterium | reverse complement strand
GCCCAGCGAAGTTGATGGGTTGTCCGCCGTTGGTGAAGCGCGTGTCCAGCGGGTCGACAAGCGGAGCCGGCGACCATGCAAGCAGCGCGCCACCGTAGATTTCGAGCCACTCGACAAACCGGTAGCCGACCTTGGGATACACCGTGATGGCGTCAAACACCGCGCCGCCGCTCGCCAGCCGGTCCAGGTCCTCCGCCGGCACGCCCAGCAGCGTCGGATCGCTCGCCGTTCGCCGCGCGCGGCCGGTCTGCCACGCCAGCACCCGGTCAAAAAGCAGCAGTCCTTGCCGCAGGTTGCGATCGGCGTGAAACGCCGTGACCTTGCCGTCGTCGACGTTCGCGTCGCCGCTGAAGTAGCCGCCGTCCAGCTGCAGCGTCAGCCCGGTCTCCGCCACAGCCGTCCAGGTCGCGCGGCCAAACGCGCCAAATTGCTGGATATCGTGTCGCGGATACTCCGGCGTCGGCGCCAGCGACGTGTCGCCCAGGATGCCCGCCGCCTCCGCTTCCAGGCGCAGGCCGTGGCGCGTCACCGCGTCGCGCCAGTCAAAATCCAGCGCGCCATCGACAACGTGCACGCGGAGGTCCTTGCCGGGATTGGCCGCCGCCGTCAGGTCGTTGTGCTGCCAGCGTCGCACATAGTACAGGCCAAACCAGCGCTTTTCGGCCAGGTACATCTTCGCCGCCGCGACAACCTGCTCGGCGTTCTGGCCGTCGGTCGCCGAGGCGTTGTCGTCGTCAATCACCTTGTCCAGCGCGGCGATCAGCAGCAGCCCGCGCAGGGCCGAGCCCTCGCAGTTCGCCCACGGCATGCTGTGGACCATCAGCCGCAGGTTGCGATCCGCGGCGCGCGTCAATGTAAACCAGTCATTGCGATCGAGCGTCAGGCCGTTGGCGCCGTCATTGGCGACGAGTCCGAGGCCCCAATGCGACGTCATCGCGCCGGCGCGCACGCCGAAAAGCTTGCCGTACTTGATCGCCACGTACGCGTCCTGCAGCACGACGGACTCCGCCGCCGCGCCCGGCAGCTTGTCGCCCAGACTCGGGTCTGGACCGCCCGCCAGCGTGCCGTCGATGGCGTCGACGTTGAGCACGCCGCTCACCGACCAGCGGTTGTCGCCCTCCTGCGTCTGGGCATCCGCGCGCACGCGCAGGCGCGTGGAGTACTCAACGCCGGCCGTCGACGCGGTGGTGCCATACGGATCGATGCGAAACGCCGAGTTGTACTGCCCGGTCACGCGGCCCATCAGGCCGATGCCGACGGTCAGCGCGTTTGTCTCGGTCGCCGGCGCCGGCTGTTCCGCACCCACGACCGCGGTGACTTCCGAAGCTGCGGCGGCGACTTCCACCGCATCCGGCTCTTGGGCGAGCGCGACCGTCGGCACCAAGCCGGCGGTCAAGGCAATCCATCGCAAGACAAACGGCGCGAGGCGCTGCATGTTCGGCTCCAAGTCCGGGGGCGGCCTAGCGGCGCGGGGCCCTCCGGCCTCCGAGCCATTTGTCACGTCCAAGCAGGCAGTTGCGCCCGTTTTCCAGCCCGCGGCAGCGGCCTGAGAGCGCGTGAAACCCGCGTTCCGCGCGCCGTGGACGGCGGGTCGCGGCACTTTCCCCCCGGAAGTTGCCGCGGAACCCGGGCATGCCGACGTTTGCGCACTTTGGGTCAACGCTGTAACCTAGCGCAGCCACGGCGCAACCGGCGATCGGCAGCGTGCTGGCATGTATCATTGAACGCCGCGTCTGCCAACTTGTCTGCGCCGCGCGGTTGCCGACCCCGGAGCTGAGCCATGTCCCACTTGCGAACCACCATTTTTTGCAGCGCCCTGCTGCTCGCCGCCGCGTGCGGTACCGCCACAACTGCCAGCACGCCCTTGCCCGGCGGCGCGCCCGGCAAGCCCTGTATCGCCGCCGCCACCCCGGTCGGTTGCTACACCGACAGCACCGGCGCCCAGAGCACCGTCACCTGCCCGGCGGACGTCTCGCCCGCCACCTGGG
>CAIPXZ010000683.1 GCA_903869075.1 uncultured Myxococcales bacterium | reverse complement strand
CGGCTACCGCGCGTACTTCACGCCCGTGGCGCTGGAGTCCCTGCTCGCGATGCTGAACTGGGGCGGCTTTGCCGAGAAGCAGCTGCAGGTCAAGCGCAGCCCGCTGCTGAAGCTGCAGAGCGGCGAGGTCGCGCTATCGCCGCTCGTGACGCTGACGGAAAACACGGCGGAAGGCCTCGGTCCGGCGTTCCAGGGCGAGGGCTTCCTGAAGCCGGCGCAGGTGCCGCTGGTGACGGCGGGCAAGCTGACGGGCAGCCTCGTGTCGCCGCGGACGGCGCGCGAGTACGGGCTGGCGGCCAATAGCGACGCCGAGGAAATCACCCAAGCGCTGCACATGGCGCCGGGCGACTTGCCGGACGCCGACATCCTGCAACGGCTGGGCACCGGGCTGTACATCGGCAATTTGTGGTACCTGAATTTCAGCGACCGCGTGAACGCGCGGGTCACCGGCATGACGCGTTTTGCGACTTTCTGGGTGGAAAATGGCCAGATTGTCGCGCCGCTGAACGTGATGCGCTTTGACGATTCGCTGTTCCGCCTGCTGGGCGATCAGCTGGAGGCGCTGACCGCCGAACGCGCGCTGCTGGTCGACACCGACACCTACGGCGCCCGGCATACCGCCAGCAGCTTGCTGCCCGGCGCGCTTGTCAGCCGCTTTGAGCTTGTGCTGTAGCGGGCTATCACAGCTTTGTCATCGCCCCGCAGTCCGCGATTGCCCATTCGCGTCGAACGACTTAACGTCAAAACAACGGCGCGGTTGCGGAGTTCTTGCGCCCGGAGGTGCCATGTTCGCCATCCTTTTCGCAGACAGCGTCCTGCCGGCGTATGCCGTGATTGGCGTGACGCTGGCGGTGCTGCTGAGTGCCGCCGTCGTTGTCGCCTCGCGCGTGCTGATGGCGCGGCGGGTGCAGTGCCCGGCCAATGGCCAGACCGCGCAAATTCTCGTGGAATCGCAGAAGCGCTGGCCGTGGTCGCGCGCCCGCCGGGTCGATGTGGCGCACTGCTCGCACTTGCCCAACGGCGTGACGTGCGCGCAGCAGTGCCTCGCGGAGCGCAAAGCGGCGCAATAGCCTACGCCAGCCCGCGCAGCCGCCACAGGATCGCCCCGAACAACCGCCGCAGCAGCGGCCGTTGCCGCCATTCCTGCCAAGACAGCTCATGGGCGTTGGCGGCGATTTCACCAAAAAGCGTTTCAACATCCGCCGCTTCCGTCGCGCCCATGCCGACGACGTTGGCCTCCAGGTTGCGCAGTCGCGACAGCGGGTCCATGTTCGCCGAGCCGATCGTCCACCACAGCCCATCGATAACCATGAACTTGGCGTGCAGCACGCCGGTCTGCACCGCAAACACCCGCACGCCGCGCTTGAGCAGCCGCCCGACGCCGTGCTCGCTGCCCAGCGCGACGATCGGCACGTCCGAGGTCGTCCACTTGGGCACCACCACGCGCACGTCCACGCCGCGCCGCGCCGCGCTGACAAGCGCCCGCTGCAGCGCCCAGTTCGGCAAAAAGTAGGCTTGCACGACGTGAATCGTCTGCTTGGCGCTGCGCACCGCCTGCAGCATCCGCCGGTTGGCAAACGCCTTGCGCGAGCCGCCGAGGTTGAACGCGTGGGCGATCAGCGCCTCCGCGCCCGCCACCGGCGTGGGCGGATTCGGCAGCCGCGCGACCTTGCGCCAGTGCGCGCGCAGCACCGCCGCCATCTGCGTCACCGACGGTCCCTGGACCCGCGCGCTCAGATCGCGCCAGACCGGGTCGCCCGGCGCCAGCGCGTAGTAGTGCTTGCCGACATTGCGGCCGCCGACGTGACCGATGTGCTCGTCAATCACAATCAATTTCCGGTGGTTGCGCCGCAGCCAGTGCTTGAACGGCGTCTGCCGCGTCACCGGATGGAACACCCGCCACTGCACGCCGACGCGCGTCAGCTCTTTCAGCAGCCCGCCGACGACGTCCAGCGCACCGACAGCGTCCAGCGTCAGCCGGACATCGACGCCGCGCGCCACCGCCGCACCGAGTGCCGCGACGAACTGGCGGCCAGCGGCGTCGTCCACGAGCATGTACAACTCGATGAGAATCGAGACCTTGGCCGCAGCGATGTCCGTCAGCAGCGTCAGCCACGCGTCGTGCGGGTCCAGCAGCACGCGCACGTGGTGACCGGCGTGCATGTCCGCGTCCAGCGCGTGGCGCCGACCGAGCGTGGGAAAAATGGCAGAAGGACGCGCCATGGTCCAAAAGGTAGCACGAAACGCCGCGGCCGCCGCACCATTCCCGGCGGCGGCATCTCCTGCTACAACAGCGGCAGCCGGTTGGCCAAGGGGAGCGTGCGATGCCGAAACGTCCGAAAACTGCTGAGGTTGCGCCGGAGCTGACCGTGCTGGAGGACTGGACGCCGCTGGGCCGCAGCCTGGAATACCGGCTGGCGCAGGTGGCTTGGCTGGACAACGGCGCGGCCTTGCTGCTGGACGGCGAGCTGCCAACGGCGAGCCACGACAGCGGTACGGTGGCGTCCCACGGCGCGCAGCTGCTGCTGGCGTGGTGCGCGGAACGGGCGGCGGCGGGCGATCTGCCGGACGAGATCGTGGTTGTGGAGCTGGGCATGGGCACCGGCGCGCACTTGCGCGGGCTGCTGGCGGCGTTCCGGCGGCTGGCCCTGGCGCAGGGCGCGGACTGGTACGCGCGGCTTGTGGTGTTTGCCACAGACGTCAGCCCGTCCGTCGTGCAACTGGCCGTCGATCGTCAGGTTTTTGCCGCTCACGGTCCGCGCGTGCGCGTGGGCGCGATGGACGCGCGGGCGCCGGGGCTGTTCCGCGAGCACGGCACGGCCAGCGAATTCGACCTGCGCGGCCAGATCCACGCGCTGTGGGCGCAGTACGTGCTGGACGCGCTGCCGGTGGACGTGTATCGCAAGACCCCGGAAACGTGGGAGATTGTCGCGCTGCGGACGCTCGTGCCGGACCCGCCGGCGTGGACGGCGGCGACGCAGCTGGCGGTCGCCGATGGCCAGGCGCTGGCGGCGGACGGCGGGCTGGCGGCGGCGCAACGGCTGGCGGCGGGCCAGCTGCAGACGACGGTGGAGGTGCGGACGCTGCCGTTCGCGCTGGACGCGCACCCGGACGCGGCGGAGCTGGAGCGCGCGGCGGCGGCGCAGGTGGCGGCGCTGGGCGCGGGGCATCCGCTGGTGGCCGACGGCGTCGTGCTGCACCACCCGGTCGGCGCGCTGCGGGTCCTGCCGCTGTGGCGGGCGGCGCTGGCGGCGGACGGCTTTGCCGTGCTGCGGGACGTCGGCTTGCTGACGCCGGAGATCGCCGCCGAGGCGCGGCTGCCGCAGCGGTTTGGCCGGACGTTGGCGATGCCGCTGAGCTTTGTGCAGCTGGATGGCTGGCACGCAGCGCACGCGGCGGACGCGGTCTGGCTGGCGCCGGCGGCGGACGGCCTGCGCGATCACGGCACGCGCCTGCTGGCGCAAACGGCGTCACCGGCGCTGCGGGCGCAGTTCAGCGCGCTGTTTGCAGGGTCAGCGCTGGCGCAGGGGCACGCGCTGGTGGCGGTGGCGCGCGCGGCGACGGAGCCGGCGGCTTCGCTGGAAGCGTGGCGGCAAGCGGCGCTGGCGGAGCCGGACGACTGGCTGATCCTGCAGGAAGCGGCGGAGAGCGCGCTGGCGTGGCGGCAGTGGCCGTTGGCGCTGGCGATCGCCGCGCGCGGGCTGGAGCTGAACCCGGTGACGGCGCCGGCGCTGTGGCGGCTGGCCGGCACGGCGCACGCGCTGCTGGGCGAGGTGGTGGAGGCTGAGCTGGCGCTGCGGCAAGGGCTGGCGATCGCGCCGACGGACGCCGGGCTGCATCTAGCGCTGGCGCGGCTGGCCGCGGATCTGGGTGAGCTGCCGACGGCACTGCGGCATCTGGGCGAGGCGCTGGCAGGCGATCGGTTGGGCGCGTGGCGCGACACGGCGCTGGCGCTGCTGGACGCAACGCTGCGGGCCGATGCGGCGCGGCGGCAGTCCGAGGCGGCGGCGTGGCAGGCGCGCTGACCGGCGCTTAGCCCAACAATTCCCGGGCTTTGGCGAGGACGTTCTCGGTCGAGAAGCCGAAGTACTTGGCCAGCACCTTGTCCGGCGCGCTGGCGCCAAACGTGTCGATGCCGATGCTCAGGCCGGCCTCGCCGACGAAGCGTTCCCAGCCGCGCGTCGTCCCGGCTTCCACGCTCAGGCGCGCCACGCCCGCCGGCAGCACCGACTGACGGTAGGCCAGCGGCTGGGCGTCAAACAGCTCAAACGACGGCAGCGACACGACGCGCACGCCGACGCCTTCGCCTTCCAGCTGCGCTTGCGCGGCCAGCGCCAGATGGACCTCGGAGCCGGTGGCCAAAATCACCAGCTTCAGCGCGGCTTTTTCGTGACGCAGCACATAGCCGCCGCGCTCCACTGCGGTGATCGCGTCGCCCAGCGCCGGCTCGCGCGCCAGCTCCGGCAGGTTCTGCCGCGTCAGCGCGAGGATCGTCGGCGCCTTGCCGCGCAGCAGCGCCACGCGCCACGCGCCCGCGGTCTCGGCCAGATCCGCCGGCCGCAACACGACCGTGTTGGGAATCAGCCGCATCGCCATGATCGTCTCGATCGGCTGGTGCGTCGGACCATCCTCGCCCACAAAAATCGAGTCGTGCGTGTAAACGGTCACGACCTGCAGGCCCATCAGCGCCGCCAGCCGGCACGCCGGCCGCATGTAATCGTGGAAAACCAGGAAGGTCGAGCCGATCGGGATGTGCCCGCCGTGCGCCGCCAAGCCGTTGCAGATCGAGCCCATGGCGTGTTCGCGCACGCCCCAGTGGATGTTGCGGCCGAGCCATTGGCCGTGCTGAACGTGGCCGCCGTTGGTGATTTCCGTGAACGTCGAGTGGCCGAGATCGGCGCTGCCGCCCAGCAGCTGCGGCACAGCTTGGGCGACCGCCGCCATGACCTTCTCGCCGCCCTTGCGCGTCGACAACTGCGCACCCGGCTCCTGGGTCGGCCAGGCCACTTGCGCCGTCAGCGCCGGCAGGTCGGGGTGCAGCCGCGCCAGCAGCGCTTGGCCGCTCGCGTTCTCCGCGCGCTTTTCCCACGCCCGCCGCGCGTCCAGGCGCGCGCCATTGCCCGCCCGCGTGTGCTGGTAAACTTCCGGATCCACGGCGAAAAACTGCAGCGGATTCAGGCCGATGTTGATCTTCGTCGCCGCCACCTCGTCTTGGCCGAACGGCGCGCCGTGCGCTTTGTGGCTGCCGGCCAGCTTGGGCGAACCACGGCCGATGACGGTGTTGCAAACAATCAGCGTCGGCCGCTGCGTCTCGGCCTTGGCGGCGGTCAGGGCCGCGGCAATGCCAAGCAAATCGGTGCCTTCCACGTGCAGCACGTGCCAATTGTAGGCGGCATAGCGCGCGGCGACGTCCTCGGTGAACGTCAGCTCCGTCCGGCCGTCGATGGTGATGTGGTTAGAGTCGTACAGCACGATCAGCCGGCCGAGGCCGAGGTGGCCGGCCAGCGACGACGCCTCCGACGCGACGCCCTCCATCATGCAGCCGTCGCCGGCGATCGCGTAGGTCCAGTGATCGACGTGCGCTGGGCCGAATTCCGCCCGCAGCCGCTCTTCCGCCAGCGCCATGCCGACGGCGTTGCCGATGCCCTGGCCCAGCGGCCCCGTCGTCGTTTCCACGCCCGCGGTGTGGCCGTATTCCGGATGGCCCGGCGTCTTGGAGTGCAACTGCCGGAACTGCTTGAGGTCGTCCAGGCTCAGGTCGTAACCGTAGAGGTGCAGCAGCGCGTACTGCAGCATCGAGCCGTGGCCCGCCGACAGCACAAAGCGATCGCGATCCGGCCACTGCGGCGCCTTCGGGTCAAAGCGCAAAAAGTGCTGCCACAGCACGTAGGCGGCGTCCGCCATGCCCAGCGGCATGCCCGGGTGGCCGGAATTCGCGGCCTGGATCGCGTCGAGCGCGAGGCCTTTGATCGTGGCGATCGTCAGCGCTTCAGCGTTCAGCGGGGCGGACTGGGACATGGCAACCTCGTGGCGGGTAGGAGCCTGCAGTGTCGCACAGACGGGCGACGCGGTCAGCCGGGGCGGCGGCGATCGCCATGGCTGTGGCAAAATTGACACACGCGCGCGCCGCGAAGTTCGCCGTTCCCGAAGCTGCGGTTTCTTGCCATACTGCGCGCTCTGGCCGGCCGCTTGGGCCCGCTCGCGCAGGCGGCATCTCCCGTGACCTCTCCCCAGCCGCCTGAACCGACCCTCTTGCCGCCCGCGACGACGCGCTCAGCGCTGCCGACGATCGTCCAGCGCGCGGTCGGCCTTGGGCTGGCGCTCGTGGTGGGCTGGCTCGTCGTGGATCGCGGGCTGGCGGCGTGGGTGCAGCACGAGGACGCGATCGTCGGGCGGATGGCGCGCTACGTGCCGCAGCAGGATCCGGAGCGGCTGCAGCCGCTGATGACGATTGGCGAAGCGGACGCGCCGATGACGGTGGTGCTGGCGTGCGATCTGGCGCAGCCGCGATGCCGGCGGCAGCTGGCGGCGCTCGTGGCGTGGCAGGCGCAGGCGGCGCCGCGGCTGCAGGCGGATGGCGACAAGGGCGAAGGCAAGCGGCGGCTCGTCTATCTGGCGACGGGCGGCGCTGTCGTGGCGCAGACGGCGCATGCGCTGGACGCGCAGGGGCTGCTGTGGGCGGCGATCGCCGCGCTGGCGCAGGATACGGCGGTGTGGACGCCGGCGACGCTGGACCGCGCGCTGCACGCGCTTGCGGCGGATCCGCGGCGGCTGGCGCAAGTGCGCGATGATCCGGAAACGGTGCTGGCAGTGCAGGTCGAGCGGACGATGGCTGAAGCTTTGGAAATTACAGGAGATTCAGGCGTTCTCGTCGCGGGCTTGCCGCTGCCGGTGACGCAGAGCGACGGCGCGGCGCTGCTGGCGGCGCTCGACGGCGCCGAGGCGCAGCTGGCGGAGAACCTGCGATTTTTTGGCGGCGACGTCGCGCTGGCGCAGGCGCGTGGGCTGGCGGGCTTGCCCACGCGCACGCGCGACCGGTTCGTGCGCTGGATCTTGATTGGCAAGAAAGTTCCGAGCTTACCCGGCGCTGCCACCGACACGGGCAGCAACAGCGGCGAGGACGACGACGACGACGACGAGGACGAAGGGCCATGACCGAGCGCAACGATGCGGATTTTCACTGGCCCGCGGTCGATCCGCTGGAGACCTGGACGACGCCGGAGCGGCTGGCGCGGATTGACAGCGTGCTGCGTCACCGGATCGTGTCGATCACCACTGTTTTTGAAGACGTTTTTGACCCGCACAACGTCGCCGCCGGGCTGCGGACGTCGGAAGGCTACGGCTTGCACGACATCCACGTCATCCACAACCAGTTTGGCCTGCGCGCGAGCTCGACCGTCGCCAAGTCTGCGGATCAATGGCTGGAAGTGCACAGCCACGGCTCTACGGTGGACGGCGTCAAGGCATTGAAAGATCAGGGCTTTGCTATTTGGGTCAGCGATCTCCAGGCCACCGCGACGCTGACCGAGCTGCCGCTGGATCCGCGGATTGCGCTCGTCGTTGGCAACGCCAAAGTGGGCATCAGTGACGAAATGCGCGCGCTGGCCGACCGCCGCTACATCCTGCCGATGCACGGCATGGTGCAATCCTTCAATCTTTCCGTGGCGTTGGCGATTTCGCTGGAGCAGCTGGTGCCGCGGCGACGCGCGGAGCTTGGCGGCTGGGGCGACATGCCGATGGCG
>CAIPXZ010000682.1 GCA_903869075.1 uncultured Myxococcales bacterium | reverse complement strand
GAGGACGGACATCGGCTTGGACCCTCGCTGGCGTCAGGAAAGGAAGAATTTCAAGGTCATCGCCGCGCCCGTCGCGATGACGAGCTGCCGCACCCGCGCTGCCGGCACCCGCTTGGCCAGCCGGGCGCCAAAATAGCCGCCCGCGACGGATCCCGCCACCATCAGCATCGCTTGCGGCCACTGCACGATGCCGGCGAGCACAAACGTCACCACCGCCGCCGCGTTGATCGCCGCGCCGAGCAGCGATTTCAGGCCGTTCATGGCGTGGACGTCCGTCAGCCCCGCCAGCGCGTACGCCGCCAGCATCAGGATGCCCATGCCGCCGCCAAAATAGCCGCCATAAGCAGCGATGGCGAACTGTCCCGCCACCAGCAGCGCCGGATGCAGCGCGCCGCGGTTGCGCGCCCGCAGCCAGGCGACCGCGCGCCCGGAGACGGCAAAAAGCAGCGTCGCGGTCAGCAGCAGCCACGGCACGATGCGGGCAAAAGTCTCGTTGCGGGTCCACAGCAGCAGCAGCGCGCCGAGCAGCCCGCCGGCCAGGCTGGCGACCGTCAGCACCGGCAGCTGCGCGCGCAACGCGCTGACATCCTTGCGGTACGCCCACGTGCTGGCGAGGCTACCCGGCCAAATGCCGACGGTGCTTGTGGCGTTGGCGGCGATCGGCGCCATGCCGCCGAAGACGAGCACCGGGAATGTGAAGAAGCTGCCGCCGCCGGCGACGCTGTTGACAGCGCAGCCGACCGTGGACGCGGCGAGGATCAGCGCGGACTGGCCGAGGCCGATCATGGCGCCACCTCATCGCCGGAATCCCCCGGTGTTTCGCGCGGTTCATCGGCCGGACGATTCGCCGGATCGTCCTCATGCGGCACCGTCGGCTCGGCCTCCGGGTCGGCGATCGGCGTCTCGTCAAGCTCCTCCGGCGCCGCCGCCGTCTTCTTGTGGCCCTTGGTCGCCGTCGCCTCGGCCGCTTTGGCGTGCGGGTGCCGGGCAAACCACGACTCGACGATCTTCACAGCAATCGGCGCGGCGTTGTGACCACCCGAGCCGCCGTGCTCGACAAACACCGCCACCGTGATCTGCGGGTCATCCGCCGGCGCGTAGCCGACGAACCACGCGTGATCGTTCTGCATCCACGCCGTCAGCCGGCCCAGGGCCAGCGGGTCCGCCTTGAGCCGCTCGACCATCTCCGCTCGCGGCCGCTGCGCCGCCTGCGCCGTGCCGGTCTTGCCGGCCATCATCACGTTTGTCGGCTGGCTTGCATACGCCGTGCCGCCTTCGTCGTTCACAACTGCCAGCAGCGCGTTGCGGATGAAGCGCAGCGTCGCCGCCTTGACCGGCACCTCGCGCCCTTCTGGCCGCGGCGTGCGCGGCAGCAGCTTGCCGTCCGGACCCTCAAAGCCCTGCACCAGCGTCACGTTCGGCAGCTGCCCGTCGCGACCGAGCGCCGAGTACACCCGCGCCACCTGCAGCGGCGTGGCCGTCACGTCTTTTTGGCCGACCGCCGTCGACAGCGCAAAGCCTGGATAATAGCCGCCTTTGACGTGCTGGGCGTACCACTCGCGGGTCGGCAGGCGGCCCAGCGCCTCGAAGATCTCGATGCCGGTCGCCTCGCCAAAGCCCAGCTTGCGCGCCCAAGCTTCCAGCCGGTCGAGGCCCAGCTGCTCGCCCAGGTGGTAAAAATACACGTCGCAGGACGAGCGGATCGCCTCGCGCAGGTTCACGTCGCCGTGGCCGCGCTTGGAGTGGCAGTGGAAGCGGCGGCCACCAAAATCGTAGTAGCCCGGGCAGTGGAACGTCGTCGCCGGCGTCACGACGTTCTCTTCCAGCCCCGCGACGGCGGCGACGACCTTGAACGTCGAGGCCGGCGGAAACGCGTGCACCGCCTTGTCGAGCAACGGCGCATAAGCCGGCGTATCCGATGATGTTTTTCCATGCGGCGCGCGCTTGCCGGACATCGTGTTCGGGTCAAAGCTCGGCTTGGAATACAGCGCCAGCACTTCGCCCGAGCGCGCGTCGATGACCACCGCCGCGCCGGAAAACACGTCTTTCATCGCGACCTTGGCCGCGCGCTGCAGCTCCAGATCCAGCGTCAGGCGCAGCGTCAGCCCCGGCACCGTCGGCCGTGGCTGCAGCCCGGCGACAAGATCATCCATGCCCTTGGCGCTCTCATCGGTGCCGGACCGCCGCACCACAACCTGCTCGCCGTCAATGCCGCGCAGCGCTTGATCAAACCCGCGCTCCAGCCCGGTGCGGCCCACGCGATCGGTCAGCGCGTAGCGCGGCGGCAGCCACGGCAGCAGCGGCGCACGGTCGGCGTCGGTCACGTAACCGACGTAGCCCAGCAAGTGGCTGGCCAGAAAGCGGAACGGGTACTCGCGCTGGATCTCCGACTGCAGCCGCGCCTCGGGCAGCAGGTGCAGGTTGGCGCGCAGTACCGCGACCTCGTCGTTGAACGTCCGCTGGCACAGCGGGCACTTGAGGTTGTGGTGGCCCTTGTGCAGCGCGTGGTGGTCGTACGGGCACTGGTCCGCCGCCGAGAATTCGCGCTCGCAGGACGAACAGCGCAGGCCATCGCCGCCGGTGATCGGCTGCAGCTTGCGCTGGTCAAACGGGCAGGCTTTCTTCGCCGGCACCGGCTCAAAATTGCGGCCACAGACCGGACAGAAGCGGTACTCGACCTCCGACGTCAGCTCCAGCTGGCTGGAATCATAGGGACAATGCGTCGAAACCAGGTCGCGCCGCACCACAAGCGGCTGGCGCTTGCGCGGGTCGGCATCGCGCAGCAGCTCCGCGCGCAGCGCCTCGACCTCGGCGTCGGTCATGTCCAGCAGCTCACGCAGCTGCGCCACAATCGCCGCGACCCGGTCCGGCTTCACCTTCGCCGGCAGCAGCTCCAGCGAGTGGCTCTCGAGGTTGCGCGCCAGCACCGTGCCGTCCGCGCCCTTGATCTGCCCGCGCGGCGCCTGGGACCGCACCTTGCCGACACGCTCGATCGTCGCGATCTTCTCATAATTCGCGCCCATCAAGCCTTGCACGATCACCAGCCGGGCGATCAGCACCAGCACCGCGACAAAAACGCCAGCCATCGCCAGGCGGTTGCGGGCATGAAAGCGTTGCGCGTCGTGGGATGGGCCGAGGACTGTCATCGTGTGTGCCGCCGCGGGCGGACGGCAAGTGTCCGATGCCGACGGCGATGGGTCAACCAAGACCTGCAGCCGCAGCGCGCCGGGAATCGTGGAAATTTGCGACCGCGCCGCCCGCGCCATTGGCCGCGCATGGCCGTCCGTGTAGAATAGGAGCGGGCCTCGGCGTTGTTGCCGATTGAGGGGATCGACCATGCGTCAAGTCGTTGTTGTTGTACTGGCTTCTTTGGCATTCGCGGCGTGTGGCGCCACCGTCGGTGGTGGTGGTGGCGGCGGCGCCGGCGTGACGCCAACGGACACCGTCGGCGGCGTGATGGACGTGGCAGCAGACAGCAAAGCCGGCGAGGACGCCGTGGCCGCCGATGGCACCGCTGATGCCGCCAAGGCCGACGCCGCGCCCGACGTGCCGAGCGACGTGGTCCAGCCCGGCTCGCTGAAGACCTGTACCGCGGCCTCGCAGTGCGCCGTGGACGCGTGCAAGGCCAACTGGACGGCCACCTGCGGCCAGACCTGCGCCAACGCCACCGCCACCGCCGCCGCGCCGACGGCCGCTGCGCTGCTCGATTGCACGACAAAGAAATGCCTGAACGGCACCTGCGCCGGCGCCGTGACGGAAAAATGCATGAACGACTGCACCGCGGCGTCCTGCGGCAATGAGCTCGTCGCCTGCTGGGAACAGGGCGCGACGCCGGGCAGCCAGGGCTGCAGCGGCATCCTCAACTGCCTGACGGCGTGCGACAACGACCCCGAGCGCTTCACCTGCCAGGCCAAGTGCTACACCGCCGTCAACACCGCCGGCGAGGCGCAGTTCAAGGCCATGTCCGCGTGCGTCAACGCCAACGGCGGCAAGACCGACCCGTGCGTCAAGGAATCGCTCATCTGCCTGTCCGACGGCAAGAGCGGCAGCGGCACCTGCTACGACGTCCAGGACTGCGTCGGCAAGTGCGCGAGCACCGACACCGCGTGCCAGGGCGCCTGCTACGGCAACGGCAGCACCACCGCGCAGACCCAGCTGCTCGCCCTGCTCAGCTGCGTCAACACCAGCGGCGCCGCCGCCTGCCTCACGCCGACAATCACCTGCGCCACGCCGACCGGCAGCGTTGGCTGCCTCAACACCGCGACGTGCGTCAGCGGCTGCGCGGCCGGCGCGACGCAAGCCAAGTGCGTCATGGACTGCATCCACGCGGCGACGCCCGCGGCGGCCACGTCATTTGGCAAGCTGGCGCCGTGCATGCAGAAGAACTGCGCGAACTGCACCGGCAGCGCTTGTCAGAGCTGCGCGACGAGCAAGTGCCTGACCCAGGCGCTCGACTGCAACAGCAACTGACGTTCGTCGCGGGGCTACTTGCGGCCCAGCAGCCCGGTGCGATGCGGGTGCTCGAAGCGCCCCGTCACGCGATCCAGCAGGCCAAACCACGGCGGCGCGACAAGCATCGTGATCAGCGCCAGTGGCAACGCCATGCGCAGGACGTCGCCGTAGGCGTCAAACGCGCGGTGGAACACCGCTTCCAGCAATAGGAAAACCACGGTCGCGGCGATGCTCAGCGCCGCCGCCGTCGCCATCACCGGCACCGCGCTGCGCAGGTCCACGCGCGGCTCCAGGAACCGCCCCAGCAGCGCCGCCAGCACGCCGATCTCGGTGTAGAGCCCGACCGGCACCGCCAGCGACAGGCCGTCCTTCAGCAGGCCGACGCTGAAGCCCACGAGCACCGCCGTCGGCGTACTGGCACGACTGCCGGCGTAGAGCGCGGTCAGCAGCGCGACGTCCGGGGCAAAAAACTGGCTGTCAAAATGCCCGAGCAGCGGCGACAGCAGCGCCAGCGCCAAAAAAGCCAGCAGAATCCAGGCAAACGGCTTCATCGGCTCCTCATGGCGGCGAGTCTGGGGTGTTGGCCGGGTCCACGGAATGGCGCGGCTTGTTCTCGACCGGTGCGGCAGGGGCGACGGGCGCTGCCGGCGCGCCGTCGGCGTCCGGTCCGTGGTAGCCGGTGACGATCAGCACCTCTTCCAGCGTCGCATACGACACCGCCGCCGCCAGCACGAATTCCTGATACGGCCCGCTCTGCGTCGGCGCCGCGTCGGCGATGTGGCCGATCTCCAGCCCCGCCGGGAACACGCGATCGTGGCCGGTTGTCAGCACCGCGTCCCCCGCGGCCAGCGGCGCGCCGCGGTCGATTTTGTCCAGATGCACGAATTGCGCCGTGAATTCATTGCGTTTGCCATTGCCCTTGACCGAGCCGATGACGCCCTTGCCCGGCACCGTCGCGTGGACCTGGCTGCGCGCATCGGTCACCAGCATCACGTCGGCGAAGCCCTGCGCCACGCGATCGATGCGCCCAACGACGCCGTCATCGGTGATCACCGCCATGCCTTCCTTGATGCCCGCCAGCCCGTCCGTGTCCAGCTTGATGCGCATCACCTGGAAAAACTGCGAGACGTCGCGGCCGATCACCCGCGCCGGAATCGTCGTAAAATCGCGGTGCTCAGCCTTGAATTCGCACAGCTTTTTGACCCGCTGCAGCTCCTCGCCAATCGCCCGCGAGCGCAGCGCCTCGCCCAGCAGCACCTTGTTCTCGCGCTCCAGCGTCTCGGCGCGCACCTCGACGTCCTGCAAAAACAGGTAGCGCCGCCCGAGCTTGCGCGCCGCCTCGATCGCGTCGTGGTTCAGCTGCGTGAACGGCGAAGTCACTGCCAGCAGCCCGCGCTCGACAAAAGTCGACTCCGTGCGCGTCTTGCCGTGCCAGTACATGGACGCAATCGGCAGCACCAGAGCCAGCGTCAGCAGCAGCGATTGGCGGTAGCGGTTGAAGAGATCGCGCAACATTGCGTGGACTTAGCTCCTCGTCATCGGTCGGTGATGGACCCGCCGCAGCCGATAGTGCGGCGCCAGCAGCCCGTGCACGACTAGCAGCCCGGCGCACAAGAGCAGCAGCACAACCGGCAGCCAGAACCACAGCGAGGCGTCCGCCGCCACGTCCAGCCGCGGCTGACCGGACGACCGCAGGCTGCCAGAGCGCGCGCGATCAAACAGCAGCAGCGTCCACACCGCGTCCACCGCCAGCGCCGCCAGCGTCGTCCAGACGCGGTGCAGCCAGTGCGCGCTCGGCCCCCAGCGCATGAAGTTGCCGATCAGCACCGCGGTCAGCAGCCCGGTCCAGGCGTAGACCTGCCAATCGGTGAAGTGCTCGCGCAACGCCACCACGGTCGCGCTCAGCGTCGCCAGCAGGTGGCAAACCAGCGCCCACCGCAGCCACGTCGCATGGCCCAGCACCTCTTCCACCGGCGCCATCGCCACGTCGGCGATCGCCGTGACCGCATCTTGCACGGCATGCTGCAGCGGCGCCTGATCGGTGGCCGGCAGCGGCGTCGCGTCCGTCAGCGGTGTCTTGTCCGTCTCAGTCACGCCTACCTCTTGCACCCTCCGCCGAGGGTCGCCACGCCGATGATCATAGCGGATCGCCGCGATGGCAAATCTCCGACGTGGTATTCTCGCGCGCAGGAGGCGGCGATGGCCAAAAACGACCGACAATCCGCGACGGTTGTGCTCTGGGGCGGCGTCGATCCGGGCGGCCAAGCCGGGCTGGCGGCGGACCTGCAGGCGGCGCAAGCGCTCGGCGCGCAGACACGGATCGTGGTGACGGCGCTGACGGCGCAGACCAATGGCGCGTGGCTGGGCGGCTGGCCGGTTGCAAATGACCTGCGCAACCACGTGGTCAAGCACCTGGACGTGCCGGCGGACGGCGTGGCGATCAAGTCCGGGATGCTGGCGACGCGCGCGCACGCGAGCGCCCTGGCGCGCTTCGCCCGGATGCAGCCGCACGCGCCGCTGGTCGTGGATCCGCTGCTGCGGACCAGCTCGGGCGGGTCGCTGTGGCCGCGGGAGGATCTGGACGCGCTGCCGGTGTGGCTGGCGCGGCAGCTGCTGCCGCACGTGCGCGTGCTGACGCCCAATTGGCCGGAGCTGGCGTGGCTGACCGGGCGGACGCTTGTGACGCGGCAGGATGCGCTCGACGCGCTGGCGACGCTGCCGTGCGCGGCGGTGCTCAAGGGCGGCCACGCGCCGACGGCGCTGCGCGGCGTCGATCTCGTGTACGACGGCGGACTGCTGGCGGAGCTGCAACCGGCTGATCTCTGGGCGAAAAGCCCGCGCGGCACCGGGTGTCGGCTGGCGACGGCGATCGCCATCGAGCTGGCGCGCGGCAAAAACCTGCTGGAATCAGCGGTTGCGGCCAAGGCGCTTGTCGCGCAGCTGGCGGCGGCTCAGGGCGTGTAGCCGTGCTTCTTGTAGTTCGCGGCGACCTGGTCGGCGGTCGGCGCCGGACCCTTGTGCACTTTGGCGACGGTGAAGCTGCCGATGTCGTCGGCGATCACCCGGTTCTCTTCGATGGCGGACTTGAAGATCGCCGGCACTTCGTCTTCCTCGAAGATCGCCTTCCACGGGCACGCCGGCTCGCAGTTGGTGCAGTCGATGCACTCGTCCGGGTGGATGAACAGCTGGTTCTTGTACTTGGCGGCGCCGCCGGTCTCTTCGTAGATGCACTCGACCGGACAAACGTCCGCGCAAGCAGTGTCCTTGCAGTCCACGCACAGGCTGGTCACGATGTAGGCCATAAGAATCCTCCAGAAAATTCAGGTGGTTAAGAGTGTTGCGTCCGTGCCGCGTCGCCGACCGCTGGTCAGCGCTGGCCCGGCAATTCTGGCTGCGCCGCCGCCGCTTGTCGAGAGGCCGCGCGCGCGAACAGCGCCGACCGCTACGGTTTGGGCACTGAAGTGTTGAGGTTGAACTGCAGCGTGCCGGTCGCGGAAGTATCGCCCGCCTTGCCGCGCGTCAGCAGGTAGATGCCGCCGCCCAGCAGCGCCGCGCCGCCGACAACGGCCGTCCAAAACCACCATTCCTTGGTGATCGGCCGTTCCTTCTTTTCTTCTTCGTCAAAAATCGGCGCGTTCGGGTCAATGTACGCGGTCGCGCCCTCGGTCGCCGCGCCGGCGTTCTTGTTCTGCGTCACAACGCTCTGCCGTGCGTCCAGCGCCGCCGTCTGCGGATCGGCCACGAGCTTGGAGCCCACGGTCGTCGCCACAAATTCCGCGAGCTTGTCCAGGTACTTCTCGTCCTTGTCGATCGTCACCTTCACGGCCTTGAACACGCCGTCGGCACCGAGGAAAAAGCCGTTGAGTTCCGTGGTCTTCTTCGCCAACTTCGGCCGCAGCACAAGCATCTGGTCCGCGCCCAGCTGGTTGCGCAGCTCGCGGATGCGGTCTTCCACAAGCGCCGGCTGCGTGAAGTTGTCCATCAGCACCTTGCGGCCAGCTTCGAGCTCCTGGCTGAACGGCGCGGGCTTGAGGTCAAATTCCACCGTCATGACCTTGCCGGTCGCCACTTCCACGGTCTTGCGCTCGGCGCCCTGACCGGGTGAGCGCACGGTGATGCGGTGCGGCCCAGCGGCGACGTCCTCCATCACCGCGGTACCGGTGCCGCGGTAGGCGCCGTCGACGAACACTTCGCCGCGGCCACCCTTGGCGACGACCTTCAGGTCGCCGGTGCCGAGGTTGGTGATCAGCTGCTTGACGGTCTCGAACATCTCGCGCGCCGAGGCGCCGTAGCTCGAATACTCCTCGATCGTCTGATTCGGGAACAAAACCATGGACTTGGCGATCGCGTCGCGGGCCTTCACAAGGTCGTTGTTGGCGAGGAACGCCAGGCCGGTCGCCTTGTAGTAGCGCGACAGCAGCCGCTCATCCCCGGCGTTCGGCGCCTCCGCCAGCGCCGCCTCGGTCGCCGCCAGCCGCTCACCCGCGCGCTTGGGCGTGCGCAGCAGCAGCGCGCGCAGGGCGTCCTCAACGTTCTCCGCCGCCTTCGCCGCCTGTTCCTGGGACGGCTGCGGCGACAAATCGAACGGCCGCACCGTGTCCAGCCGCCGCGACGCCTCGAACAGCAGCCGCTCGATGCCTTCCGCCTCGTCCGAGGTCTTCTTGTTCGTCGGCACGCACAGGATCGCCAGCGTCGAATTGGCCGCCGTCTGCGCCTGCGCCTGCGCCAGCCAGTGCGTCTGCTGGCCGGCGAGCACCGCCCACCACTGCAGGTTCACAAGCGCGACGGCCGTCACCGACGCCACGACCATGCGCAGCCCGCGCGAGCGCGGCAGAAGAGAATTTGCTTCGTGATTCGTCATGTCGATACCTGCCATTTGAATCTTGCGGGGAAACGTCGTTCCGATCGGCAAACTAAGGATTATTGCGCGAGAAAGCCCGGGCAGTACACATCGCTGGCGCCGCCGTCGTGGGTCTTCAGGTCGTCAAAATCGGCGATGCCGCCGAACATCAGGATGCAGTCATTGCTCAGCTTGGTGGCGGCGAGCGCACCGCGGGCGATGAAACTCGCGGCGGCCGCCGGCGGATCGCCGACGATGAGCGGGCCGAACGGGTCGTCGCCGTTGGGCGCGAAGTCCGTCAGCGTGGCGCCGCCGCCCTTCAAGCCGGTCAAGCCGCCAGCGACGACGACGTGGCCGCCAGTGGAGGTCGCGCTGGCCAAGTAGACGCCCGCGGTGAGTCCCGGCATCTTCTGGATCGTAATGGTCTTTTTGGCGTCATTGACCGTCAGCAAGAACGCGTCGTCCTTGCTGGGCGCCGCCCACACGCCGTTGTTGTAGCGCGTGCCGCCGATGGCCGCGAAGCGCTCGACGACGTCGCCGGAATCGAGCGTCGCCGGACCGAGCGCCGAGAGCGTCGGGAAGAAGATCGAGCCGGTGGCCTCGCTGTAGTCGGTCGTTGGCTTGCCATCGGGGCCGACGAGCGCGTACGAGTCGTCAAACCGCACGTCGCCGAGGTTCGACGATTCCAGCGCGATATCGATGACTTTGCCGGCCGCGGACGGCACGCCCTGCGCGCTGATGGACTCGTTGCCGCCCCAGATCAGGTAGCGGAAAGTGCCGTACGGCGACGGCGTGACGAACTGCGCCACCGCCGAGCCAGCGCGCGAGCCGTTCATCTTGAGCGCGCCGTTGTTCAGCTTGGCAAAATTGCCTTTGCCGCCATCAACTTGCGAAGCCAGCGTCGGGTCAAAAAGGTCGCCGCCCAAGTAGTCGGTTGTCTCGACCGTCGGCCACGGCGCGCCACCGGACGCCACAACGTAATCCGCTGTCAGCAGCAGGAGGTTCGGCAGCACACGCGGCTTGGCGTAGTCGTTTGTCTGGTCGGTCGTGCAGGTCAGCAGGTTGTCGGCGCCCAGCGCGCACAGTTCCCAGCGCGGCGTGACGCTGTGCGCCACGTCCCACACCGGCGGCGCCGAACCATCGGCTTTCACGCGCATTTCCGACGCGCCGCCGACAATCAGGATCTTTTGCGACTTCGGCAGGTAGATCGCCGAGTGCGCGCCGCGCGCCGCCGTCAGGTTGCCGGCCAGCGTCATCGTGCCCTTGGCGGGATCGAACAGCCACGCCTTGGTCGACGGCAGCGACAGCTTGACGTCCGCGCCATCGACGACAGCATCGGCAAAACCGCCGGTAATCAGAATCTTATCGCTGGCAATGTGCGTCACGACCGGGAATGCGAGCTTGTCCACGCCGGCGTCCGGCGCCACGCAGGTAAAGCCCTCGGCGGCCATCAGCGTGATGTCGACGGCCTGCGTCTCCAGTTTGTTCAGCGTTACCGCGGACTTGCGCGCGAACCACGAGGCCACGCCGGCCTGCGTGTAGCCCAGCAGCGTCACCGTCAACGGGCTGCCGACGTCGATGCTGCCAAACGAGATCGACTTCGCCGAACCGTTGAAGTCCTGGTCGATTGTCTGCGTCTCGATCTGCCCCTTGTCGTTGGGACCGGTGCGGACCAGCCGGAATTTGCGGATCTCGCCCAGCGGCGAGTTTGTCGAGACGCTGCCGCACGTGCCGGTGAGCGCCGAGACCTTGAGGGCGAAATCGCTGGTGGCATTGGGCGCGGCGTCGCCGCCGGGCTGGCTGGCGCATGCGGCCAATAGCGCGAAAACGCAGGACAAACCGGTAGCGGCGAGGAGCCGGGAACGCTTGAGGGTCATCAGAAACCTCCGGACCAGAAAACGACAACGGGTCAACACGACCGCCACACGCGGCGACGGTCAGAACGGCGTCAGGAACAGGATGCGCGGCTTGCCTTCAATGTCGCCAATCGTGACAGGCGGCGGCATTTGCTGCGCTTCAGCAGTGACGATGAAGTACTTGCGGCCGTTTTCAACCGGCACGCTTCGGCAGATCGCAAAGTCCGGCTTGCCCGGCTCGACGACGTATTTGTGGACGTTGGCGCGCAGCCGCGGCCAGTACATTTCCCGCAATTCCCGCTGGTTGCGGTCGGGCGGAAACAGCGCGACAAACGCTTGGAAGCTCGCTTCATCGTCCGGACCGAGCGCCAGCTGGTACGCGCGCCAAATGACCCACTCCGCGGTGTCCACCGGCGGATCGCTGACGCGCTTGTTCAGCTCACAGCCGCCGCCTTTTTGCGCAAGCTCATTGCTGCCCACCGTCTGTTCAGACGCCGCCTTGGCCGGACCGACGCCGCGGCTCTTGCCCACGGACGTCGCGCCATTGCAGCCAACCGCCGCCGACAGCACCAGCGCGATGGCCAAAAACAGCCAATGCCGATGCGTGGTTAGCAGATTGCCTGACGCGTGGCGGGTCATCAACTTCCCTGGCTCCGGCAGCTGCCGACGGTCCGCGACCACCAGCATGGCAGTTGCGCCGCGCGACTGTAGCAGAAGGCCCGCGATCGGGCCAACCCCCAGACGCGGCGCAACCGCGCGTTGTGGCATCTGGTGCGAACCCGGCGCGTGTTGCTATAGTCCAGACGACAGCCGCAGCACGCGGTAGGTGCGCGCGAGAGACGATGGCGACTGCGAACAGCCTTGTCGGTGCGGTCCTCTGCGGCCGATACCGCTTGACCAAGCTCATTGGCCAAGGCGGCATGGGCTCGGTGTATGAGGCGCATGATCGGCAAATGGCCGATCGCCAGGTCGCCGTCAAAGTCCTGGCTGCCCATCTGACGACCGATGAGACGCAAGTCACGCGCTTTGAGCAGGAAGCCCGTGCTGCGAACCAGCTGCGCCACCCGAACACGATCAGCGTGCTGGATTTTGGCCACACCGAGGACGGACTGCTGTTCATGGCGCTGGAATACCTGCACGGCGAGACGCTGACGCAGGTCCTGCGCCACGGCGCCATCGAGCCGGCGCGCAGCCTCTTCATGCTGCGGCAGATCTGCAAGTCGCTGGCGGAGGCGCACGCCAAGGGCATCATCCACCGCGACCTCAAGCCGGATAACATCTTTGTCTGCGAAATTTATGGGGAAAGCGACTTCATCAAGGTCATTGACTTCGGCATCGCCAAGCTGGCGGTGGGCGGCGCGGAGCTGACGCAGGTCGGCAAGATGTTCGGCACGCCGCGCTATTTGTCGCCAGAACAGGCGCAGGGGCTACCGCTGGCGGCGACGAGCGACCTGTATTCCCTGGGCGTCATCCTCTTCGAGATGCTGACGGGCGAGGTGCCGTTCTACGCGGAAGACTCCCTGTCCATCGCGATGAAGCACGTTCGGGAGCCCGCGCCGACGTTGCGCGACCGGGCGCCAGAGCTGGCCCTGCCGGCGGTGTTGGAAGGGCTGGTGGCGCGGCTGCTGGCCAAGGGGCCGCAGGCCCGTTTCCAGTCGGCAGAGGAGTTGCTTGTCGCGGTGGACGGCTGCCTGCAGGCGCTGGGGTCGAACGGGCGCAGCACCGGTCCGGCACCGTTGACCGGGCCGCGGACACCGACCAAACCCAAGACGATTCCGCCGGTTCCGGCGCCACGACCGCGCACGGGGCCGCTGGCCAAGCTGGCGGAGCACGAGCCGACGGCGACGGTGGCGGTGACACAGGAAGCGACGCAGCTGCTGCAGGCAGCCGCTGACGACGATGAAGCGACGCGCGCGGTGCTGGCGATGGACGACGCACCGGCCGTGCCGCCGGTGCGGACGCCCAGCACGCCCACGCCACCCCGGCCGGTTGCCGAGGGCCGGACGTTGGCGCTGGACGTCGAGGAAGCGCCGTCGGGCGGCCTGCAACCGCGCCGGGTGGAGCGCCCTGATCGGCCCGCGCCCAAGCGGCGGACCGCGCCGCCGCCGGCCAAGAATCCGCAGCCGACCCAAGAGGTTGCCACGCACGAGGGACCCAACAAGCTTGTGCTGCTGGGCGTGACCGTGGTGCTGGCGTTGGTCGGCGGTGGTCTGGCGTGGTGGTGGCGGGAAGGCCGGCAGCTGGACGTGGTGGTGGCGCCGCCCACTGCGCCCGCGCCCGAGCCCATGCGCGCGCCGCCGCTCGCGCCCGCGGTGATCGCCGCGCCGCCGCCGGGCAAAGCGCCGGCCGAGCCCGCGCCGCACGTGGTGACGATCGTTTCCGACCCGCCCGGCGCGCAGGTGACCATCGACGCCATGCCTGCGGGACCGACGCCGGTCGAGCTGAAGCTGGCGGCGTCGGCCAAGCCGATCGTCGCCGTTCTGTCTTTGGCCGGCCACGAGGACTACCGGTTGGAAATCGACCCGCAAAAGGTGCGCGAAGCCGGCATGACGCAGCTGCCTGTGCATTTGGTGGCCAAGGCGCCGAGCAAGCCCGCCGCTGTCAAGGTCGCGCCGCGCAAGGCCAAGCTGGAGTGGGAGTAGCTGCCGATCCGCGGGTAGCCCCTGAGCGCCGTTCTTGCTACCCTCCGGCCCGGGAGGAGTCGCGCGATGAACCTGGCGCAAGCCGCGAAACAACTGGCCCAGCTGAGCCTGCACGCCGTGCTGACGCTTTCGCTCGTCGCCGCGCCGGTTCTGGCCGCGGATCCCAATGCCGAAGCGCGCGCCAACGCCATCTACAAGGACGCCAAGGAGCGGTTTGACGCCGGCGACCTGACCAAGGCGCTGTCGCTCGTGCGCCAGGCCGAAGGGCTGTTTGCCCACCCGGCGATCGTTTTTTTGCGCGGCCGCGTCCTGCACAAGATGCTGCGGCTGCGCGAGGCGGATGAGGCGCTGCGCGCGGCCGATACGGGCACGCTGCCCAAGCCGCTGCAAAAGCCGCTGGCCGAGGAGCGCCAGGCGGTGACCGAGGAGATGCGGACGCACGGCGAGCTGCTGCTGACGGTCGATCCGGACTCGGCGCGCGTGACGATTGACGGCGAGGACGTGCGGCTGGACTCGGTCGGCTGGCAGACGCCGGGCAAGCACCGGATTGAGGCCGCCGCGCCGGGCTACCAGCCCATGGTGCGCGATGTCCAGGTGCCGACTGGTGAATCGGCGACGGCGACGCTGCGGCTGGTGCCGGTGGCGGGCTCGCTGATTATCGTCGTGCCGGGCGGCCTGCGCGACGCCGAAGTGCGGCTGGATGGCCTGCTTGTCGAGCTCAAGGCCGGTGAAAAGCTCGGCGATCGCACGCCGCCCATGCATGTGCAGGCGGGCGCGCACCGCGTCGTCTGCAGCCGCGGCTCGGACGAGTCGGCGCACGACGTCGAAGTCTCGGCGAGCGGCGTGACCGAGGTGACCTGCAGCGACATCGCGCCCTCGACCGGAACCGCTCGCAAGGTCGTCGGCTGGACCGGCGTCGGCGTCGGCGCGGGCTTGGTCGGCGCCGGCGCATACGGCCTGCTGTCTTTCTTCCTCGTCGACGCCAAGGACCCCAAGTACAGCAATCCAAACTTCCAAGTCAGCCACAACAAGGTCATTTTTGGCAGCACTTACGCAGCGTTGGGCATCGCCGTCGGCGTCTGCAGCTGGCTGTTCCTGCTACGCGATGGCGCCGCAGCGGGACCGGCGCAGTGACCGAAGCCATGGCTGCAAAACCGCTGCCCGCCCACCAACAGGGCGCCAACGACGGCGTGCACGAGGATCGCTGCCGCCGCTGCGGCATCAGCTGTCACGTCGCCGTGCCGCTGGGTGACCGCGCGATCGTCGTCCCTGGCCTGCACTGCCGCTTCCTCGCCGAGACCGCGCCCGGCCAATTTGCCTGCACCGTCTACGCCGACCGCTTTGCCCAAGCGCCGTGGTGCCACCACGCGGACGTCGCCAGCCCGCTCGGCTACTTGGCGGAGGACTGCCCGTACGGCCTGCCCGATCGCGGCAAACGCCGGGTATCTGAAACCGAATTTCGCCAGCTCTGGCCACACATCTGGCGGATCCTGCGCAGCTGGGGCGTGCCCAATTTCGTCGACCACGACCGCTTTCTCGCCGAGCTGCAGCGCCGCACCGGCCGCGCGTGGGAACTGGTGCCGATGGATCCGTTTGCCGCCGCCGATCAACCTTTTGCCACCGCCACGCAACAAATGCGTCTTCGCGCTGCGTCCACGAGCCAAGATGCCTGACATGCCTTCCCGTCTGCCGTCCCTTCTGCGTCTCCTGCGCCCACTGGTGCTGGGGCTGATCGTCGCCACGGGCGCCTCTGGCTGCGCGACGCTGCGGCGCTGGCTGGTTCCGCCGCCGACCCACAGCGACAATGCCGCTGTCAGCTACAGTCACCTGCGGACGTCGGAGAACGCTGAGCTGATCCTCGTTGTCGCCAGCTTGCCCGGCGGTGATACGGAGGACACGGCGATCGCTGTGCGCGACGGGCGGATCATCGCGCGCGGCACGTTGGCGACGCTGGACGGTGTGCGCGGTCCGGCGACGCGGACGATCCGGCTGCCCGGCGGCGTGGCGACGGCGGGTCTGGTGGCCGGTCATGTGCGGCTCGAGCCGGCGGCGATGGCGATCGACGCCGTGGACCTGAGCGACTGCAAGTCGATCGCTGACGTCGTGAACACGCTGAAGTCGGCGCGGCAACTTGTGCTGACCGAGAGCGGCTGGCTGTGGGCCAATGGCCTGAACGCGGCGCTGTTTGACAAGCTCAGCAGCGCCGACCTGGATCGCGCCGTGGGGCGGACGTCGGTGCTCGTCACGCCTGCGGGCAAGCCGGTTGGGCTGGCCAATGGCGGCCTGATGGCGCGGCTGGGCGATTTGGGAGCGGAAATCGCGACCCACGCTGGACGGCTGGACGACCGCCAAGTGCGGCTGACGTGGCAGCAATTGCCGGCGGCGCGGCCGGAGCGGCTCAAGCCACTGCTGCTGGGCCTGTTTGCCGACTTGCAGCGGCAGGGCATCACGGAGGTCCACGCCTTTGGCGCGACGCAAGCCGGGCTGGAGGCGCTGTACATGCTGGACCGCGAGAGCCGGCTGACGGTGCGGGCGCGCGTCTACCTCGACGCGGAGCGGCCCGAAGGCCAGGCGCTGCTGCACCCGAAGCGGCCGACGGTCGATGCCGATGGCCAGCCAACCCGTCAGCTGCCGCCAGTCGCTGCGCCCAAGGCCAAGCGCGTGCCGCTCGTCGAGACCGCCGGCGTGTCCTTGGAGCTGGATGGCAGCGTTCGCGCCGGATCGGCGGCGCTGACGGAAAAGTACGCGGATCTGCCGCACGCCGGGACGCTGACCTACAGCGATGCCGCGTTGCAGGAACGGCTGACGGCGGCGGATGAGGCCTCGGTCCACGTGGCAGTGCGCGCGAGCGGCGATGCGGCGCTGGCGCAGCTGGCGCGGGTTCTGGCGGCGATGGCGCGCGGGCGCGATGCGCCGCAGCTGCGTGTGGAATTGCCGGAAATTGTGTCGCCGGAAACGCTGGACGCGCTGCATACCGCCGGCGCGCTGTGCGTGGTGGCGCCGGTGCTGACGGCCAAGGAACTGGAGCAGGCCAAGCGGCGGCTGGGTCCGGCGCGGCTGGCGTGGTTCGATCGCGCGGCGTCGTTGGCGGCGGCGTGTCCGCTGCAGGTGGCGCTGGACTTTGATCACCCGGAGGCGCTGCGGGCGCACGATCGGCTGACGCGGCACAACAGCGCGGACCCGGAGGCTATGGCGACGCAGCAGGCGTGGCGGGCACTTTCGTCGGGCGGCACGGCGCGCGAGACGCCGCCGATTCAGGTGGGTGAAGACGCGGACCTGGTCGTGTGGTCGCGCGATCCGCTGCTGCCGGGCAAAATCCCGCCCAAGGTCATCGCTTCGGTGATCGGCGGCACCGTCACGCTGCTGATCGGCCGCGAAGCCGATCGAGACTGACCGTGCCGGCTAGTGCGGCTTGTCGCCCTTGTTTTCGCGGCCGCTGATCGTCGCCAGCACCGCCTCGATCGCCTTGGCCGCTTGCGCGATATTTTCCTCGTCGCCGCCCAGCCACACGCGGCCAAAAGCGCCGTAGAAAATCATCTCCAACACCTTGATCTTTGCGGCTTTCTCCGCCTCATTCGTCGCCAACAGCGCGTAGCCTGCCGGGTGCACTTCCAGCACGTAGAGCGTCTCGCCCTGCTGGATCATGTCGCCGTGACGCATGCGGTTGATCAGCTGCGTGTGGTAGCCCTCAATGCCGGTGATGACCTGCGACGACTGGATGCGCGGCGCCAAGCGATCCTCTTTCTTGATGCCGTAGTGGTCCAGCAGCGCGTCACCTGCCGCCGCGACCTGGCCTTGGTCTTCGCTGTGCACTTCCAACATGCCAAACGCCCGCTCGACGATCTGCATGCCCGGGATCACCGCGGTTTTCTTGAGGATTGCATCGGTCACGACGTTCACGCTCATGCCCGGCGCGACTTCCACCAGCAGCGCCGCCTGGCCTTCCAGCGGCAAAAAGCCGCGCGCCACGGTGGCGATGAACGAGGCGACCTGCGGCTGCAGCACGTCGATTTGGGTGAAAGTGCGCAGTTCGATTGACTCAGCCATCGGCGACCCCGGGGGCGGCAGGAACAGCCGCGGAGCGTGGTTGTAGCGGAGGGCGTGGCAACTGGTCAAACCGATTGCGGCAAAGCCCGTGTGCCGGTATCGTCGGCGCGAGGGCAAATGTCGCAGCAGAGGCAACAGATTTTGGTGGCGGCACGGCAGCGCGCGCTCGCGGCGCTGTCGCGGCAGCGGCTGGGGTTCTGGCGGCGCATGGGCCGCTCCAACCGGCTGTTTCCACGCAAGTTGGTCGTGACGCGCGAGGGCCGCTGGATCATCGGCATCACGCTGCTTTTGGGCGCCGCGGCGGTCAATACCGGCAACAATTTGCTGTATTTGCTGCTGAGCTTGGCGATTTCCATCATTTCCATCAGCGGCATTTTGTCGGAGCTGTGCCTGCGCGACCTCGAGGTGACGCGCTGCTACCCGGCGGACGTGCTCGCCGGTGAAGTGACGACGCTGCGGCTGGAGGTGCTGAACGCCAAGAATCGCGCGGCGTTGCACATCGAGGCCGGCGAGCTGAGCGACAACCCGAGCGTGCTGACGCGGCCGGGCTACCTGCTGCACATGGCGCCGCACGAACGCGGCCAGGCGTTTGGCGCGATCAAGCCGCTGCGGCGCGGGCCGTTGGCGACCGTCGGGCTGCTGGTGACGACGGCGTATCCGTTCGGTTTTGCCCGCAAATCAAGGCTTTATGACACGCCGGTGCGACTGCTGGCGCTGGCCGGCGTGGCCGACGTGAAGCTGCCGTGGCGCGGCGCGGCCCAGCGGGGGGCGCAGCACAGCTCGGTGCGTGCGGGTCAGGGCGACGCGTTTCGCGGCCTACGGGACGCGCGGCTGGGCGACGCGATGCGCGACATCCATTGGAAGGTCTCGGCGCGGCGCGAGCGGCTTGTGGCGCGCGAGTGGGAGGCGGACGCGGCGCGCGTGGCGCTTGTGCGGTTTGTGCACGTGGCGCCGGGGCCGACGCAGGATGTGGCGACGCTGGACAACGCCTGCGCGACGGTGGCCGGGCTGTGCGCGGCGCTGCTGGCGGACGGTCTGGCCGTGGGCCTGCAGACGTTCCAGGGCGATGTGCCGCCGGCGATCGACGCGACGGGCTTGGGCGACGCGCTGCACCGCATCCGCGAGCATCTCGCGCACCTGGTGCTGGCGGACGCGCCGCCGCCGCCTGACTGGGCGCTGCCGGACGCCGAGTGGGCGCAGCTGGCGGAGGCGTGCGAGGTCCGCGCCGCGCAGTTGGCCCGTGGTGAGCCGCTGGCTTGGCCACCGCTGACGGCGTCGGCGAAGGCGGAGGTGTTCCTCGTCAGCTTTCAGAGCCGGCCGGATGTGGCGACGCAAGGCGCCGTCGACGTGCGGGTGTCGTTGGACGCCGCTGGTGATGTCGCTGGGATCGCGCGTGTCGCCGAATTCAAAGTGGGTGCGGCATGAACGTCAGCTGGACGCTGACGGCGGTCAGCTATGCGCTCGTCGCGGCGGCGTTCCTGCCGATTGCGCTGTCGGGCGAAATTGGCATGGCCTCGCCGATCGCGTTTGTCATCGCCGGTGCGGCGTCCCTGCTGCGCGATCCGCGGACGGCGGCGGCGCGGCCGATCACCGCCAAGCTGTGGACCGGCGCCCTGTTGGCGGCCGGCGCGCTGTTGATTTCCTGGGCGTGGAATGACAGCAACTGGCTGCTGCACGCCCTGCAATTCGCGCTGCTGCTGACCGTCAGCCGCTTTTTCCAACGGCGTTTTGCCAAGGATTTCCTGCAGCTGATGGCGCTGTCGTTCGTGCTGCTCCTCGTCGGGGCGATCGTCAGCCCGGGTCCGGCGTTCGCCGGCGCGTTCCTCGTCTACACCGTGTTGACGATGTGGGGCCTGACGCTGCTGCACCTGACGCGCGAAATTGAGCTGCACACGCACACCGGTCCTGAGCACCTGGCGCCCGATCCGCCCGGCAAGCGCCGCTGGTTTGGCCTGCGCAAGGCGCTGCCGCCACCGCCGCCGAGCCCGTGGCCGCAGGCGCCGTCCGCGGAAAATGCCCTGGAATGGCGCACGCGGCGGCTGCTGACCAAGCGCTTCCTGGCGGCGCTGAGCGGCATGGCCGTGGGCATGCTCGTGATTTCGGCGCTGTTTTTCTTCCTGTTTCCGCGCATCGGCGTCGGTTTGCTGTTTGCCCAGACGCGCGGCCACTCCGTGACCGGCTTTGGCCTGGACGCGCAGCTGGGCAATTTTGGCCAGATCAAGTCGTCGTCCGAGGTCGTGGCGCGCGTCAGCTTTCCCAAAGATCCCCAGCGGATGCAGCAGGCCGTACGGCTGCGCGGCGCGGCGTTTGAGAATTTCGTCGGTAATGGCTGGACGCGGCCGCAGGAAGATCCGACCGACCTGATGATGGACATGGCCGGCCGCTACGTGGTGCCGTGGAGCGGCCAGCCGGACGCGCGGACGGAGCGGACTTTTCTGATGGACGTCTATCTGGAGCCGTTAGGTCAGGATATCAAAGTGCTTTTTGCGCCGCCTCGGGCGCACACGGTGCAGATTCTCGACGCGACTTTTGACATGTACCGCGGCCGATCGCGGCGCGTGCGCGGCACCGAAGCCGGCGACTTGACGTTTCGCGTGCGCTCGGCGCTGCGCAAGTCGCAGCCGGAAATCGCTTTGCATTACGTGGTGGAAGCGATCGAACCGCTCGACGACGCCCGCGAAAGCGAGCAGCTGCGTGCCGCCGACACGCCGCCAAGCGAGGACATCGCCGATCGCTGGCTGGCGGTGCCGCGGACGCTGGACCCGCGCATCGCGCCGCTGGCCAAGCGGCTGGTGGGCAAGGCGACGACGCGCTACGACCGCGCCGCGACGCTGCAGGAGGCGCTGCGCACCGGCTGGACGTACTCGCTGGCCGGCGACCAGGACGACGCCAAGCCGCTCGCGGACTTCCTGTTCGGCAAAAAGTATGGTCATTGCGAATACTTTGCCACGGCGATGGCGCTGATGCTGCGCACCCAGGGCATTCCAGCGCGCGTCGTCCACGGCTTTGCCGGCGGCATTTACAACCCGTACGGCGGCTATCGGATGGTGCGGCAGGCGGACGCGCATTCGTGGGTTGAGGTGTATTTTGAAGGGGTTGGCTGGCGCACCTTCGACCCGACGCCGCCGGGCGGTCAGGTGGCGCCGGAGGAGACCGGCGTGACGGCGTCCCTGCGGCAGCTGGCCGACGGCGCGGCGATGCTGTGGTACCAGTGGATCGTCGAGTACGACCTGGAGCAGCAGATCGCGGTGGTCAAGGGCCTTGGCAACCTCCTGCCGAGCGGCACCGGCCTGAGTAAGTTTGGCGTGCAGCCTGCGTCGCAGCGCAAAGCCGCGAAAGTGAAAGCGAATATCCAAAACGCGCTGCTGGTGCTGGGTATCCTGGCGGCGCTTTGGGCGGTGGCGTACGGCGCGTGGTGGCAGTGGCAGCGGCGCAGCCGGACGCCAGCGTGGGATCGGCGGGTGCAGCGCGCGGCGGCTGGCTTGCAGCGGCAGTTGCAGCGCGTGCAGCAAGGCCGCGCCCCGTGGGAGACCTGGCGGGCGGTGGCGGCGCGGCTGCAGGCTGTCGATCGGGAGGTGAGCGCGGCGGTCGCGGCGTTTGCGGACGCCTATGACGAGGCCCGCTACGCGCCCACGGCGGGTGCGCCCGAACGCTCAGCCGCGCGCGCCCGTGCCCGCGAGGCCGCTGCCAGCGCGCGCAAGCTGCGAAAACCGTGAGGCTTTGCCGGGCAGCGTTGCGAAACTCGGCCAGAGCTTGCACCATGTGCGGCGGAGGGAGGATGCCCGCACGCCGTTCAATCGCCGCTGCCACGCTCGTCGGCCTGCTGCTGATGACGTTTTCGCCGTTGGCGTGGGCCGCGCCGCCCAAAAAGCCGCCGACCAAGCCGGTTAGCGGCGACGCGCCGGCCAGCGATCAGGCGACCATCACGGTTTCCTCGCTGACCCGCGGCGCCAAAGTCTACCTGAACGACGCGGAAGTCGGTGAGGTGCCGCTCAAGGCGCCGCTCAAGGTCAAGGCTGGCGAGACCTACGCGATTCGCGTGCAAAAACGCGGCTATGCGCCGTACATGGACACCGTGATGGCCGGCGGTGGCCAGAATTCGGAGGTCGAGGCGGACCTGGTGCCGACGATGGGCGTGCTGCGCATCGACTGCAACGTGCTGCGGGCGCGCGTCACCTTGGCCGGCAAGCCGATCGGCATGACGCCTTTTGACGGCGACGTGGCGCCCGGCAAGCATGAGCTGCGGATCGGCGCGCCGGGCTACGTGCAAGACACCCGCGAGCTGCAGATTGACGCCGGCCAGGAACAGGCGCTGACGATCACGTTGTCGCCGGTGCCGGCGCCGGTGGTGCAGGACGACAGTTCGGTGTTTTCCCGCTGGTGGTTCTGGACCGCGGTGGGCGCTGTCGTTGTCGGCGGCGTGACCGCGGGTGTGCTGGCCAGCCAAGGTCCGCGTCATGTGCCCGCTGCCGAGGCGGACGGCCATGTGCAGCTGCCGTAATCAGCCGTCGACGGCGTCAACCGGCGGCTGACTGGCCCGCTGCTTGCGTGCCGCCGGCGTCTCCGCCTGCGCCGCCTCACTCGGCGGCTTGATGTGCTCCACGTCCACGCGCACGACGCGGTTGTCGTCGGCCTCGCGCACGGTAATCAGCACGCCGTCCACGCGCACGGTCTCGCCGATCTTCGGCACGCGGCCCAGCTGCTCGATGACAAAACCGCCGACAGTCGCGTAGCTCGGCGCGTCCGGCAGCTCCATGTCCACTTGCTCAGCGAATTCACGCACTTCCGCCGTGGCATCGACCGTCCAGGTGCCGTCGCCGGTGCTGCGAATCAGCGGCTCTTCCTGGTCGTATTCGTCGTAAATTTCGCCGACGAGCTGCTCCAGCACGTCCTCCAGCGTGACGATGCCAGCGGTACCGCCATGCTCATCGACGACGATCGCCATATGCACGGATTCCTTCTGGAAATCCCGGAGCAGCTCCGCGGCTTTTTGGCTGTCCGGGACAAACCGCGCCTCGTGGATGTGCTCCGCCAGCCGGAACTGCCGCACGTCGCCGCGCAGCATGTGGTCGACCAGGTCCTTGGCGTAGAACACGCCGACAATCTTGTCGACGGTCTTCTCGTACACCGGATAGCGCGAAAATTTCGTCGTCGTAATCAAGTGCGCGATCTGCTCGAACGCCGCGTCCACCGGCAAGCCGTCGATCTTGATGCGCGGCGTCATGATCGAACGCACCGGCAGGTCGGCGAGCTCGAACACGCCCTGCAGCATGTCGCCCTGTTCTTCGTTGATCATCCCGGATTCACTGCCGATCCGCACCATGTCCTCGATCTGCTCTTCGGTGACCTGGAACGTCGTCGGCGTCGACGAGCCGCCGAGCGCGCGGACAAAGCCCATCGCCACCCACGTCGCCAGTTTGGTCAGCCAACGCGTCCCGAGGTGAAACCACCAGACGATGTGCAGCCCCGGCAGGAAGCGCTCGGGGTGGTTGTTGGCCAGCGTCTTCGGCGCGATCTCGGCAAAAACCAGCACCAGAAAGGTCAGCAGGGCGACGACGCCCGCCTCGGTCCATGACGGATCCAGCGCGTTGGCGTGCGCCAGCCGCAGCGCCAAGGACGTCACCAGCGCCGAGGACAGGATGTTCGCCAGCGTGTTGCCCGCCAGCAGCGTCGTCAGCACGTGGGACGGCTGCGTCAGCCACAGCTCCAGCAGCCCGCGCGGGCCTTGATGGCTGTCGATGAGCTTGCGGATCCGCAGCTCCCCCATGCCCGTGATGGCGGTCTCGCTGCCGGCAAAGAGAAAGGAAGTGGCCAGCGAAAGCGCAATCGCCGCCAAGGAGAGCAGCCAATCGGGACCGGCGAGGACGTCGGCCATCGCAATTGGGCTGAATTGTAGAAGACTACTGGCAGGGTAAGGGTCGGTCATGTCGCGGGTCGGCTTACCGAATCCCTATCGCCGCGGAGCTGCGCCGTGCGACCAAAATACCATGGCGCGCAAAGCTTCGCAATGATTTCAGTATCCAGCGGTCAACTCACTGAATCGTGCAGACTTTGACGCCCGTGCCAAAGAGGTCGGAGCTTTCCGTGCAGGTGTTGAACCGCGGGTTGACCTTGGTGCAGTCGTCCAACGTCGTGCATTTCACTGCACATTCGGAGGTGGTTGCGCCGACCGCCTTGATGCAGCTGTAGTGCAAGTTGTTCGCGTCGCTGTCATCGGTCGAGCACTGCGATGCCGCCGAGCCACACGCACAGTTCTTGGTGCAGACGCCTTCGGTCGCCGTGACGTGGCCGCTGAGCTGGAGCGCGCTCATCGCGCAGCCGCCGTAGGCGCAGTCCGCGTTCTTCGTGCACGCCGCGCCGGTCGGCAAGCCCTTCGGGTAGACGATGGACGGGGCGTTGGTGCAGGTGTGGTCGCCGCCCGCGGCAGCCGCGGTGTCGCAGCCGGCGAAAACGACGATTAAGGCAGTCCACAACGTACGCATCGGCTCACCTCGCATCGCGGAGTTGGTAATAAAGTCGCAGGATTTTGCGGACATAGTCATCGGTCGCGGCAAAAGGCGTGGCATCGCGGCCGAGCACGCGCGTGGAGCCGGCGTGGTACGCCGACAGCACCTTCACCAGGTCGCCGTCAAAGCGGTTGGCGAGCACGCGCAGGAACCGCGCGCCGCCCATGAGGTTTTGCGCCACGTCGTGGATGTCGTCCACGCCCATCTCGCGCGCCGTCGCCGGCAGCAGCTGCATCAGCCCGACGGCGCCCTTGTTGGACAGCACCAGCGGATTGCCGCCGGACTCGGTCATCATCACTGCGCGAATGAGCTGCGGCGGCAGCTTGTAGCGCTGAGCGGCGGCGCCGATTTCATCGGCAAAAATCCCTGTGTCCAGCGGATCTTTGGGCGCCGGCGTCGGGCCATGGCGCGCATTGTCGCGGTTCACCGGCGGGTCGACGGGCGTCGGGACTGGCGATGGCGGGGCGTCGGCGTACGTCGGGTTGGCCTTGGCGACGACGGTCGAGCCGCCGGTGCTGCTGGCTTGACCGCGGTTGGCCCAGTCGCAGCCGGGCGGTTCCACGACTTCCGGCCGGCAGCGGCTGCGGATCCAGGTGGCTGTGCGGCCCTCGGAAAACAGCGCTTTGGCGTTCTTGATTGTGACGTCGCCGTTGCGGCCGCAGTCAAAAATGGCCTCGCTGCACGGTCGCGCATACGCCGGCGCAGTCCCGAACAGGCCCAACAGCAGCAATGTCCACCAGAATCGCGCCAACACGGCCTCCGCACTACCAACCCCGCAGTCTACCCGATTCATCCCCGCGTGCCACTTTCGGTTGTCGGATCAGCCCCGTCCGTGCTACACGCGCCGCGCGAGGTGCCCGTGTCGCAAAGCCAGCCTGCCATCTCCGTCGCGCTCGTGGGCTTTGGCCCGTGGGGCCGCAATATCGCCAGAAATCTCGATGCGCTGGGCGCACTTGCGCTGGTCTGCGACCCGGATCCGCTCAGCCAAGCGCTGGCCCGCAAGCAGTATCCAAACGCGCAGGTGGTGGCGGCGCGCGACGAGATTCCGCGCGATCTGGCCGTGGCGATCGCTGCGCCCGCCGCGCAACATGCCGAGCTTGCGGAGCATTTCCTGCTGCGCGGCCAGCACGTCTTCGTCGAAAAGCCGCTGGCGCTGCACGTCGATGAGTGCCCGCCGCTCATCGCGCTGGCGCGGCAAAAGCGCTGCGTGCTGATGGTCGGCCACCTGCTGCAGTACCACCCGGCGGTGCACAAGCTGGACGCGCTGATCCGCCAAGGGGCGCTCGGCCGGCTGCTGTATTTCTACTCGAACCGCCTGAATTTGGGACGGATTCGCCGCGAGGAGAACAGCCTGTGGTCGTTCGCGCCGCACGACATCTCCGTGATGTTGCGGCTGGCGGGCGGCATGCCGAGCGAGGTCCACGCCACGGGCGGCTACTTTTTGCACCCGAAGATCGCCGACTCGACGGTGACGCACCTGAGCTGGGAATCCGGTTTGCGGGCGCACATTTACGTGTCGTGGCTGCATCCGTTCAAGGAGCAGCGGCTGGTCGTCGTTGGCCAGGACGCGATGGCGCTGTTTGACGACACGCTGCCGCTTGACCAAAAGCTCGTGCTGTACCGCCACGGCGTGGACTGGAAAGACGGCGTGCCGGTGCCGCGCAAGGCGGAGCCGGAAGCCGTGCCGCTGGCCAACGACGAGCCGCTGCGCTGCGAAATGCAAGCGTTTTTGGACGCCTGCGCCGGAACCGGCGGACCGCTGTACACCGACGGCCAAGAAGGCATGCGCGTGCTGCGGGTGCTCGACGCCGCCGAACAGTCGCTGACCCACGGCGGCGTGCCGGTGGCGCTGGCGGACCTGCCGGCGGACCGCCACGCCGGCGTGACGATCCACCCGTCCGCCGTCGTCGGCGAACAGGCGCAGATCGGCGCGGGCAGCAAGATCTGGCACTTCAGCCATATCATGGACGGCGCGGTCATCGGCCGCGACTGCGTCGTTGGCCAAAACGGCTTCGTGCAAAGTGGCGCGGTGCTCGGCAACGGCGTCCGTCTGCAAAACAACGTCTCGGTCTACGACGGTGTGACCCTCGGCGACGGCGTCTTCTGCGGGCCGTCCTGCGTCTTCACAAACGTCACACGCCCGCGTGCCACCGTCAGCCGCCGCGGCGAATTCAGCGCCACGCCGGTCGGCCGCGGCGTCACAATCGGCGCCAACGCCACAATCGTCTGCGGCCACAGCATCGGGGAATTCGCCTTCATCGGCGCCGGCAGCGTCGTCACGCGTGACGTTCCAGCGCACGCCTTGGTCACCGGCAACCCCGCGCGCGTCCGCGGCTGGGTGTGCGCGTGCGGCGAGAAGCTGGACCTGGACGCCAAGCCCATTCCCGGCGGCACCGCCGTGTGCCCGCGCTGCGCCGACCGCTGGCGCCACGAGGGCGCGAACTTGGTGCGCGAGGAGACAACCTGATGGGTGTGCCGCTTTTTGACCTCGCGCGCGTGCTGGAGCCGCTGCGGCCGCAGCTGCACGCGGCGCTGGAGCGCTGCCTGACGCACGGCGTGTTCGTGCTTGGCCCGGAAGTGCAGGCTTTTGAAAAGGCTTTTGGCGCGTACACCGGCGCGGCGCACGTGATCGGCGTGTCCAGCGGCACGGACGCGCTGCTGCTGACGTTCATGGCCCTGGACCACAAAGGCCTGCAGCCGGGCGACGAGGTGCTGTGCACGCCGTTCACGTTCATCGCCACAGCGACGTCGGTGCTGCGCGCCGGGCTGCGGCCGGTGTTCGTCGATCTGGCGCCTGGCAAATTCTACCCGGATGTCGAGCAGTTCGAGGCGGCGTGGACGCCGCGCACCAAGGCCGTGTTGAACGTGCACCTGTTCGGCGAGCCGCAGCCGCTGGCGGCGCTCGACGCGCTGTGCCGCTCGCGGGGCGCCGTGCTGATTGAGGATTGCGCGCAGGCGCATGGCGCGCGGCTGGCCGATGGCCGTTCCGTCGGGCGGCTTGGGCTGGCGGGCGCGTTCAGCTTTTTTCCTGCCAAGAACCTCGGCGCGCTGGGCGACGGCGGCGCGGTCATCACCGACGACGGCGATTTTGCGGCGCGGATCCGCGAAAAACG
>CAIPXZ010000681.1 GCA_903869075.1 uncultured Myxococcales bacterium | reverse complement strand
TCATGAAGGTCGTCGTCATCGGCGCTGGCGTGATGGGCTGCGCGACCGCGTGGCGGCTGGCGCAGGCCGGCGCGCGCGTGGTGGTGCTGGAGCGCGCACTGCCGGGCGCGGAGGCGTCGAGCGCCGCGGCGGGAATTCTCGGCGCGCAGACGGAGAACGCGGCGCCGGGACCACTGCTGGACCTGTGCCTCGCCAGCCGCGCGTTGTGGCCGCAGTTTGCCCACGACGTCGAGGCGGCGAGCGGCGTGGACATCCACCTGCTGCACAATGGCCTGCTGGAAGTCTGCACAAGTCCTGAGGAAGTGGCGATCCGCCAGCACCGGCTGCTGTGGATGCGGTCGCACGGGATGCGCGCGCAGTGGCTGGACGGCGACGCGGCGCGCGGCCTGGAGCCGGCCCTGGGTCCGGCGGTGCTGGGCGCCCTGCTCTTGCGCGACGACGGCCAGGTCGAGCCGCCGCTGCTGGCGCGGGCGCTGGCGCTGGCGGCGACGCGCGCGGGGGCGGAGATCCTGACCGGGCGGACCGTGCAGCGCGTGCTGTTGGCGCGCCACCGCGTGCAAGGCGTGCAGACGGACCGCGAAGTGCTCGAGGCGGACGCTGTCGTGGTGGCGGCGGGCGCGTGGACGGACCTGGTGCCAGGGCTGGCGCCGCGGCGCACGGCGATCGAGCCGCTGCACGGCCAGCTGCTGCTGCTGCACACCGGCGAGCGGTTGCTGGATCTGACGCTCGCGGGGCGGCACTCGGGCGGCCACCACGGCTACATCGTGCCGCGCGCCGATGGCCGCGTGTTGGTGGGCGCGACGACGGACGCCATCGGCTACGACAAACGCGTTACGGCGGGGGCGATGCACTGGCTACTGGCGCTGGCGCTGGAGTTCGTGCCGGCGCTGGCGCATGCGCGCGTGCTCGACCAATGGAGCGGGCTGCGGCCGCAGTCCCAGGACGGCATGCCGCTGCTGGGCGCGCACCGTGACGTGCCCGGCCTGATCTTCGCCACCGGCCACCACCGCAATGGCATCCTGCTGACGCCGGTGACCGCGGAGATCGCGGTCAACGCCGTGCTCGGTCTCGGGCAGCGGCTGGAACTGGACGCCTTCCTGCCGTGAACCGCGCTACGGCGGCCAGCTCTGACCGATCAGCTGCTGTGGCGCCGCCAACAGCGCGCTGCACCCGGTCGCGCCGCTCGTCGGCGTCAAGCGCAGCTCTTCCGGCGGCTCGCCATCCAGCGCCTTGTCGGTATTGGCGGTCACCAACAGCGATTGCGTGGCGCCAACAGTCACTTTGCCGCCCGTCGTCTGCGGCAGCGCCACAACCGTGCCGTCCGCGTTGCGCTGCGCCGTCCAGGCCGTCGTCTGTCGCTCCACCACGTAAATCGCCTGGTCGCCAAAGAACGGCATGTGGATGAAAATCGTCACGCCCGGGTGGCCGTCGCCGTCCTGATCGATGATCGCCGGGTTCGCGCCGTCGCCCACCGCCGGCAGGTCGCCCAGATAGCCGCGCGGCAGCCCCAGCCACTGCGTCTTGGCCGGCAGCGTCAGCGTCGCGCCGTCGCGCTGCATTGGCAACGGCCCTTCAGCCAGGGCGTCAATAAAATCAGGCGGATAGGTCAGCGTGCTCGACGCGATGTCCGTGCTGTGGACCGCGCATGGCACAAGCCAAGCTTGGCCGGAGTTGCCTTGCCAGTGCACGCGCAGCAGGCCGATGGTCGTGGTCCGGCTCGGCTGCCACTCGTCGCCAATTGGCGCTGTGTTGTGCGCCAGTACGCGCGTCTGGTCCCAAAAGGCGAAGTACTCGTCGGTGCCGTCGGCTGGCACAGCGACCGTCGCGTCGCTGCCGCCGTCCGCGCTGCCACCGTCGAGCCAGAACGGCTCGGCGACGGCGCCTTCATTGGGCACGCTGATGCCACAGCCGGCGGTGATCACGGCAAACCCCAGTCCGAACAAGCCATTGCGCATCGCTATCCGTCCTCGCCGGCAGTCGCTGCGCCGGCCCACGCGGTTGGATGCACGTCGGCGGCGGCGGTTGCGCCCGGCCCGCGTTGACACGTCCCGGCGGCGGTGGGATTGTCCGCGGCCGATGATCCTGCAAGTCAGCGCGCAAATGTTCCTCGTCATTCTGGTCGGCTGGCTGGCGCGGCGGCGTGGCTACCTGACGGCGGAGTCGACGGCGGCGCTTGGGCGGCTGGTCATCGACGTGACCTTTCCAGCGCTGATCTTCACGCAAGTCCTCAAGACCATGAATCAATCGCTGCTGCTGCAGCAGTGGTACGTGCCGCTGCTCGGCGCGGCGTATATCCTCGCCGGCCAGCTTGTCGGCAGCGCCCTGGCGCCGTGGCTGGCGCCGAAGCTGCAGCGCCCGACGGTGATTTTCCTCGTGGCGATGACCAATTGGACATTCCTGCCGCTGCCGATTTGCCAGGCGCTGTTTGGCGACGCCGGGACGCAGGCGGTGCTGCTGATGAACATCGGCGCACAGACGCTGCTGTGGACGCTGTGCATCTGGCGGCTGGGGCGGCACGCGGCAGAGCGGCCGAAGACCATGACTTTGCTGCTCAATCCCGGGCTGCTGGCGACCGCGGCGAGCGTGCTGCTGGTGCTCGCGGACGCGCCGGTGACGCCGTGGGCGCGCGCGGCGGGACCGGCGGACGGGCTGACGCTGGCGGCGCGGGTGCTTTTCGACGCGCTGGGCGTCGTGGCGTCGCTGACGGTGCCGCTGTCGATGCTGGTGACGGGCGGCCAGCTGGCGGGCGCGCTGGCCCGCGGGCTGCGGCTGTCGCGGCCGTTGTGGGGCGTGCTCATCGGCCGGCTGCTGCTGACGCCGGTCCTGCTGACCGCCGGGCTGTTGGCGGCGCGCCACGCCGGCGTCGTGTTGGCGCCGGTGCCGCTGCACGTCGCGTGCCTGATTGCCGGGATGCCGGCGGCGGTCAGCTGCGGCGCGTTTTGTGAGCGATTTGGCGGGGATACCGATCTCGCCACGCAGGTCGTCTTCACGTCCACGCTCGTCGGGCTGGCGACGTTGCCGGTGCTGGAGCTCGCGCTGCACGCCGTCGGCGTCTAGGCAAAAACGCCGACGGCGGCCGGGTCGCCCCAACCGCCGTCGCGCTTCGCCAAGCCGCAGCCTGGGCTACATCATGCCGCCCATACCGCCCATGCCACCCATGCCGCCCATGCCGCCGTGGTCGTGGTCGTGGCCGCCCGCGGCCTCTTTCTTCGGCTTCTCGGTGATCATCGCGTCCGTCGTCAGCATCAAGCTCGTGACCGACGCGGCGTTGATCAGCGCCGAGCGCACGACCTTGGTCGGGTCGATGACGCCGCTCGCCAGCAGATCCTCGAAGATCTCCTTGGCGGCGTTGAAGCCGAAGCCGCCCTTGCCTTCGCGCACCTTGTTGACGACGATCGAGCCTTCCCAGCCGGCGTTCGCGGCGATCTGCCGCATCGGCTCCTCGATCGCGCGACGCACGGCGTTGACGCCGAACTGCTTGTCGCCATCGGCCTTCAGGTCGGCGATCGCGATCTGCGCCCGCAGCAGCGCCACACCGCCGCCCGGGACGATGCCCGACTCGACCGCCGCGCGCGTCGCGTGCAGCG
>CAIPXZ010000680.1 GCA_903869075.1 uncultured Myxococcales bacterium | reverse complement strand
GCTGGTTCGGTCTTGCCAAACCCAAGCTGATCAGGTACTCCCGCCGCGGTTGGCGCGGTAGTGCTGCCGCGGCAATTGCTATCTCACAAGGAGTTTTCACCATGAGCCTGTTTGCCAAGTCCCTGTCGCTGCGCCTCGGTGCTGTCGCGTTGTCGTTCGCCGTGCTGGCGAGTGGTTGTGAGAAAAAAGAGGCGGCTGCCCCCGCCGCTGCCCCTGAGACACCGGCTGCCGCGCCCGCGGAAGCGCCCAAGCCTGTGGAAGCGCCCAAGCCGGCTGAGCCGGCGCCCGCTGTTGCTCCCGCCGCTGCGCCGACGCCCGCCGCTGCTCCGGCTGCCGCGCCGGCTGAAGCGCCCAAGGATGGTTCCCAGCATCCGGCGTTGCACGATCCGGCCAAGGCGACCGAGAAGGCGCCGGACCAGTTCAAGGTGACGTTCAAGACGACCAAGGGCGACATCACGATCGAGATCAAGAAAGAGTGGTCGCCGCTGGGCGCCGACCGCTTCTACAACCTCGTCAAGATGGGTTACTTCAAGGATATCGCGTTCTTCCGCGTCGTTCCCGGCTTCATGGCACAGTTCGGCATCCACGGCGACCCGACCGTCAACGGCGTGTGGCGCGATCTGGGCATCCCGGACGAGCCGGTCAAGCAGTCCAACAAGCGCGGCTGGCTGACTTTTGCCAAGAAGGGCATGCCGAACTCGCGTTCGGTGCAGTTCTTCCTGAATTTGGTCGACAATCCGAACCTCGACGGCATGGGCTTTGCGCCGTTTGGCCAGATCGTCAAGGGCCAGGACGTGCTGGACAAGATCAACAGCGAATATGGCGAAGGCGCGCCGCGCGGCCGTGGTCCGGACCAGATGCGCCTGCAGACGCAGGGCAACGAGTATTTGAAGAAAGAATTCCCGAACATGGACTACATCATCTCCGCGGAAGTGGAGAAGTAGTTGCGGCGGCGCGGCGTCGTCGGCTTCGCGCTGCTGATTGCCGCGTGCGCGTCGCCGAGTGCGCCGGAAAGTGCCTGGACGGACGCGCAGTTTGCGGTGGTTGTCGCCCTGGCGCAGTCGTGTACGGGTGACCCGGCGCTCGGCCAGACGCTGCTCGTTCCTGGCTTGACGACGTGGGAGGCTGCGACGCACAAGTTCCCCGGCGATGCGCACGACGGGTGTGCCGGCTTTGAAAAGGACTTCGGCGTTGTTGTCGGCGTAAGTCCCGCGTGCGCGGCCGCTTGTGTGGGCGACGACGCGCGCACCTGCCGCGGGCCGTATCAGGTGCTCGCTCACTGCGGCGCATTCAATAGCAAGTGCCTGGAAATCAACGGTATTCCGTCGTGCGTGGATCCGGGCAGCGCTCCCACTGGTGTGCTGCCTTGTCCTGCCGACAGCACGCCGATCTGTCGCGAAAACGGCCTGGCCGAACGCTGCTGGGGCGACGCGTCGACGCAGTATTTCTGCTCCCAGACCTTGGCGGGCAGCGACTGTGCATTCGGCCAATGCCGCCTCGGCAACGACTGCACGCCCGGCAAATTCCTCGACGGCCTCGCCTGCGACGGCACCGCATTGCGCGTCTGCGTCGCCGGCAAGATTGAAAAGGTCGACTGCACCGCGCTAGGCTTCACTGGCTGCGACCCGTTTACGCGCGGCTGCACCCCCAACCCGTTGGTGGCTCCATGAAAAAGCTCCTGATTCTGCTGCTCTTGCCGTCACTGGCGTTCGCCAAAACCAAGGCCAAGCCTGAAGCACCGCAGCTGTCGCCGCTGCGGCCGTTCGTCGGCGCCGATCTGGTGTGGGCGCTGAACGGCGAGCCGGTGCTGGGGCCCGAGGCCGGTCCGGTGATCGACGCGCAGGTGTCGCAGCCGGCGGATCTGGGAATGGGCTGTAAGATCGGCGACTTGTCGCTGCACGCGCGCAGCGTCGATGTCCAGGTCGTCTGCGCCGATGGCCCGCACACCGCCACGGCGGAGCTGGGCAAAGGCCAGCCGTTTGCCGTCGCGCTGTGGCAAGGCGCCGGCGAGTCGTTCGCGCCGCTGCGCGATGCCCTGACGCGGCGTTTCAACGACCACGCCGACAAGATTCCGTTTGCGTCCTCGCGGGTTGCCCAAGGCGAAGTGGCGCAGGTGCCGCCGGAGCTGGCGCCGTGGCAAGCGGCGTCGGTGGCGCTGCTGGCGTACGACTTGCCCAACGCCGCGACGGCGGTGCAGGCGGGCCTCGCCAAGGGGCCGAACGCGCTGGGCACGACGTCCAACAACCGCCTGAAGGCCGCGGCGATCCTGACGGCGGTGCTGCGCGCCCAGCACAAGGACTGGAAAATCAAGGTGAAACCATTCATCGCGCCGTTCCTGAAGCTCGCCGACGCGCCGACGCTGCAGCTCGCGGCGCAGGTGCTGGCGGGCAAGCCGCAGCCGGTGGCGGAGCAGGCGGCGCGATGTTTCGATCACGGCGATTTCTGCAATATTTACCCACTGGTGGACGCGCTGGTGGCGGTCGGCCGCGCGGCGGAGGCGGCGCAGCTGCTGGGGCAGATGGCGGCGCCGGCGCTGGCGCGCGGTGGCCAGGTGGCGGATCCGTCCGGCCAGCGGCATGAAGCCGTCGCCGATGGCCATTTTGAGCCGACGATCGACTTCCTGCGCCTGACGCTGGGCGTGGCGGAGCTGGCCGGCGACCAGCAGCTGTACCAAAAGGTGGCGATTCGCCTGACGCAGCTGGAGCCGAACAACGCGCTCGGCTGGGAGAACCTGGTGGCGGCGTACACGCAGGCCAAGGACTACCGCGCGGCGCTGCAGACGCTGCTGCAGGTGCAGGTGCGGCTGGCCGCGACGCCGGCGCTGCTGACGCAAGTGAGCGCGCTCGTGGACGCGATGTGGGACCAGTCGACGGCGGAGACGCTGCCGGCGGAGCAGCGCGCGGAGCTCGTGGCGTTGGCCAACCCGCCGCAGACGGCGGCGCGGCAGCTGCTGCTGATCCTCGCCGATGGCTGGGACGGCAAAATCGAGGGCATGGACGCCCGGCTGGCGGCGCTGCCGCAGCAGCCGCACGTCATCGCCTGGCGCGCGTGCCTGGCGCTGGCGGAGAACCGCGAGGACGACGCGCACAAGCTGCTGGATCCGCTGGACGGCGAGGCGGTGTAGGAGCCGCTGGTGCTGGCGGCGCGGCTGGAGCTGGCGCTGGCGGACGCGGAGACGACGGAGGCGCGGGTTGTCGAGCTGCGCAAGGCGCTGACGGACGCCGAAGTGCGGCTTGGACGGCCGGGTCGCGACGCGCGGGCGCTGCACTGGGACGTGCTGGTGCAGGTGCGCGCGTGGGGGCTGGAGCCGCCGCTGCGTTGGCCGGTGACTGGTCGCGCCAGCCGATGAAGCATTTGCCGGCCGCTGCGCTGCTGGTCCTCGCCGCCGCTTGGCTGTGGCTGCAGGCGCCACAGCTGGCGCTGCTGCCGGGCGATGAGCCGTTGTATCTGCTCGATGCGCAACGGATTTTGCACGGCGACCAGCTGTACCGCGACGTCTTCCTGGCGCATCCGCCGGCGCGCGTCTGGCAGGCGGCGCTGGTGCTGGCGCTGGGCGCGCCGCTGGCCTGGGCCAAGCTGTGGGCGCCGGCCGCGACGCTGGGCGTGGCGGCGCTGCTCTGGCGGCAACTCCACCGCGCCGGGCAGCCGCTGGCCAGCGGGATCGCGCCGCTGCTGTTCCTGGCAAGCAACGTCGTGCTCAGCCACGGCGCGCAGTTTGTCGGCGTCGAACAGGCGCTGCTGCTGGCGACCCTGGCGACGACGCTGGCGCTGGCCCAGCGCTGGCTGCTGGCTGGTCTGGCGCTCGGCCTGGCGACGCAGTGGGCGCTGCACGGCGCGCTGCTGGCGGTGCCGCTGCTTGTGTGGGCGTGGCAGGACCGCGCGCTGCCGCGCTTCGCCGCCGGTCTGGCGGTGGGGCTGCTGCCGCTGGTGGCCGAGCTCGCGTACTTTGGCCAGCCGATGCTGGATCAGGCCTTTGCCTACCACATCCGCAAAGTGACCGAGATGGCTCCACAAAAGGGCCCGGCGCGCGTCCTGCCGTTCCTGCTGGCCCAGGCGCCGTTCCTGCTGCTGGCGGCGCTGGCGGCGTGGCGCGGTGCGCCGCTGGCGCGGCGGCTGGGGCGGTCGGGCCTGGCGGCGCTGGCGCTGCTGCTGCTGTGGCCGCGGCTGCAGCCGTACTATTTCCTGCTGCCGCTGCCGTGGCTGGCGGGCGCGGCGGCGCTGACAATCGCTTCACTCTACGCGGCCAAGCCGGCGCGGCATGTGCAGCTGCTGCTGGGGGTGCTTGTGTTGGGCATCGCCTGGGCGCCGCTGACGACGGCGCTGGCGCGGCGGACGTTGAGCCTGGCGGTGGCGCCGGAGATGACGCAGCTGGCGGCGCAGGTGCAGACGCTGGCGCACGGCCAGCCGCTGTGGGGCGACGGCGCGCTGGTGCCGCTGCTGGCGCTGCGCACGGGGCTGCCGGTGGCGCTGGGCGATACCGACACCAACGCGCAGCGCTTCGCCTCGGGGCTGACGCCGCCGGTGGCGCATGTCGCTGCGGTGCTGGCGCAAAAACCGCTGATTGTGCTGGTGCCGCACCACGGCATCGACACGGTGCCGGCGATCCACGACGCGCTGATCGCCCGTTGCGACGTGGTCGGCCACTTCAACGCGCCGGCGGCAAACTTCGCCGGACTGTTGCTTCAGCCCCGTTGAATTGCGCGCGTGGCCTCGGCTACGCTTTCGGCCCCAAAGTTGGGGCACCGGGATTTTCGCCATGGACCATCCGCAAGTCGGCATCATCATGGGCAGCCAGAGCGATTGGGAGACCATGCGCCACGCCGCCGAGGTCCTGACCGAGCTGGGCGTGGCGCACGAGTGCCGCGTCGTCTCGGCGCACCGCACGCCGGACTTGCTGTTTGAATACGCGGCGTCCGCGGCGGATCGCGGTATTTGCGTCATCATCGCCGGCGCGGGCGGCGCGGCGCACTTGCCGGGCATGACCGCCGCCAAGACGCTGCTGCCGGTGCTGGGCGTGCCGGTGCAGTCCAAGGCGCTGAACGGCCTGGATTCGCTGCTGTCGATCGTCCAGATGCCCAAGGGCGTGCCGGTGGCGACGCTGGCGATTGGCGTGGCGGGCGCGGCGAATGCCGGCTTGCTGGCGGCGCAGATTCTCGCGGTGCACGACGCGGCGCTGCGCGGGCGGCTGCAGGCGCGGCGCGACGAGGAAGAGCGGCGCGTGCGGGAGACCGCGCTGTGAAGGCGCCGGCGATCACGCCCGGCCAGACGCTGGGGATCCTCGGCGGCGGGCAACTTGGCAAAATGATTGCGATTGAAGCGCGGCGCATGGGCTATCGCGTGCTTGTGCTCGATCCCGACACGGCGTGCCCGGCGGCGGAGGTCGCGGAGATCGTGCAGGGCGCGTGGAGCGACCCGACGGCGGCGCTGGAGCTGGCGATCGGCTGCGACGTGGTGACGCTGGAGACGGAGCACGTACCGTACGCGGTGCTGGCGGAGGTTGAACGGGTGCGGCCGCTGCGACCATCGGCGCAAGTGCTCAAGACGATTCAGGATCGCTTCAACCAGCGGCACTTCCTGCACCGCCACGACCTGCCACAGACGCGCTGGGCGAACATCGAGTCGCTGGCAGCGCTGGATGCGGCGGTGGCGGAGCTGGGCGTGCCGGCGATTCTCAAGCGGCGCACGGGCGGCTACGACGGGCGCGCGCAGGCGCGGCTGTACGCACCCATGGACGCGGCGGCGGCGTGGCAGGCGCTGGGCGAGGCGCCGTGCATCTTCGAGGCGTTCGTCGATTTTGCCGCGGAGCTGTCGGTGGTGCTGGCACGCTCGACGCACGGCGAGATCCGGTTTTTTGCCACAGCGGAAAATATCCACCAAAACGGGATCTTGCACACGACCGTGGCGCCGGCCCGCTTCAGCCCTCCGATCCGCGCAGCCGCCGAAGACTTGGCGACGCGCGCGGCGGTGGCGCTGGAAATCGTCGGCGTGCTGACGGTCGAGTTCTTCCTGACGCGCGACGGTCGGCTGCTGATCAACGAGCTGGCGCCGCGGGTGCACAACAGCGGCCACGTCACGCTCGGTGCCTGCGTCACTTCACAGTTTGAGCAGCAATTGCGCGCGGTTTGCGGCCTGCCGCTGGGTTCGCAGCACCAACACGCGCCGGCGGCGATGGTCAACCTGCTAGGCGAGCTGTGGGCGAAGGGCGCGCCGAATTTCGTGGCGGTGCTGGCGGAGCCGCGCGCGCACCTGCACCTGTACGGCAAGCGCGAGGCGCGGCCGGGGCGCAAGATGGGCCACATCACGGTGCTGGCGGAGGACGCCGACGAGGCGCTGGCGGTGGCGCAGCGGCTGCACGCGCAGCTGGCGGCGCAGGCGCGAGTCTAGATTCCGCAGGCTTTCTGGCAGGTTGCGAGGCTCGGATACACGGCGTTGCACTTGGGCGCGCAGCCGCAGCCGCTGGCGAGCACGCAGGCTTTGCCGTCGAAGACGAAGCCGAGGACCATGTCGCACAGGCCGAAGCCCATCGGGTCGACGGTTGTGCAAGTCGCCGGGCCAGAGTCGCAGGTGCCGGGCGTGTCGGCGGTGAAGCAGTCGGCGCCGCACGGGCAGACGTTGACGCCGGTGCAGGTGCCGCCGGCGCAGTCGCTGTCGTTCCAGCACATGCCGCCGGGCAGGAGCGACTTGGCCTTGCAGTTGCCGTTGGCGCACGACTCGCCGCTGGCGCAGACGCCGCCGTTGTTGTTGCAGCAGCCGCCTGGCTTGACGTTGTCGACGCAAGTGCCCTTTTTGTCGGCGACGGCGCAGGCGGCACCGCACGGGCACAGGCTCGCGCCCTGGCAGGTGCCGACCTTGCAGTCGTCGTTGGTCCAGCACGTGCCCATCGTGCCGCCTTGGGGCTTGCAGACGTGCGCGGCGGCGATGCAGAACTCGCTGCTCGTGCAGCTGCCCTTGTCGCCGCCGCAGCACGAGCCGGGGTTGTCGCTGCAGGTGCCGAAGATGTAGCTGAAATTGCAGTCCGCGGTGCAGCCGCAGACCGCGGCGTTCTCGCACTTGCCGCTCTTGCAGTCGCTGTCAAACCAGCACTTGCCGGCCGGCGGCGCGGGCACGCAGTCCTTGCCGGGGATGCAGATGGAGCCCTTCGCGCAGGTGCTGTTGCCCTGGCAGCAGCCGTTGTTGAAGACGTCGGGCGCGACGTCCGGGCCGGCGTCCCAGCCGGTGTCGTTGGCGGCGTCCTTGCCGGGCGCGGCGTCCGGCGGCACGTCAGCACCGGTGACGTCGGGCAGCGCTGTGTCGGCGATGGCATCCGCGGGCGGCAAGCCCGTGTCCAAGGCTGCGTCCGTGCCGGTGACATCGGCAGCGGCATCGGCCGACCCGCCGTCACTGGCGGCCGCGGAACCGCAGGCGCTGGCAGTGGCTGCCAGCAAAACCAGGAAAATCAGACGCATGAGGACCTCGCAAAAAGCAGCAACAAGGTAGGTCGGTGCGGCGCTTGCGGCAAGCGGCGCGGCGCCAGTACGCTGCGCAGCCGAGGTGACGACCGATGGCGACGATGGAACAGGCGGGTGTGGCGCTGGCGGCGGCGACGCTCACGGCGCTGCGGCAGCGGCAGGCGACGGTGGCGGTGGCGGAATCGTGCACGGGCGGGCTGATCGGCCACTTGCTGACCGAGGTGCCGGGCGCCAGCGCAAATTTTCTGGGCGGCGCTGTCGTGTACGCCAACGCTGCCAAGACGGCAGTGCTGGGCGTGCCCCCGGAGCTGCTTGCGTTGCACGGCGCGGTCAGTGAGCCGGTGGCGCGGGCCATGGCGGAGGGCGCGCGGCGGCTGTACGGCGCGGACGTGGCGGTGGCGACGTCGGGGATCGCCGGGCCGGGTGGCGGCAGCGCAGTCAAGCCGGTGGGGACGCTGTGCCTGGCGGTGGCGAGCGCAGCCGGGACGCACGCTTGGACGCTGCAGATCGCCGATGTGCCCCGCGCGGCTTTCAAGCTTGCCGCGGCCAGCGCCGCGCTCGATGCCGTGCGCGCGTGGGCAATAGCCTGAATTCACAGCGCATCCTCGGTTGCGCTGACGTCGCCGGCGGTATCCGCAGTTGCGTCCGCCGCGACATCCGCTGTCACATCGCCGGGGACATCGGCGGTCACGTCGGCGGCGATATCGGCGGCGGCGTCCTCGCCCATCGCGTCCGTTCCCGCGGCGACGTCGGCGGCAGCGCTGTCCGCCCAGCCACCACTTGCGTCGAGATTGGGCGTGTAGGCATCCGTGCCGCCACCGCCGCTGCCGCCTGCGGTATCGTCATCGGTTGTCTTGTCGAACACGTTGCCCGAGCCTTCCGGCGTCGGCACCGGATTGACGAGGCAGCCGCCGGTCGATGCGGCGAGCACGTAGAGCCAAAGCGAGCGGGAAAAGACCAGGTTGCGCATCAAAACCACCTTTGCAGCGAGAGCAGACCCGAACTGGCCGAGGCGCACCCGGACCAGTTCGGGTCGGTCCAGACTCCACCTTCAACCTAGCAAGCACCGTGCCAGTCCCAGCGGCAATTGCAAGGGGCTGCACGGCAGCGTTTTTGCGAGCCGGCGCGCCAGCAGCCTTCGCCGCAGCCTGTTGAGATTTCCTACATGCTGTGGCAATCTGCTACACAGCGGCGCCTGCCGCGGGAGCCGGCCATGGTCGACAGCCTTCACCGCCAACCTGAACGGCTGACGCAGCTGACGCCGCTGGTCTGGACCGCGCGCTGGCCCGGCGAGGCGCTGGCTACGCTCATCGCCAAGGACGCCCAGCCGGACGACCGCCACGCGCTGGACCGCGAGTGGCTGGCGCTGCTGACGGTGCCGTCGGATCGCCTGCCAGAGCCGGTGATGCTGGAGTGCGATGCCGAAGGCCACGCCCAGACGCTGTGGCTGCGCCTGCGCGCCGGGGTGCCGCTGGACGTGGCGCTGCCGCCTGACAAGTCGCCGCCGCCGCTGCTGCATGTGGCGCGGCAAGCGACGCTGGCGCTGGCTGCGGTGCACGCGGCGGGGCTCGTGCACGGCGATCTGCACCCGGGCAACCTGCTGTTGGACGGCGCTGGGCGGGTCACGCTGCTCGATCTCGGGCTGGCGGGCGAGCCGGGGGCGCTGACGCTGGGCTGCGGTCACCCGCTCTTTGCCGCGCCGGATCGGCTGGCGGGCGCGGCGCTGGACCCGCGCGACGACCTGTTTTCGCTGGCGATGACGCTCTGGCTGGCGCACGGCTGGCCGGCGCCGTACCGCGACTACCCGGCGCTGCGGCCGCAGCCCGGCACGCAGCCGCAGCTGCCGGCGGATCTGGGCGACGAGCAGGCGCTGGCGCGGACACTTGCCGGCTGGCTGGCGGTGGATCGCGCGCACCGTCCGGCGGACGTGGCGCGGGCGCTGCGGCAGCTGACGGATTTGGCGGAGATCGACGCTGGCGCGCAAGTGAGCGCGCTGGTTGCGGATTTGCGGGCGCTGATCGGCCGGCCGTATCTGTGGTCGACGGGGCTGCCGGCGCTGGAGCCGGCTGGCCAGACGGCGCTGTGGCTTGTGGGGCCGCGCGGCAGCGGGCGGACGTCGGTGCTGACGCGGCTGGCGGCGGACGCCCGCGCGCAGGGGCGACCGCTGCTGGCCGTGGACAGCGCGGCGGTGCCGGCGTTGGCGGCGCGGCTGGCACAGCTGCCGCAGGCGCCGGGCTTTGCCGGGATGAACGACCCGCTGGGCGAAGAGACGGCGCGCTGGCGCCTGTTGTGGCAGCAGCTGCGCCAGGAATTCGGCGCGGCGACGCTGCTGCTTGTCGATGACGTCGAGCGGTTCCCGCCGCCGGCGCGGCTGGCGCTGGAGCAGAGCGCGCTGGGCCCGGCAGTGCTGGCGAGCGATGATGCGCCCGAGGGCGCTGTGCGGTGGCTGCTGCCGAACGCCGCGGAGGCGGAGGTCGCGACGGCGCTGAGCCGCGCGTGCGGCGGTTGGGACTGGGACGCCTCGCTCGTGCACGCGCTGGCGGCGGGCGTGGGCGCGGAGCGGGCGCTGCTGTGGCCGCTGGCGGCGCTGCTCGTCGAATACAACATGGCCGTGCCGACGGCGGGGCGGCTGGAGCTGGCGGCGGGCGTGAACCCGCAGCAGGCGGTCTCGCAGGTGCTGCTGCGGCAGCGCCGGCTGAACCTGCCGACGCCGCGTACTTGGCCGCTGTGGGCGCAGCTGGCGGTGCTGCCGCCCAACGCCGTACTGCCGCTGGCGGCGCTGGCGGCGATCCCGACCGAGGACGCGGTGCTGTTGCGGCGGCTGGCGCACGGCGTGGCGCTGGCGTCGACGGCGGTGCGGACCTTCCTGCGCAGCCAGCTGCCCGGGGCGGTGCTGGCGCAGGCGGCGCTGCAGCTGAGCCAGCGCATGGAACCCGGCGACCAGCGCGTGCAGCTGCTGTTGGACGCCATGACCTGGGGCGCGCAGGTGCTGCCCGATGGCGAAGCGGTGGCGGACGCGATTGAGGCGCGGCTGCGGCGCGGTGAGGCGCTCGAGTCGGCGGCGATGGCCGATGCGTGGCTGAAGCAGGCGCCGGCGGACCAGCCGGCACAGGCGCGCGTGGCGGCGCTGCAGCTCCGCGCGCTGGCGTTGGCGGGTGCGGAGTCGCTCGCGCCGAAAATCGCGCATCTTTCCGAGGCGTTGCGGTCAAGCGCCGAGGTCCGCTTGGCGCTGGCTGAGGCGGCTTTCCGGCGCGGCGACTATCCGGCATGTCGCGCAGTGGCGGCGGAAGTGGCCTTGGATGCGCGGGCGGACGTGCGCGCGGCAGGGCAGCTCTGGCTGGCGTTTGCGGCGACGTGGCAAGGCGATCGCCCGGCTGCGGCAGAAGCGGTCGCCGTCGGCGAGGCAGCGGCGACTGCGGACGCGGCGCCCTTTTTTGCCTACCTCGGCGCGCTGGGCGCGTACTACGGCGGCGATCTCGCGGCGGCGGTGGCGCAGTTTGAGGCGTTGTGGCACGACCCTACGCTGCAGGAATCGGCGCTGCACGCGGCGTCGGCGAGCGGCCTGGGGCTGTGTGCGCAGCGGCGCGGCGACCTGGCGCAGGCGCGGACGTGGTACGAGACGGCGCGGCAGGCGGCGGAGCGCTCGGGCGATCGGCTGCGGGCGCTGAACATGGCGATGAACGTGGCGACGCTGGACCACGAGCAGGGCGACCTGGGCCGGGCGCTGGCGGCGTACGACCACATCGTCGCGGCGGGGCGGCGGGCGGCGAATCCGGGGGCGCTGGCGCGCGCGCTGGGCAACCGCGGCAACCTGCTGTCGCAGCTGGGCCAGGACGAGCGGGCGCGCAAGGACCTGGACGAGGCGCTGGCCTACTACCAGACGCAGCGCAACGGCTATCTGGCCGGCAACGTGCTGTGCGTGCTGGCGGAGCTGGCACGGCGCGCCGGCCAGTGGCAGGTGGCGGAGCGGCACCTGACGCGCGCCGAAGCGGATCTGCGGCAAGCCAATGCTGTCGCAGAACTTCTTGAAATTACGCTGGAACGTGGCGAGCTGCTGCGGCTGTCCGGCTGGACGGAGCAGGCGCAGGCGTGCGCTGAAGCGGCGGCGGACGAGGCGACGCAGCTGGCGTCGGCGGAGCTGCAGGCCCGGGCGACGTGGCTTTTGGCGCGGCTGGCGCTGGAGCGTCCCGACGGCAGCCGCAAGCACTGGGCGCAGACCGCGGCGTTTCTCCACGATGCGCTGCAGCAAGTGCCTGAAAGTAAGCCGCTCTTGCGCATCGGGCTGATGGCTGATCTGGCGCGGGCTCAGGCCTGGCACGGCGATTGGTCGCAGGCGGTGGCGCTGGCGCGCGATGGCCTGGCGCGGTTTGACGCGATCGCCGCGACGCTGACGCCGCACGACGCCCAGCTTTTTGCCCATGGCGCGGCGCACAGCGGCACGCGGCTTTTGCTGGCGGTGCTGAGCCAGTTGCCGGACGCCGCGAACAGCTCGCCGCTGCCGGCGCCGCACGCGCTGGCGCCGATCCTGGCGATCAATCGGCGGATGGGCGCGGAGCAGGAGCTGCAGCCGCTGCTGGAAATCGTGATGGATTCCGCGGTGTTGCTGACGGGTGCCGAGCGCAGTTTCCTGCTGCTGGACCACGACGGCGCGCTGAACGTGATGGTGGCGCGCAACCTCGACCGCGAGAACTTGCGCAAGGCGGCGCTGAAGCTGAGCTGGGGTATCGCCCGGCAGGTGTTCCAGGCCGGCGAGCGGATTTTGACGACGGACGCGCTGCAGGACGAGCGGTTCCGCACGCAGGCGAGCGTCCACCACGGCAGCCTGCGGTCGATTCTGTGCGTGCCGATGGCGTGGCAGGGCAGGCCGATCGGCGCGCTGTACGTCGACAATCGCTTTACGGCGGGCGCGTTTTCGCCCGAGCACGCGGCGCTGCTGGAGGCGCTGGCGGATCAGGCGGCGATCGCCATCGAGCACGCGCGCGTGGTGGCGGCCGAGCGGCACGCCCTGGACAAGCTGCGGCAGAGCCAGGCCGAGGTGCAGAGCCTGGCGGAGCGGCTGCGCGAACAGCTGGACCGCACCGAGCACGCCCTGGACGACGCCCGCGCCGAGCTTGTGGCGCAGCGGCTGGACGTCCAGCGGCGCAGCGATTACAGCCAGATCCGCGGCGAGAGCCCGGCGCTGCTGCGGCTTTTTGGCCTGATGGATCGCGTGCGCGACCACGATTTTCCGGTTCTGGTCTGCGGCGAATCGGGCACGGGCAAAGAGCTCGTGGCGCGCGCCATCCACTTTACTGGCCGGCGCCAGCGCGGGCCATTTTTGGCGATCAACTGCGCGGCGCTGCCGTCGACGCTGCTTGAATCCGAGCTTTTTGGCCATGTGCGCGGCGCCTTCACCGGCGCGGTCCAGGACCGCAAGGGCCTGTTCGAGAGCGCAGATGGCGGCACGCTGGTCCTCGATGAAATTGGTGAAATGCCTTTGGAAATGCAGCCCAAGCTGCTGCGCGTGCTGCAATCCGGCGAGCTGCAGCGCGTCGGCGACACGCGGACGCGGACCGTGAATGTGCGCCTGGTGGCGGCGACGCACCGCAACCTGCCGGAGATGGCGGAGCACGGCCAGTTTCGCCAGGACCTGCTGTTCCGGCTGCGCGTCGTCGAGCTGCTGATCCCGCCGCTGCGGCAGCGGCTGGACGATATCCCGCTGCTCGTCGAGCATTTCCTGAGTGAGAATCGCAAGCTTGGGATCGGCCGCGTGGAGCGGCTGACGCCGGCGGCGCTGCGGCGGCTGCGCGAATTCGCCTGGCCTGGCAACATCCGGCAGCTGGAGACCGTGCTCAAAAGCGCGGGGCTGTTCGCCGCGGGCGCGGTGATCGACGTCGCCGACCTGGAGCCGCTGCT
>CAIPXZ010000679.1 GCA_903869075.1 uncultured Myxococcales bacterium | reverse complement strand
GCTGCCTGACCAACTCCGGACCGGTGGCGTTTCGCCGGCCCAAGGACCTGCGCGCGCTGGATTTTGGCGGTAAGGAGGGCCCGTGGATCCGGGCGCGCATTGAGCGCGGCGACTACGGCGTGCGCGGCACGTACGAACTGGAAAATGATCGCTGGATCTGGAAGAACCCGCGGCCGCTGCGGCCGCCGACGCTCAAGAGCGTGGCGTTGCGCTTTGCCGAGCAGGAGCACGCGTTCGACAAGGTCGTTGCCTACAACGATTTTGTCTACACCGACCTGACGGCGCAGGCCGCCGAGCCGCTCAAGCCGTTCATCGCGTTTACGCCGGTGAGCGAGGAGAGCCCGACGCTGTACCTCGGCTTTCGCGACCCGTTTCCCAACGAGCGGCACTTGCTGTGGATGGATCTGGCCGAAGGCGAGGGCAACGGCCGCAACCTGCGCGCCGGCGCGGGGCAGACTGCGCGGCACTTGGCGCAGTCGAACGCGGAGCAGCTGATCGCCTGGGAATACTGGAACGGCCGCGAGTGGACCGCGCTCAATGCCCGCGATCAGACATGGGGTTTTGCGCAATCGGGCTTTCTCGAGTTCGTCGGTCCGAAGGACCACCGCGCCAACAAGCGGTACGGCGAGAACCTGTATTGGCTGCGGGCGCGCCTCGAATTCGGCGGCTACGACGAGCTGCCGTTGCTGCGCGACGTGGTGCTGAACGCGGCGACGGCGTCGAATTTGACGACCTACGGCGACACCGCGCTGGGCTCGTCGAGCGGCACGCCGAACCAGAGCTTTCGCTTCGTGCGCGGCCCCGTGCTGCCGGGCGAGGAGATCTGGGTGCGCGAGCGCGAGCGGCCGAGCGGTCCGGAGTTGGACGCGCTCAAGGCGGTGTTCGGCGAGGGCGCGCTGCTGGACGACGGCCAGCCGGACGGCGTGCTGGTGCGCTGGAAGCAGGTGGACAGCCTGTACGAGTCGACGGCGAGTTCGCGGCACTACGTCAAAGATGTGGTGACCAATGAAGTGCGGTTTGGCGATGGAATTCATGGGCTTGTGCCGCCAAAAGGCGACCGCAACATCCTCTGCAAGCGCTATCAGGTCGGCGGCGGCGAGGACGGCAATGTGCCGGCGGAGAGCCTGACGGTGCTGCTGCAGGCGGTGCCGTACGTGGAGAAAGTCCGCAACCTGCACGCGGCGGCGGGCGGCTGCAACCTGGAAACGGTCGAGCAGGCCAAGCGGCGGGGGCCGCACAGCCTCAAGGCGCGCGGGCGGGCGGTGACGGCGGAGGACTTCGAGTGGCTGGCGCTGGAGGCGTCGAACTCCGTGGCGCGCGTCTGTGCGCTGCCGACGCCCGAGCGCGAGGGCGAAGTGACGGTCGTGGTTGTGCCAAAAGTGGCTGAAAACCATCCGGATTTTCTGGAGAAGCCGATCCCGTCGACCGAGCTGCTGCGGCGCGTGCGCCACCACTTGGCGGACCGCAAGCTGCTGTCAACCGTGCTGAACGTGCGGCGGCCGGCGTTTCGCGAGCTGTCGGTGCAGGTGGACATCATCGTGCTGCAGTCGGCGGGCTCGGAGCGCGTGAAGCGCGAAATCCAGCGGCGGGTGCGGCTGTTTTTGCATCCGCTCAAAGGCGGCCGGGACGGCAAAGGCTGGCCATTTGGCCGGCCGGTCTACCGCGTCGACCTGTACCACGTGAGTGAAGACGTGCCGGGCGTCGATTTCGTCGACCGCGTGCGGCTTTTGGACGACGCGTCGAAGCTGGAGGTCGAGCAGTTCAAGGTGGCGCCGGGCGAGCTTGTGCACTGCGTGCGGGTGGATGTTGTCGAGAAGTCCCACGAGCGGATTATTTAACGGTACCAGGTGGGTATGGTCGATTCAGGCAACATGCGCGGGGCGCGACAGGCAGAACGGCGCAGCCGCAAGGTGATCGTGCCGGAGCTGACCGGCATGCGCTTGCGCGATGCGCAAATCGTCATTGCCCAAGCGGGGTTCGCCGCGGCGGACGGCCGTCCGAACGTGCTTGTGCGCTACGTCGAGGCATACGCCGAGGAATTCCAGGTCGTGGCGCAGCTGCCGGTGCGCGGCCAGCTGGTGGATAGCGCGGCGCCGCTGGAGCTGCAGGTCGCGCGCAAGAGCTGGAGCCGGTTCTTGCCGCAGCTGTACTCGATGGCCAACGAGGACAACGCGCTGCTGCAGCAATTCCTATGGATGTTCCAGCAGATCCACGACAAGACAGCGGACACGATTGAGCGCGTGCCGACCTTGCTGCGGCCGCTGGAGACCGACGCGCAGTACCTGCCGTGGCTCGGCTCGTGGCTGGCGCTGCAGCTGGAGACGGATTGGACCGACACGCAAAAACGCCAATGGTTGCGCGTAGCTCCGGCACTGTACAACCAGCGCGGCACCAAGTCGGCGCTGGCGACGCTCCTGCGGATGTACCTCGGCTTTGACGCGGAGATCCGCGAAAACGTCTGGCCATTCGAGCCGTTCCGCGTCGGCGTGGCGTCGGAGATCGGCGTGTCGTCGACGATCCTGCCGCCGCTGAACCTGGCGCACTGTTTCGTCGTGCACCTGCCGGTGGCGGACACGCACTTTTCCAACGAGCAGATTGTGCGGATTCACCGCGTCATCCTCGCTGAAAAGCCTGCACATACGATGTATTACCTGACTTTTGCCGAAGCCGATGCCGTCGAGGACGCCACGCCGTTCCTGACCATCGGCGATGACGCGCTGAGTGCCGAGAGCTAACCCGACGAAGTTTTGCGAGGACAGAGATGGCCGAGATTACCG
>CAIPXZ010000678.1 GCA_903869075.1 uncultured Myxococcales bacterium | reverse complement strand
CGCCTGCACAACCGACGTCTGCGATGCGACGCAGGGCTGCCTGAACGTCGACAACACAAGCAACTGCAACGACGGCAACGCTTGCACGACCGGGGACGTCTGCAAAACCGGCGTCTGCAAGGGCAGCGCGCTGAACTGCGACGACGGCATCCCGTGCACGGACGACAGCTGCGTCGTTGGCAAGGGCTGCGTCCACCCGTTCAACTCCAACGGCTGCAATGACGGCAACTTGTGTACGACCGGCGACACCTGCAGCAGCGGCGCGTGCCTCGGCACCAACATCAGCTGCGACGACCAGAACCTGTGCACCGACGACAGCTGCGACCCGACGAGCGGCTGCGTCTACGTGCCCAGCGTGACCGCATGCAGCGACGGCAACGCCTGCACGACCGACAATTGCACCAACGGCAACACCTGCACGTGGACCGAAAACATCGCGCCTTGCAACGACGGCAACGCCTGCACGACGGCGGACACCTGCAGCCACAAGGTCTGCGTTGGCGCGCAGCTGAACTGCGACGACAAGAACCCGTGCACGAGCGACGCCTGCGACCCAACGACCGGCTGCGTCTACAGCTTCATCTCCGCGGTCTGCGACGACGGCAACAAGTGCACGGCCAGCGACACCTGCATCGGCGGCGTCTGCGCCGGCAACACGGTCAACTGCAGCGACGGCAACGCCTGCACAACCGACGCCTGCGTCAAAGCCACCGGCTGCTACACGACGAACGCCGACGGCATCCCGTGCAGCGACGGCAGCGCCTGCACGTCCGCCGACACCTGCGCCGCCGGCACCTGCATCGGCACGCCGCTGAACTGCGACGACGGCAACGTCTGCACCAGCGATTCCTGCGACAACATCACGGGTTGCGCCCACGGCAACGTCAACGCCGCCTGCAATGACAGCAGCGTCTGCACCACCGGCGACTTCTGCGTCGGCGGTGCCTGCACCGGCAACCCGATCAGCTGCGACGACGGCAACCCGTGCTCAGTCGACACCTGCGACCCGGTCGGCGGCTGCAAACACACGGTTTCGCCCAATGGCACGAGCTGCGGCACGAACCTCGCCTGTTTCCTCGGATCGTGCGGCCCGTTCCCAACGTACGTGCTGACCATCACCAAGAACCAGAGCTGCCCGACGACGCACCCGCTCGTCACCCTCGCCGATGGCAGCAAGCTCTGCGCGCCAGACTATCCGGCGTGGGGCATCCGCCAGGCCTCGCCCAACACGTATCTCGTCGACAGCGGCGACGGCACGGTCACCGACAAGAACACCTACCTGACCTGGCAAAAGGCCGACTCCGGCGCCGCCAAGACGTACACGAATGCCACCTTGTACTGCCAGAATCTCAACCTGAACGGCCTGACGGACTGGCGGCTGCCGACCGTTGCCGAGCTGCTGACGCTGCGCGACCAGACCGCGTTCAATCCTGCCATCGGCACGCCATTCCTCAGCGGCACCGCCGCCAGCGGCTATTGGACGGCCGTGCAGAACATCGACTTTGCCAACTACTGGCTCGTCGACTTCAAGGAAGGCCAAACGAGCGTCGACCTGCCCAGCGCGGCGTACCGCGCCCGCTGCGTGCGCTCGCCGTTCACCACCCCCAACGTCCCCGGCGCGCGCTGGGGCACGGACACAAGCAAGGGCTGGGTTCTGGACAACGTCACCGGGCGCAACTGGCAGCTGGCCGGGCAGTCCAACATCAACTACTTGACCGGAGCGACGGCCTTGTGCGCCGGCTTGGCGCTGGACGGCGGCGGTTGGCGCCTCCCCGGCATCCTGGAGCTCGAATCACTTGTCGACCGCCGCCTCGCCGCGCCGACGTTGCCGGCCGTTTTCACCGGCACGAGCGACTCCTTTTTCACGAGCGATGTATTCGCCAATTCCCCCAGCAAATTCTGGAGCGTGCGCTTCGCCGACGGGGTGACCTTGGCGTTGTACAACAGCAGCAACGCGTCGGTCCGCTGCGTGCGCTGAACCAGAGCAATGTGTCGGGTCATTGCGGCGATTCGCTTGACGCAGCGGCGTGGTTGCGTACCATGGGCGTGGTTCGAAATTTGGGGAAAAAGATGCACATTTGCGGTCAGAATCGGGTGAACGGGCGGGGAACTTTGGGCCAAAATCGCAGCACTGCGCTGGCGCTGCTGCTCGTGCTGGCCGGCGCGCAGGCCTGCGGCGATGACGCAGCCGTGCAGGATCCGACAAATGTCAAAGGCTACTTTGCCAACGACCTCGGCGGTTTGACGTTCGGCGACGCGATCGACGCCGGTGACACGAAGCTGACGGACGACACGCAGATTGGCAAGGACGGCGACGGCCAGGACGTGCCGAAGAGCGACGTCAGCGACGGCAGCATCGGCGTCGACGGCCTCTACTACGACGCCAAGTACCCGGACGGCAGCGACACCGTCGGCGACGTCGGCGACGTGACAAGCGTTGCCGATGCCGGCGACGCCACCGTGACCGACGCGACCGACGTCACGACGACGACCGAATGTACAACCGACGCCGACTGTGCCGCGCTCGTCACCGCGTGCGGCGTGCCCGTGTGCACGAGCGGCACCTGCCAGGTCGGCAGCCCGCTGTTGGCCGACGGCTCCGCCTGCAACGACGGCAACGCCTGCACGACCGGCGAAGTCTGCGCCAGCGGCTTCTGCACCAACGGCGCCGCGGTCGTCTGCGACGCCAGCAACCCGTGCATCCAGAGCAGCTGCGACAAGACCGCCGGCTGCATCGTGTCGACGACAATCAACTGCGACGACACCAACCCGTGCACCGCCGACACCTGCACGGCCGGCGGCTGCAGCCACACGCCGCTGGACGGCACCGCCTGCGACGACGGCCTTGTCTGCACCAGCAACGACGCCTGCACGGCCGGCACCTGCGCCGGCACGCAGCTCGACTGCAACGACAAGAACCCGTGCACCGACGACACCTGCGACACCACCGGCGCCTGCGTCCACGCCAACAACACCGCCGCGTGCGACGACGGCAACGCCTGCACCGTCGGTGACGTCTGCAGCGACGCCGTCTGCCTCTCCGGCGCCGCGACCTCGTGCGACGACGGCAACGCGTGCACGGAGGACAGCTGCACCGGCTTCTCCGGCTGCGTTCACAAGTCCACCCTGCTGCCGTGCGACGACGGCAACCCGTGCACAGTCAACGAAGCCTGCGACGCCAACGGCGTGTGCGGCGGCGGCCTGACCGTGGGCGCCAACTGCGACGACGGCAACCCGTGCACAACCGACAGCTGCGACCTCGTCGCTGGCTGCGCGCACAGCAACAACACCGGCGCGTGTGACGACGGCAACCCCTGCACCGCCGGCGACGCATGCGCCGCGGGCGTGTGCGTGGGCGGCGCCAGCACTTGCGCGTGCGCGACGACCGCCGACTGCGCCAGCTTTGAGGACGGCAACCTGTGCAACGGCACCCTGGCTTGCACCGCCGGCGCGTGCGTCATCAACCCGGCGAGCGTCATCGTCTGTGACGCCTCGGCCGACAACGTCTGCGCCAAGAACACCTGCGCGCCGGCCACCGGCATGTGCAGCCTGACGGCGCAAAATCCCGGCCAGTTCTGCGACGCAGACGGCACTGTCTGCACAAGCCCGGACACCTGCCAGGGCGCCTTGTGCGTCGCCGGTCCGAACGTACTCTGCGACGACAGCAACCCGTGCACGGACGACGTCTGCGACGCGGTGCTCGGCTGCCAGCACACGCCCAACACGGCGCCGTGCAGCGACGGCAACGCCTGCACGACCGGCGACACCTGCAACGGCGGCGGCTGCGGCGCCGGCGCGCCCGTCATCTGCAACGACAACAACCCGTGCACGACTGAGATCTGCAACAGCTTGGCGGGCGACTGCGTCGTCGTCGACAACGCCCTGCCCTGCGACGACGGCAACGCCTGCAGCTCCGGCGACGTCTGCGGCGCCGGCATCTGCGCCGGTTTCGCCATCACCTGCGACGACGGCAACGTCTGCACCAGCGACAGCTGCGACGCCACCGCCGGCTGCGTCTTCACGCCCAACTTGCTGCCGTGCAACGACGGCAATGCCTGCACGAACAATGACTTGTGCAGCTCCGGCAAGTGCACCGGCGCGGCGTTGGACGTCGCCACCGCCTGCAACGACAACAACCCGTGCACGAGCGACGGCTGCGACGTGACAAACGGCTGCTTCCACCAGAACAACACAGCGCCGTGCGATGACGGCAACCCGTGCACCGGCAACGACAGCTGCGCCGCGGGCGCTTGCGTCGGCGGCGCTTCCACCTGCCAGTGTCAGGCCAACGCGGACTGCGTGCCGTTCCAGAACGGCAGCCTGTGCGACGGCTCGTTGATCTGCGACGCATCGCACACCTGCGTCATCGACCCGGCGACAATCGTCAAGTGCTCCGCCGCCAACGACACCGCCTGCGCCGTCAACACCTGCGCGGCGGCGACTGGCCAGTGCGCGCTGGCGCCCGTCAACAACGGCGGCGCCTGCAACGCCGACAATTCGGTGTGCACCTCTGGCGACCAGTGCAGCAACGGCACCTGCGTGGCCGGCGTGGCGATCGGCTGCGACGACGGCAACCCGTGCACGGACGACATGTGCGACCCGGTCAACGGCTGCGTCCACAGCGCCAACGCCGCGCCGTGCAGCGACAACAACCCGTGCACAATCGGCGACACCTGCGCCGCCAGCGCCTGCTTGGCCGGCACCGCCAAGAACTGCAACGACAACAACGCCTGCACGGGCGACTCGTGCGACATGACCACCGGCGCGTGCCTGAACTTCAACGCCGGCGGCCCGTGCGACGACGGCAATGCCTGCACGAGCGGCGACGTCTGCAACGTCGGCAAGTGCGCCGGCGCGCCGGTCGCCTGCGACGACGGCAACCCGTGCACCAACGACGCCTGCGACAGCGCGATCGGCTGCACGCACGTCAACAACGCCATCGCCTGCAATGACAACAACTTGTGCACAACCAATGACATCTGCGGCGGCGGCGTCTGCTCCGGCACGGCCATCAACGTCGCCGTCAGCTGCAGCGACGGCAACCCGTGCACGGACGACACCTGCGACGCCGGCTCCGGCTGCCTGCACGCGTTCAACACCGCGGCGTGCTCGGACGGCAACGCCTGCACAAGCGGCGACACCTGCGCCGCCGGCCTGTGCGCCGGCATCGGCATCCTCTGCACCGACGGCAACGTGTGCACGAGCGACTCGTGCGCCCCGGCCACCGGCTGCGTCTTCACCAACAACAGCCTCGGCTGCAATGACGGCAACGCCTGCACGCAGAACGACGTCTGCGGCGGCGGCTTGTGCGCCGGCACCGCCATCAACGTCGCCACCGCCTGCGACGACGCCAACCCGTGCACGACCGACGCTTGCCTGCCCGCCAGCGGCTGCAGCCACACCAACAACACCGCGCCGTGCGACGACGGCAACAGCTGCACGCAGGGCGACGCCTGCGCGGCCGGCGTCTGCGTCGGCGGCGCCAGCACCTGCCAGTGCCAAAAGACCGCCGATTGCGCGGGCTTGGAGAACGGCAACCTCTGCGACGGCACGCTGATTTGCCAGCTGAGCAGCCACACGTGCGTCGTCAATCCGGCAACAATCGTCACCTGCGACGCCACCGGCGACACGACGTGCGCCAAGAACACCTGCGCGCCCGCGACCGGCGTCTGCAGCCCGGCGGCACAAAACAGCGGCGCGGCGTGCAATGCCGACAACAACGTCTGCACGCCGAACGACAGCTGCGTGGGCACCGCCTGCGTCGCCGCCGGCACGCTCAGCTGCGACGACGGCAACCCGTGCACCAATGACAGCTGCGACGCCGTCAACGGCTGCGTCCACGTCAACAACAACGCGACCTGCAGCGACGGCAACGCCTGCACCCAGGGCGACGCCTGCGCCAGCGGTGCCTGCGCGCCTGGCCCGGCGCTGATCTGCAACGACGGCAACAGCTGCACGACGGACAGCTGCAACACCGGCACCGGCGCCTGCGTGTTCACGCCCGTGGTCAACGGCACTGGCTGCGACGCAGACGGCAGCGTCTGCACCGTCGGCGACAGCTGCCAAGCCGGCACCTGCACCGCCGGCAGCGCGCTCAACTGCGACGACGCCCAGGTCTGCACCACCGACACCTGCAACCCGACGACCGGCTGCGCCCACGCCAACAATACGCTGGCGTGCAACGACAGCAACGCGTGCACCAACCCCGACATCTGCGCCGGCGGCACCTGCAGCGGCGCGGCCGTCACCTGCAACGACAACAACCCGTGCACGACCGACTCCTGCGTCGCGCCCGGCGGCTGCGTCTACACCAGCGTGACCAACGGCACTGGCTGTGGCGGCACCAATATCTGCGTCAACGGCGGCTGCATCGCCGGCAAGTGCGGTGACGGCATCCTGACCGCGGCGCTCGGCGAGACGTGTGACGACGGCAACCTGGTGAACGGCGACGGCTGCTCGTCCACGTGCAAGCAGGAAGGCTGCGCGGACGGCACGCGCGAGAACATCACGCCGCCGGCCAGCCAGCCGAAGATCGCCGCATGCGGCGGCAACTTCACCGGCACTGTCAACAACGGCGCCAGCGCCGCGGCGCTCTGCCAGACCGGCTGGCACATCTGCTCGACGAGCGCGGCGGACAAGGCGCTGCTCGCGACAATCACCGCGTCCCAAGGCGCGGCCGCCGGCTGCTGGGTCATGAACGCGTCCAACCGCGCCGGCGGCTGCAACACTTGCACCGACCAGACCAACGACATGACGGTCGCGGCGGTCGGCGGCAGCTGCGGCACCATCGCCGCCGCCACGCCGACGTCCTGCACGCCGAACGCTGACACGAACGGCGGCACGGCGACGCTGCTCGGCTGCTCCAAGACCAACGCTGCGGGCTGGGCGCCAGTCACCGGCATCCTCTGCTGCAGCCCGTGAACCAGCGCCACGCGGCGACGTCGGGTCCGCTCCCGCGGCGCTGAGCGCCGATCGCCAGCGCGCCTGAGCGCGGGCGGATGCATCGGCCAGGCGCGTCGCCGCTGCTGCGACCAACCGCGACTACCTCGAGCGAACTTCCGCCGTTGCCGCAGACCGCGCGCGGGCCCTGGCCGCCGCTGGCGCCGCGCGCGGGCGCAGATCGACAGCGGCCAAATCGGCGCAGACCCGCGTAACTACGGCAGAATTTGCGCTTGACGCGGCAGCAGCGAGACCGGCTACGGCAGCGTGCAGACCTTGGTGCCGGCCTGGTTGTCCTGCTTGCAGACGAACAGCGGCGGGCAGTCTTCGTCAATGCCGCACATCCGCTCGCACATCTTGATGCCGAGGTCGGCGCAGGCGCTGCCGAACGGGCACGGCGTGGTGTCGCACGACGTGGCGCAGTAGCCGCCGTTGGCCTGGGCGTTGACGATGCAGTTGGTGCCCTTGCCGCAGTCGGCGTTGCTCGTGCAGTCGGCGCCGGCGGTACCGGCAGCCCGAGGCGCGCAGGCGTAGCCGGGCTGCGTGACGCCGGTGGGCGTGACGAGCGGTTGGCCGAAGAGGCAGGTCATGCCCGGCACGCCGCCGCAGGAATCCGCGTCGCCGGGGCCCTTGCACGTGCCGGAGCACGTGCCGGTGCCGGTGTTGCCCTGGCCGACGCAGAAGCCGCCCGTCGGGCAGTTTTTGTTGGTGTCGCACGCTGCGGAGCAGACGCCTTTGTCCAGCGAGCCGTCCTTGGGGATGTTGCACGGCGCGCTGGCGCCGCACTCGACGTCGGTCAGGCAGACAGCGCCGCCGACCGAGCAGGTGCCCTTGGCGAAGATGGAGCAGAGCTTGGAGTCGCAGTCGAGATCCGCGACGCACGCCGCGCCGACGGGCGCCGCCTTGACGGAATCGAGGCAGACCTGGACGGTCTTTTTCTTGACGTCGGTCTTGGTGACGCACTTGCGGCTCTGCTTGGTGGCGATGGCGCAGTCGGTGTCGGCGAGGCAGGTCTTCAGGCACACGAACGAGCCGTTGCGCATGACGCACGAGGCGTCGGCGTCGCACGGGTCCGTGGCGCTGCAGCCGATGCGCGCGCAGTAGCCGCCGTTCATGTCGGTGAGGCAGGTGTTGTCGCCGCTGCAGTCCAGCGGCTTGGTGCAGCCCATGCCGACCTTGCTGGCGCCCGCCGGCAGGCACAAGTTGGCGTCGATGCCACCGAACGGCGTCGACAAGCGCTTGCAGCCGTAGCCGTCGGCGGCGCGGCAGTCGTTGACCGTATCGCACGCCTGGCTGCAGACGGCGGGCGCGGTGGCGTCGCTCGTCCAGCACTGCGCGTTGCCGGGGCACGGCGTGCCGGTGGCGGCGCATGGCGTCATCGTGCAGTAGCCCTTCGGCCACGAAAAGCACTGCAGGCCGCCGACGCAATCGATGTCGTCCGTGCACGCAGCGCCGACGACCTTTTTCGCCGGTCCGCTGTCGTACGGCACGTCGGGTCCGGGCGTGTCGCTGCCGGTCACGTCACCGGGCTGGTCGGTCGCGGTGTCATTGTCCGTGCCGGACAGCTCGCTGCCGGCTGTGTCGGCGACGTCGCTGAGCGTGTCCGCGGTCGTTGTGTCGGCCGGAACGTCGTCCTTGATGCAGGTCACGCCGTCCTGGTGAAAGCCGACTTCCGGGCAGACGCAGAGCGATCCGTTGACGACGAAATTTTCCGGGCACGTGTACTTGGTGCCGCATCCGGCGATCGCCACGGCGGCCAGCAGCCAGAGCTGCGAAATTGCACACGAAATCTTGACTGCACGCACCGCTGCCTCCGCAGGCGGCCGGGATCACAGCCGCCAGTGCCTCATGATGCGATTGCCACGAGACAAAGGCAACCGCGGACGCGTCGCGGACCTAGCGATCCACCCCGGCAAACCTGTATGCTCAGCGCGGGTTGGTGTGCGGGAGGTTGCAGTGGCACAGCGGATTTTGGCGATTTTGGTTCTGACCGCGTGTGTTGCCTGTGCGCGTGCGCCCGAGACGGAGGCGCGCGTGCCGTTGGACGACGCGTGGCAGGGTCCGGGAACCGCCTACAACCAGACGCTGGACGGCGCCGGCTTGGACATCACCGTGACGCTGAGCGACGGCGCGCAGAAGCCGCCGGTCGATGTGCCGCCGGGCGAGGACGCGACGGTGCAGCCGGACAGCCAGCTGGCGGACGGCGATGCCGGACCGGGCTTGGACACGCAACTGCCTGACTTGATTGCCGATGTGCCGGTGCAGGATGCGCCGCTTCAAGACCTGCCGGTGGGCGACACTCCGCAGCCAGACACGATCGCGCCGGACACCGCGACGCCGGACGCGGGCGGCGATGCTTCGGCGTGGCCATCGGGCAGCTTGACCGTTCAGAGCGCGTTTTCGCCGGACGGCAAGAACGTGAAAGTGCGCTTCAACAAGCCGGTCGATCCGACGACGGTGACAAACCCGAAGAGCTTTTCGATCACCGATTCGTCGACGGGCACGCTGAACGTGCTGCAGTCGGAGGCGGGCGCGGATCCGCAGTTCGTGACGCTGACGCTGGATCCGGCGCAGACGGTCAATCCGGCGCTGACCTACAAGGTTTTGGTCAAGACGATCAAGGCGTTTGACGGTCAGCCGATCAGCACGAGCCTGAACAAGGCGACCATCAAGCGCACTGTCTACGTGCAGATCATGTGGCACCAGCACCAGCCGACGTACCTGGACCCGATCGCCGACCAGCTCACCTCGCCATGGGTGCGCAAGCACGCGACCAAAGATTACTACGACATGGCCGCGATTTTGCAGGGTTATCCCGACGTGCACATGACCATCAACATCACGCCGGTGCTGTTGAACCAGATGATTCCGTACTACATCGACCGGCTGGCGCCGTTTGTCGACACCAAGAAGAACACCGTGGACGCCGCTGGCTTTTTGGCCAAGTGGAAGGGCCACACCGACCCGTGGATCGACCTGCTGCTGGAGCCGACGCCGGACCCCGCGACCGCGACGACCAAGCAAATTGGCCTGCTGTACGCCGATCCGTGGTCGTGCGTGTCGACCTCGCCGGTGCTGATGGACCGCTTCCCGGCCTACGCGGCGCTGCGCGACAAGAACCCGGCAACGCTGACCAAGGACGATTTTTTGGCGCTGAAGATCTGGTTTGAGATCGCGTGGTTTGACCCGGATTTCCTGCACGGTCCGGTGGCGCTGCCGACCGGCGACGTCGTGGATTTGACCGACATCATTTCCGCCTCGGCGCCGACCAACGCCACGTTCACGCTGAAGGTGCCGATGAGCGAAGCGCTGGCCAATCGCATCGTCGCGGAGGAGGTCAAGATCATCAAGGCCGTGATCCCGATCCACAAAAAACTGTTCTACGACGCGGCGTTGCACACCGGCCAGATCGAAATTGCCACGACGCCGTTCTATCACCCGATCCTGCCGCTTGTGCACGACACGGAACTGGAGGCTTACGGCCAGCCGTACGATCCCAAGCCGGAGCCGCCGTTCCAGTTTCCGCAGGACGCCGACGCGCAGGTCGGCCGCGCCGTGGCGTTTTACACGAACATTTTCGGCCAGCCGCCGCGCGGGATGTGGCCGGGCGAGGGCTCGGTGGCAGAGGCGGTCATCCAGCATTTCCGCAAGTTCAACATCAACTGGGTCGCGACCGACCAGGCGGTCCTGGCGGCGTCCAAGGGCTTCAAGCCCGGCGGCGCGGTGGCGGACGTCAGCGGCGCGCCGCAGGGTCCGTGGCGCGTGGACACGGACACCAACGTCGGGCCAATCACCGACCCGACGCAGGCGATGGCGGTGTTTTTCCGCAACACGAACATGTCGAACGACATCGGCTTCAAGTATCAGGGCATGGTCGGCACCGATGCGGCGGACGACTTGATCAAGAACGTCTCGTCGCAAGCCCCGAGCTTTGGCGCGCCGGACCGCGTCATCACGCTCATCCTCGACGGCGAGAACGCCTGGGAGACCTTCAGCAAAGAGCATGACGGCAAAGGCTTTTTCATCGCGCTCTACAGCCGCCTGACGCAGAGCCAGGCCGCCGGCGAGATCATCTCCGTGACCGGCAGCGAGTACCTGCTGGGCAACCCGGCGCGCAACGTGCCGGCGCACCCGCTGACGGGGCTGAACGAGGTGGAGCCGCTGTTCCCGGGCTCATGGATCGGCGGCAACTTCGCGATCTGGATTGGCGAAACCGAGGAAAATACCGGCTGGGAATACCTGCGCACCGCGCGCATGGACCTGCAGGCTTCCGGGCTGACGCAGCCGGACCCGAAGGCGCCCGAGCCGGTCGACCAGACGACGGCGGATTGGCACACGTGGAAGGCTTTTGACGAGATTTACGCCGCCGAAGGCTCCGACTGGTTTTGGTGGTATGGCGGCGACGAGACCTCGCCGTCCAACGACGACTCGCCGTTTGACACGGCGTTTCGGACGCACCTCGCGGGCATGTACGCGCAGATGAACGCGGCGCTCAAGCTGCTGGGCAAGGCGACGATCGCGCTGCCGGACTTCAAACCGATCATCCAGGCGAACCCGCAGGCGCCGCAGGGACCGCTCGACCCGCCGCCGACGCTGGACGGCATGTTCACGCCCAACGAGTCGGAGTGGTCGACAAAAGGCGGCTTCTTCTTTGACAGCGACTCGTCCGGCGCCATCGCCAACCCGGACGACTGGATCGCCACTGTTTACTACGGCTTTGGCACCTACAACGGCAAAGACGGCCTGTTCCTCGCGGTGCAGCACAACTTTGACCTGTCCAAGGCGACCGGCGGGCTGGGCGTTTACCTGTCGCAAAAGCACATCGTCAACCTGGCGACTGGGCAGACGCAGGAGGACCCGGCGACGCTGTTCTCGCGCTTTGGCGACGCGTTCACCTGGAAGGGCAAGGGCGCCGCGCGCGAGCTGTGGGTCGATCTGGCGGGCGGCGTGGCGACGACGACCCTGCGCAAGTCCGACGGCACGCAGAACTGGGCGGCGATCACCCCAACGCCATTCAACGGCGTGCTTGCTGGGCCGGTCAAGGGCGGCACGCTGCTGGAATTCTTCATTCCCTACACGGACATCGGCATCGTCGCTGGCGACCCGCTGGAAGCGCAGCTCGTGTTTGCCACCAACGGCAAGTCCGCCGACCTCGCGCCGTCGCTGAACTCCCAGGTCTTCGTCGACGACCCGACCTCGGCGGTCTTCGTCACATTCACCTGCGACGTCTCGGAAAAATCCATTGCGATCAACACCTACGGCAACATCAACACGCCGCCGCCGCCCAAGGGCACCGGCATCGTCTACATCGCCGGCAACGACCCGAAGCTGGGCATGAAGACGGCGTGGGTGCCCAACAAAATCGCCTTGCGCGACGATGGCTTGCAGGGCGACGCCAAGGCCAACGACCAGGTCTGGAGCCTCGTCGTGCCGCTGGCCAAGGGCACGGCCATCCACTACAAGTACACGATTGGCCTGCCGTCCAACGAGGGCCAGTGGAATGGCACTGAAGAATTTCCCCTGACAGAACGCGGCTTTACGGTATCCCAAGTGCCGGCAACAAAGAAAGAGACGGTGGCCGACATCTTCGCCGATCGGCCGCAGCCGTCGGGCACGCAGGCGCCGGGCACGGTCATCACCGAGCAGTAGCCGTCAGGCCAGCCCCAGCCGCGCCAGGTGCGCCAGCACCGCCGGAAAATCCAAGCCCGCCATCGCCGTATCCAGCGCTTCGAGGTCCGCTGCCGCCAGCTCCTGCGCCAGCCGCGGCCGCACGCCCAGCCACACCGAACAAGCGCGGAAGTCCTGCGCCCGCAGCCAGAGCACGAACCGCGCGCGGTCCTCCGGCTCCGCCACCATCGCCACGGGCAGCTGCGGTTGCTCGTCGAGCCACACGCGCGCCGCCGCCACGGCTTGCGCCAGGGCATCGCGCGCCGCGACAAAATGCCGGTGTTCGACGCGCGCTGGCTGCTCCTTCAACCGCTGTTCCAGCTTGCGGCAGACCGCCGCGAACTGCAGCGCGCCCAGCGTGCCCACCGCGCCGCGCAAAGCATGGAGCTGCGCCGCTGCGGCTACCCGCTCCCCTTGCTGCCAAGCGGCCTCCGCGCGCGCGAGCGGCAGCACGTCCTCGGCAATGAACTCGCGCACCAATTCGAAGAACGCCTGCCGACTCTCCGGGTCGCGGCCCAGCGCGGCCAGCAGATCGTCGGGCGCGAACGCCGCCTCTTCTGGCTGGCGACCCAGCGTCGGGACGCGCGCCGGCGGCGGCACCAGCGGCGAGCGCCCGGTCACATGCGCCAACACCGCCAGCAAGTGCGGCACGTCCAGCGGCTTGGGCACAAATTCGTCCATCCCCGCCGCGAGGCAGCGGGCACGCTCATCGGGCAGCACGCCAGCGGTCAGCGCGACGATCGGCACCTGCAAGCCCAGCTCGCCGCGAATTAGCTGCGCCGCGGTAAAGCCGTCCATCTCCGGCATCTGGATGTCCATGAGGATCGCGGCAAATTGCGCGCCGCCGCGCAGCCGGTCCAGCGCCGAAGCGCCGCTGTCGTGCACCTCAATCTGCGCGCCCGCCTGCTCCAGCACGCCGCGGGCCACGACCTGATTCAGCGGATTGTCTTCCACAAGCATCAGCCGCAGCCCGGCTAGCGGCTGCGGCGGCGCCAGCTCCGGCGGCGACGGGGCAAGCGCCGGCGCGCCGTGACGACCGGCCAGCGCCGCGTGCACAACCTCGGCGAGCGCGTGCGGCGCCACAGGCTTGGGCACCGTGCCATCCGCCTGCGTCACCGCGCTCTCTGGCGGCCGCTCCGCCCACTGCGCCGCCCGCTCCGCCAGCACCGTCGGCCACGCCCGCGTCCACGGATCGGCGCGCAGCTGCGCCAGCATCGTCAGGCCGTCGGTTTCCGGCATCTGCCGGTCGATCACCGCCAGATCATACCCCTGCCGCCGCTGCTGCCGCGCGCGGATCAGCTTCCAGGCATCCGCCGCGCTCGTCGCGCGATCGGTCAGCCAGCCCCACGAGGCGATCAGCTCGGCGATTGCCAACCCCGCTGCCGGGCTGTCGTCGACGACAAGCGCTACCGGAATCGTCCGCGGCGTGTCGTGCAGCGGCGGCGCGCTGGCATCGCCCGGCGGCAACGGCAGCGTCACCGTAAAAGTCGTGCCCTGCCCGAGCGCGCTCTCGACGCGGATCGCGCCGCGCATCGCCTCGACGAGCCGCCGCGTGATCGCCAGGCCCAGCCCCGTGCCGCCAAAGCGCCGGTTGATGGACGCGTCTGCCTGGGCAAACGGCGCGAAGATCAGCGCCTGCTGCTCGGGCGACATGCCGATGCCGGTGTCGCGCACCGCGAACGTCAGCCCAGGCGTGCCGTCCGGCGCCGGCGTCCACGTCACGGCAAGCTCCACCTCGCCCGTCGCGGTGAACTTGATGGCATTGCCGACAAGGTTGACGAGCACCTGCTGCAGCCGCAGCGCATCGCCCACCGGCGCGCGCGGCACGTCCGGCGCCACGCGCACAATCAGTTCGAGATCCTTGGTCCCCGCCGTCGCCACCATCATCGCCGCGACCGACGCCAGCAGGCTGTCCAGGGCGATCGGCTCGTGGGCGATGTCCAGCTTGCCCGCCTCAATCTTCGAGAAATCCAGCACGTCGTTCAGCAGCCCCAGCAGCGACTGCCCGGCGGTGCGGATCAGCTCCAGATACTGCCGCTGCTCAGCGCCCATGTCGTGGCGCTCCAGCAGCCAGGCCGCGCCCAAAATCGCGTTGAGCGGCGTGCGGATTTCATGGCTCATGTTGGCGACGAAGGCGCTCTTTTGCCGGCTGGCCTGCTCCGCCTGCTCCTTGGCCGCCGCCAGCGTCTCCTGCGCCACTTTGACCGGCGTGATGTCCGAAACGATGACGGCAAAGCCCTGGAACACGCCGTCGACGGCGTTGGGCAGGTAGGTCGCGAACAGGTGCCGCGTCTGGCCGGCGCTGTCGGTGTTGTGGCCCTCGAACGTCTGCGGCTGCAGCCCGCGCATGGCGGCGACGAGCGGCTGCACGCTCTGCCAGCGGCGCTCGCCCAGCGCGTCCGGCAGCGAGCGGCCGCGCAGCGCGTCCGGCGTCAGGCCAAACCACGCGGCATACGCCGGGTTCGCGAAACGATTGCGGTTTTCCGCGTCCCAATAGCCAATCATTGCCGGGATGTGGTCGATGATGCTCGTCAGCTCTTCGAACGCGGCGCGCACGCGGTCCTCGGCGACGCGCCGCGCCGACACGTCGTCCAGCTGCAGCACCACTTCGCCGCCGCCCTCGTCGTCGGGCAGCAGCGAGCCACGGATGTGAATCCACGCCTTGGTGCCGTCGGGCTGCGGCCAGGCCTGTTCGAGGTCAAAAGCGCCGGTGCCGGCTTCAATCAGCCGCCGCGTCGTCTCGAGGATTTCCTCCGCCTGCGCCGTCGGCAGCAGGTCGCGCCAAAGGTTGCCGAGGATCGCCGTCCGCGGCTCGCGCAGCAACTCGGTCACCCGGCCGTTCACAAGCCGCACGCGCCCCAGGTAATCCGCGACGACGAAGCCGCCTGCCGCCGCCTCCAGCGCGCTCGCTACGCGCCGCTCACTCGCCGCCAGGAGCCGTGCCTGCTCGCGGTAATCATCCGCAATCAAGCCAACTTGCACCGCAAACAGGATGAACGCGACCGAAGGAAACCACAGCGCCGCCGGGCTGGAACCCAGCGCGTGGTCCGGCAGCTGCCACAGGTGCAGGCGAAACGTGACGAGCAGCACGACGAGCGTCACCAACGCCACCAGCGTGCCGCGCAGCAGGCCGTTGCGCATCGCGACCCACGTCGCGGGCACAGCGATGAGCACGAACGGAAAGCGCACGACCTGCCAGCCCAGCATCACCGTCAGCGTCAGCACCAGCACCTGGAGGCTAAGCTCCGCCAGCACGCCGGGATCGCGCAGCGACCGCCAGGCCGCGCGCGTCACGGCGAGGCCCGGGACCAGCAGCAGGCAATAGCCTGCGATGTCGCCGAAATACCACGTCGAAAAGACGCTGGCCCACGGCGTGTGCACCGTCTGGGCGATCGCCGTCGCGCCAATCAGCCCGCCCAGCGGCGCCGCCAGCAGGCACGTCACCGCCAGCGCGCGCGCCGCCGATCCCAGGTTCACGCCCACCGCGTGCGTCCGCACATACCGCCGCAGGAGCCAGGTGCCCAGGACAACGTCCGCGAGGTTGCCCGCCGTCGCGCCGAGGTTCACACCCAGCGGCACGGCGGCGAGCAGGTTCGCAAGCAGCGTCGCCACGGCGACCGCGAGGTACTTCCACCCCGCGGCCGCCCGCGGCGCCCGTGCGATCACGGCGACTGCCGCCGCGTTGGCGGGCCAAATGAACGCCACATTTTCCGGATCGCGCCGCAACAGCGCGGCACCAACCGCCAGCAGGAAATAGGTGCCGCCGAGCCAGGCGGCCCGCTGCCACGGCCGACGCGCGGCAGCGCCAGCGATTGGGGTCATGGCAGCGTCTCTCCGGCCAGCCGCGCGCGGACCGCTGCCTGCACATCCAACCCGCTGAATGGTTTGGCGATCCACCCAACAGACTGCAGGTCAGGATCCGCCGGCGGTCCGTGCCGCGGGTCCTCGGCCGAGACAAAGACCACCGGGATCGCGCGGGTCGCCGCGCCTTCGCGCAGCAGCTGCCACACCGCGCGGCCGTCCAGCCCCGGCATTTCCAAGTCAAGCAGCACAAGCGCTGGCAGTCGCGCCCGCGCCAGTTCCAAGCCTTGCGCGCCCGACGTCGCGAAGATGACGTCGCAGGTCTCCGCCAAAATCAGCGCCAGAAGCCGCACGACGTCAACGGAATCGTCGACGATCAGCACCAGCGGGCGATCAGCTTGCGACAAGGTTGTGCCAGTGTGGGTGCGCATCAATAGGAGGATTCTAGCGCCAATGCAAGGAACCGGATACCCAGTGTGACAGATTTTGTCTCACTACCGCGCATGTCACGCCAAATCGGCGCAATGTCGCGACAACACTAGGTATGGCAACGACAATCCGCGGCGGCCGCCACCGCCGTCCGCTGCAAACCGCGCGGCGACAACCGCACCAATGCACCGGCCGCGGCGTCCGCCTGATCGGCCAGCGCGTGCAGCAGCGCTTGTGCCGCGTAGCCGCCAACCTGCCCCGTCACTGGTCCCAGCACACCGGCGATCGCGCAAGTCGCCAGGCTCTCGGGCGGCGGCGGCGCCTCGAACAGGCAGCGGTAGCAGCTCGAGCGCGGCGTCACGGCAAACCACTGGCCGCGCCGGCCGATCGCCGCAGCGATCACCGCCGTGCGCTGCCGCGGGCGAGCGACTGCCCAGTCATTGACGGCAAATTTCGCCAGCGCGTCGTCGCTGCCTTCCAACACCGCGTCGCAGCCCTCCAGCAGCGTCGCGGCGTTGGCGGCATCCAGCCGCGCCGGCACGAATTCAACATCCGCGGCAAAACGTTCGCGCAGCAGCGCCGCCAGCTGCGCCCCTTTTGGCAGGCCAAAATCCGCAGTCGTATAGAGCACTTGGCGATGCAGGTTGGATTCCTCGACGACGTCGGCGTCCACCAGGCGGAACTGCCGTTTTCCGCCCAGCGCCAGCGTCCACGCCGCCGGCACGCCGAGACCGCCGCAGCCCACGAGCGCGACGCGCGTCACGGCGCCCGCGTGAGCGCGTGAAACCACGCCAGCGGGTTGCGCGCGCACAGGTGCGGGGGATACTGCGCGTTCGCCAAAATCGTTTGAATTTCAGCAGGTCCCAGCACGCGGATTTCGGCGTCGAGGTATTTGCCCAGCGCCTCCACGAGCTTCAGGTCCGCCTCGCTCGGCGCGCCGTCGGGGTCCACGAGCTCCAGCAGCACGCGCTTGCCGTCCAGCTGCGCGCCGCGCATCAGCTCCGCGTAGCGCCCGGCCTGCTGCGAGAACGCGCGGGGACGGCTGCGCAGGTCGCGCAGCGCCGCCAACAAGTCCAAGGCAATCCATGTGTTCTGGCTGTTGAGGAGACACGGCGGCCGTGTTGCGCGGTGGCCGTGCAGGTCCAGCTTCGCCGGCAAGCGCTCGTGCAACTGCCAGCCCAGCAGCTCCAGCAGCCAGCTTTCCTGGACGTGCTCCACCGGCGGCAAGCCCGTGTCCCGCCGCGGCTTACCCAGCGCCCGCGGAATGCCGTGGTGCTCGCTCATAGGCTGAACACCGTGCCCATGGCGACGCGGACGTCCGCGGTGTGCGTCGCCGCATCCCAGCGCCAGCAGCTGCTGCAGGTCTGCCAGGTAGCGTCATCGCTGGCTTCGCTGAGGCTCGCGCCGCCTTGGACGGTCGGCTTGGGCTTGGCGGCGGCGGCGTCCAGCCAGAACTGCCATTCGACATCCACGTTGAAATCACTGCCTTTTTGCGCCGAGAAGAACGCCGCCGGGTCAAAGCCAGTCAGCGCCGTCGAGGACAGCTGCGTGCCATCGTACAGCGTCCGCGCCGCGGGCTTGCCGGGCGTCGCCAGCACGTACAGCCGCCCGGGCTTGCCGGCAAAACTGTCGACGGTCGCGTCCGTCGTGGGCGCCAGCGTGTCAATCGTCGGCCGCAGCAGCGCAATCAGGGCCCCTGCGCGCACGTACATCGGCGACTGCCCGAGCGGCAGCGCCACATCGATCACCGTCGCCGCGTCCGGCAAGCCGACCGGCTGGTGCGTCCACCAATCCAGCCATTGTCCTTTGGGAATCAGAACCTTGCGCTTGCCGCCGGGCTGCGTAAACGGCGCAATGAGCAGGTCCTCGCCAAACGCGTACTCGGTCGCTTCAAAATCGCCAATGGCGTAAAAGTCATTCAATTCCGGAAATTGCAGACCCAGCGCGCGGGTCAAGCCCGGCTTGTGGTCGCGGGCATTTTGGGCGTAGCTGTAGATGTACGGAAACAGCCGCGTGTGCAGGCGAATGAAATAGCGCGCGGTATCCAGCACTTCCTGATCAAACTGGCTGACGCCACCTTCGGCATACGGGCTGGGATACGCCGCAAAATCCCACGGATTGTGCTGATCGCCGCCGCCAATTTGCAGAATTCCCGAGAACGCCGAGTGCTGCAGCCAGCGCAGGAAGAGCTCCTTGCCGGCGCGCCCGTGCTTGTAACCGCCCGTATCTGGGCCAAAAAGCGGGTAGCCGCTGGCTGGCAGGCTGATGGACGCCGAGACCGACGCCGGCAAGCCGCCGGTGTGGCACGTCGTGCCGTCCGCGTCGCATTCGCCGTGGTGCGCCCAGTTGGCACACAAGTCTCCGGGCCAAATGATGGAGGAATAAACCTGATCGCCAAACGAGCCGGCGCGGCTCAGCAGCCAGCCGCCGGTCGCCGGCAGGCTCTCGGCGTACGGCCGGTGATAAAAGGCGTGAAAACCGTGGTGCATCGTGCGTTCGTCGCTGCCATCAAAGAAACCGTAATGCGTGCGACTCGTGAGAATTCCCGCTTGGATATCCTCGCCATAGTCCATTTTCCAGCCCTCGATGCCAGCGTCCGTCGCTTGTTTGACGAGCGACTTCCAAAAAGCCAGCGCGTCCGGGTTCGTCAAGTCGATCGGCGCGCCCCATTGCGACAGCTTGGTCTCGGCGTTGCCCAGCGGCGTCGTGACAAAATAGCCTTTTTGCACCGCCTCATCGCGATGTGCCGCCTTGGGATTGCCCGGACCCGGGTCCAGGTACGGCGTCGACCACTCGCCCATGCGCATGCCCTTGGCGTGGACGCCGTCGACGAGCGCCTTGGGATCGGGGAACTTCTTGGGATCAAAGCCAAAATTGTTCACGGCGACGTCAAACGGCCGGTCCAGCCACATGCCGGAAATCGCCAGATCGTTGTCGCGGATCGCCTGCATGTCGGTCAGGACTTCCGCCGTGTCCTTGTTTTCATTGCGCCAAATCAGCGAACCAAACGCCCACTTCGCCGGCAGCACGTTGGCGCCGGTAATGGATGTGTAATGGCCGGTAATTTCAATCGGTTGCGCCGCAGCAAACAGCCAAAACGTCGTCTGATGGTGGGCAAAAAGCGCTTGCACTTCATCCGCTTGCGCCGCCGCGACGTCCCAGATGCCCGGGTGGCGATCCTCGACGAAAAGCCCCCAGCCGCGCGTGCCGATCAGCAGCGGAATCGGCACGTGCGCCTCGTTGTAGCCGGCGTCGATGCTCGTATCGATGACGATCTGCATGTGCCGCACTTTGCCGCGGTGCTGGGGCGTGTCGAAGTACTCGCCAAGGCCATAAAACCGTTCTGACGCAGGTACTTGCGCGCGGAGGTCGACGTACACTGGCGTGTCCGTCGCCACCTTGTCGTGCGTCAGATCGTCGTTCAGCTGGGCGTCCGCGGGCTGCAGCGTGGCGCGGAAGTCGCCGTCGGCGCGTGGCTCGATCGCCAACTGGTAGTCCGGGCCGGAAACGCCTTTGTCATCAGCCAGATGCAGCAGCAGCGTCACGCCCGTAATCCCGCCCGCCAGCACGTGCGGCGTCCACTCCGCGGTCGTCACATGCAGCCAGCTGAGGCCGTCCGGACCGTTGCCGGCGAGGTCATCCGGCGCGTAATTCCAGTCGGGATCCCAAGTCTTGACGCGGCCGACGCGCAGCTTGTTCAGATCCAGCTTCGTGCGCGCCGCGCCTGCCCATCCAAGCGTCAGCCTGCGCCCATCGCGATCCACAACCAGCGACGCCTGGCCGGCGGTCAGCGTCACCGCGCCCGCTGTCGGCACCGGCACTGTGGCGACGTCGGTCGCTGTCGCGTCTGTCGGCGTCACGTCCACCGCATCGGTCAGGTCGGCGAGGTCCGTTGCATCCGGATCGGCAACGCTGAAATCCGGCAGTTCCCCGCCCGTCGTCTTGCTGCCGCACGCCGCGAGCACGCAAAACACCATCAGCCATCGTGGATATCGCGTCATCGCTGCGCCTCCGCCGTCGCTTTTGCCAGATCCCGCCGCGCCAGCCGCCCCACCCACAGCGCCAGCGCCACCAGCAGCACGAGGCCGCCCCAGCGCATCGGCCACGCGTACGGATTGGTGTCCAAGGCCCCGAGCGTAATCGGTTTCAGCGCTTCGTGCAGCATCTCGCCGACGCTCGCCCACACCGACGTCCACGGCAGCCCGCCCACCGCCATCGCCGGCACGAACTGCCACCAGCGCATGGACGCGAGGCCGCACAAAAAGCTCAGCACACCGTAGTGCATAATCGGCGTCAGCCGCAGCCCCACGCCGATGCGCACGCCGCGCGCGTCGATGGTGCGGTACAGCGTCGCCGGCGTCGGGTTCTTGTCCAGCCACGCGTGGACGTGCGGCTCCAGATACCAGCGCGCCAGGTAAAAGTTGATCAGCCCGCCCAAGCTCGACCCGGCGATCGCCAGCGCCGTGCCTTCCACGCTGCCGTACACGTAGCCGGGAATCACCGCCAGCGGCCCGACGGGCAGGAACAGCGGGCAGCCGATCGCCACGCCCGCCACCACCAGCACCTTGCCCAGCGTGCCCTGCGCCTCCAGCCAGCCGGTCACGTGGCCGAGCAGGTTCGGGCCAAATGGCTCAAACAGCCAGACGACGAGCATCGAGCCGACCGCCAAAACGTACAGGCGCAGTGCCCACTTGGCCCACTTCGCGACGATGCGCGCATCGCCGGTCCGCTGCGGCTTGACCCGCGCCGGGCCGTCGCCTTCGGGCACGTCGATGACCTCGTACACGCGCACCTGCTCGTGCGGCGGGCGCCAGTCCGGGTCGGGCGGCAGAATTTCAACGTCGCGCGGCTCCACCATCGCTCACCACGCCCGCGGCGGCAGGCCCGTCGCATCGCGCACGCGCTCGATCACCGGCTGCGCCACGGCGCGGGCCTTCTGCGCACCGGTCTTCAGGATGTCCCGCAGGTCATCCGGCCGCGCCATCAGCGCGTCATAGCGCGCGCGCTGCGGGCCAAAATGCGCCTCCGCCAGCGCCAACAGCTCCAGCTTGGCGTGGCCGTAGCCAAAATTTCCGGCGCGGTACTTCGCCGCCAGCTCCGCCTGCTGCGCCGGCGTGGCGAACAGCTTGTACAGCTGAAACACGTTGCAAGTCTCTGGATCCTTGGGCTCTTCCAAGCCTTTCGAGTCGGTCTTGATGGCCATCACGCCTTTTTTCAGCTCTTTTTGGCTGGCAAAAACCGCGATGTAATTGTCATACGATTTCGACATCTTCTGGCCGTCCACGCCGGGCACGATCGCCGTCTTGGCCTGCACCAGCGCGTCGGGTTTCTTCAGCATGCGACCGTCCCACTTGACGTCCGCGACCGTGCCGCCCGCCGGCGCGCCCATGAATGCGACGTTGAACCAGGTCGCCATGTCGCGCGCCATTTCCAGGTGCTGCACTTGGTCTTTGCCGACGGGCACCACGTCGGAATCATAGAGCAAAATATCGGCCGCCATCAGCACCGGGTAGCCAAACGCGCCAAAACCGAGATCCTTGCCCTTGGCCTTGGCGTCCTTGTAGCCGTGCGCGCGCTCCATCAGGCCCATGCTCGTCACGCAGCCCAAAAGCCACGCCAGTTCAAGCACTTCCGGCACGTCCGACTGCCGCCACAGCGTGCTCTGCGCCGGGTCCAGGCCTGCCGCCAGCATCGTCGCCGTGATGCCGAGGCTGTCGCGCTGCAGCGCCTCCCGGTCGCGCACGGTCGTCAGGGCGTGCAGATCGGCGACGAAGTAGAACGCGTCGTGATCGTCCGCCAGCTGGATCGCCGGCTGGATCATGCCGAAATAATTGCCCCAATGCGGCTGGCCGGTGGGCTTGATGCCGGAAAGGGAGCGAAGACGGGGCGGTTGCGTCATGGCGGCTCAGTGCGGGCGATGTTCGCCGCGGGGAAGGGAAGCACATTCTGGCGGATTTGCAAGCGACGCGCCTTGCCGCTCGCGCATCCGCCGCGGCCCTGTACACTGCCGCCGCGGCCGCAGCGCCGCCGGGACCGCATGACCTACGACGCCACCCTGCTCGATCGCGTGCGCAAGCTGCTGGCGCTGGCCACGTCGCCCAACGTCCATGAAGCGGCGGCGGCGGCGGCGCTGGCGCAGACGCTCATCGCGCGGCATCGGCTGGAGCGGTGGCTGGACGCGGCGGAAGCGGTGGCGGCGGACGCGGAGCCGATCACCGACGCGCGCGACACGCCGCTGGAAGTGTCCAAGCGGCTGCGGACCTGGAAGACCGTGCTGGCGACGGCACTGGCGGAGGCCAACGGCTGTTTTGCCTATACGCTCGACCGCGGCAAGGACCGCGCGCTGGTGCTTGTGGGGCGCGAACGCGACCGCGCGGCGGTGGCGACGCTGTGGACGTGGCTTGTGCCGCGCGTGGAGTGGCTGTCGGCGACGCACGGCGCCGGTCAGGATCGGCAGTGGCACGAGGCGTTTCGCATCGGCTGCGTCGAGACGCTGGCGGCGCGGCTGGCGGATGTGGCGGGTGCGGTGCGGGCGGAACTGGATGCCAACGCGCTTGTGCGGCTCGATCCGGCGGTGCAGGCGCAACGCGCGGCGCTGGCAGCGTTCATTCAGGATCGGCTGCGGCTGGGCACCGGCCGCGGCGTGCGCGTGGACGCGTGGGCGTGGGCGCAAGGGCGGCAGGCGGCGGAGTCGCTGGCGGTCGCTCCAGCTCCGGGCCAGGCCTTGAGGCGGCGGTCACGGTGAAGCGACCCGGCCAGCAACGAGGTTGACGCCGTGCCGTCGCAACCTATGTTCGTTGCGTTCGCGCCCGCGCTTCGGGCCGCCGAGCAGACAGCTCAGGAGGGAGCCATGGTGCAGCAAGCCCACCCAGCCGCGACGGCGCAAGGGGAGGCGAAGCCTGACGCCGCCCCGCTCCAACAGCTGATTCTCAAACGGCATTCAAGTCGCGGGCCGTTCGACGTGACGCGGCCGGTGCCCGACGCGGCGTTGCAGGCGCTGCTGGAGGCGGCGCGCTGGGCGCCGACGGCGCACAACATGCAGAATTTCGCGATCATCGCCGTGGACGACCCGACGGTGATCGCGCGTCTCGGCCACGTGCGCTCAGGCGTGAGCCCGGCGTTCCTCCGCGAGAACTACCGGCAAATGTCCTTCAGCCATGCGGAGTTTTTGGCGCGCAAACGCGGCGTGCTGGCGGAGACGTTTCCGCCGGCGTGGCGCACCGAAGCCGCGCGTGAAGGGCGGCTGGCGCCAAGCGAGGCGCGATCGCTGCACGACACGCTGCTGGGCGGACCGCTGCTGTTGGTCGTGGTGTACGACGCCGACGAGCGCGCGCCGGGCTCCGAGCACGACGCGCTGGGCTTCATCAGCTTGGGGTGCGTCATGGAAAACCTCTGGCTGACCGCGACGGCGCTGGGTCTGGGTTTGCACATCATCAGCGCGCTCAGCGCCAACCTCGCCGGCGCCGATGTCGAAGACGAAGTGCGCACAATCTTGCATTTTCCCGCGCACTTCCGCATCGGCTTCAGCTGCCGGATCGGCTACCCGCTCGCGCCCGCGGCCACGCACCTGCGCGTGCGGCGCGACATCGGCGATTTTTGTCACCACAACGCCTGGGGCCACGCCCGGCTGGATTGAGGAGCAGGTCATGAAGATCACAGGACAAACGGTGCTGATTACCGGCGGCGCGACGGGCATTGGTCTGGGCTTGGCGGAGGCGCTTGTGCGCGAGGGCAACCGTGTGCTCGTGTGCGGGCGGCGCGAGGTGCGGCTGCGCGAGGCACAGGCCAAGGTGCCGGCGCTGCAGATCAAGGTCGGCGATGTCAGCAAACCTGATGATTGTCAAGCACTTGCCGCGTGGGCGGTGGCTTTGGGCGTCAACGTGCTCGTCAACAACGCCGGGATACAGCGGCTGATCGACCTGCGCGAAGGCGTGGCGGCGCTGGAGGCCGGCGACAACGAGATCCGCACCAATTTCGAGGGGCCGCTGTACCTGACGGCGGCGCTGATGCCGCACCTGCTGACGCGGCCGGATGCAGCAATCATCAATGTTTCCTCAAGCTTGGCGTTTGCGCCGATCGCCGCCATGCCGGTCTACTGCGCGACGAAGGCCGCGGTGCACGCTTGGACGGCGGCGCTGCGGCATCAGCTGCGGTCAACGCGCATCCGGGTTTTTGAAGTGATTCCGCCGACTGTCGACACCGAGCTGGATCGCGGCGCGCGCGCCAAGCGCGGTCAGCTGGATCGCGGCATCCCGGTGCGTCAGGCGGTGGCGGAGATCCTCGTCGGGTTGCAGCTGGACCACCCGGAGATCGCGATCGCCGGCGCCGCGCACCTCGTCAACGCGACGCCGCAGGAGCGCACGCAACTGTTTGAGCGGATGAACCCGACCGCCAGCTACAGCGCGTCGACCTGGCAGTCGACCCAGGGCAGGTAGTCCAGCCGCGCCTTGTTGTAGTCCTCGCCGGCGCCTTTGACGGTGATGCGGACGTTGAACGCCACGCCGTCGTCGCCTTGGCTGATGGAGACGTTGTGGCTCTCCGCGCCCTGCTGGACCATGATTTGCGCAGTGGCTTCGCGGTGTTCCTTGCCGCCCGGCGTGGTCATTGTCGCCCAGTCGGACTTGACGAGCGTGACGATGACGTTCGGGCCGTCGATCGCCACCGGCTTGCCCTGCAGGCGAAAGACTTTGCCGACTGGGTGGTGATCGCCGACGAATTCAGCAAAGAAATCAGTGTCTTTTTGCGGACGTGGCGCGTCAGGTCCGCGCGGCACGTACCGCTCTTCCTTGACGACGGTCGGACCGCCACACGCCGTTGCCAACAGGGCCAGGGTCACGATGAACTTGAACATGCAGCACCTCCCGTTTGTCCGTGGGGAATTGTAGACCCGATGCGGGGTTGTAGCCAGCACACGCACGTCGCGGTTTGTCACAGGTTTGCGCCACCGCAGGCGTCGTGTAGGCTGGTCCGCCTGATGCCGCACCCGCACGCCAATCCGCACGACGTCTCCGCCCGCGTGCAGCAATTCCTGCTCGCGCAGGGCGGTCAGTACGCCAGCCGCGTGACCGAGGAGAACTGGAAACAGGCGGCGGTGGCGCTGGAAGTGCCGCCGGGCGGCGCGCTGCCGGCGGGCGTGTGGGTCGTGCTGCCGTGGCTGGCGCCGACGCCGGAGCAGCTGGAGGCGTGGCTCACGCAGGTGCTGGCGGGACCGCTGCCGCCGCAAGTCGTTGTGCTGCCAATGGACGTGCCGACCGTGCGGCCAGCAACGCTGCGCACGCTCGCAGCGACGTATCGCCTTGAGATAATTGGCATTTCCGCGCTCGACCAGCAGTGCTACGGCACGCGCACGGCGGCGTTGCTGCAGGCGATTTTTGCGCCCAACGCCACGGCGGCGCTGGCGGCGACGAACCCGCTGGAACACCTCGCCGGCCTGGGCGATCCCCGCAATCCTGATGTGTTTTTTGAGCGGCTACGGCGCGCCTCGCCAACCGTTGCGGCGACGCCGTGGATCATCGGCGCCAACATCGCGATGTTCGTCGTCTGTGTGCTGGTGGCGCTGGGCGACGGCACAAGCCCGCTGGTCGGCTTTGACAACGCGACGCTGGTCAAGCTGGGCGCCAACTCCGTGCCGCTCACAGTGACCGCCGGCCAGACCTGGCGGCTGCTGGCGTGCACGTTCTTGCACGCCAACCTGCTGCACATCGCGATGAACATGTATGTGCTCAGATCGATGGGAGATTTGGCCGAGCGGCTGTTCGGCCCGGTCGCCTACGTCGGCGTCTACCTGACCAGCGCGATCGGCGGGTCGCTGCTCTCGCTCGCGTGGACGCTCAGCAGCAGCGGCAACTATTCCGTCGGCGCCTCGGGCGCTATCTTCGGCGTGATGGGCGGTATGCTCGGCTTCGCGCTGTCGCGCCGCAACTCCGTGCCGATGCAGGTGTATCGCAGCCTGCTGCGCAGCGCGGCGATGTTCACAGTCTTGAACCTCGCGCTTGGTTTCGCGCTGCAGGTCGTCGACAACGGCGCGCACATCGGCGGCCTGGTGTCGGGTCTGGTGGCCGGGCTCGTGCTGTCGCGCGACCTGCCGCCGGCGCCGCAGCCGACGCCGCGACGGCTGGCGCTGACCTTCACCGGGCTCGCCGCCGGGCTGGCGCTGGCGTTTGGCGGCGTCCACGCCTTGCTGGGCAAGTAGCCACGCGATGTCAGGCAGCTAGCCGCCGATTGCGCTCATCGACTCCAACGTCGGCACCGCCGCGTCATAGGCGTGCCCGTCGACCTTGCCCGCCATCGCATCGCGGATTGCCGCGGTCAGCTGCTCCACGGTCGCGCCGGCACGCAGCATGTCGCGCAAGCTGAGCGCACCGCGGGCGGACAGGCACTCGCGCAAGGTGCCGGTTGGGCTCAGGCGCACGCGGTTGCACGCCTCGCAGAATTTCTCGCTGACCGCCGAGATGAAGCCGACGCGCAGTTCCTGCCCGCTCTGCCGGTGCCGTCCGCGCCAGTAGCGCGCCGGTCCGCCGCCGGGAATTTCGCCGGAATCATCGGGCTCCAGCGCGTAGGCCGCACTGACCCGCGCGCGCGCCTCCGCGACCGGCAGCCACGTCTCCGGTCCCCAAAACGCGTCCACGCCAATCGGCATGTACTCGATCAGCCGCAGCACGAGCTGCTGTTCAGCGGCAAAATCGCACAGCGGCACCAGCGCGTCGTCGTTCAGACCCTTGAGCGTCACCGCGTTCAGCTTGATCGCGGCAAAGCCCGCGCGCTGCGCCGCCGCGATGCCGTCCAGCACCGGCTGCAGCGCGCCGCCGCGGCTCACCTTGGCAAATTGCGCAGGTTCCAGCGTATCGATGCTGATGTTCAGCCGCTGCAAGCCCGCCGCCCGCAGCGGCGCCGCCAGTTCCGCGAGCAGGTGACCGTTCGTCGTCATCGCCAGGTCGTCGACGCCGGGAATCGCCGCCAGCTGCGCCACGAGGTCGACGATGCCGCGCCGCACCAGCGGCTCGCCGCCGGTCAGCCGCACGCGCCGCACGCCGAGCTGCACGAACACCCGCGTCAGCGCGACCATCTCAGCAAAATCAAGCAGTTCCGCGCGCGGCACGACGTCGACGCCGGCCGCCGGCATGCAATAGCTGCAGCGGTAGTTGCAGCGATCGGTCACTGACAGCCGCAGGTATTCCACGCGCCGCCGCTGCAAGTCCACGAGCTCAAAGGGATTACGCAGCACGTCCGGGCGCACCGCGCCGCCGATGCCCAACGCCGCAGTCGGCCGTTCAGCGCACCGGCTAGGCAAGCTCACGCCGCGGCGCCTTCTTCCGCCCACTCCGCGACCGCGCCGTGCTGCTTGTATTCCAGCACAACGTTCTCGGCGACGTGCTCTTCCACATACCGCGCCACGACCTGCGGCTGGCCGGCTTCCACCTTGGCGAGCAGCGCGTTGCGATCGGCGTATTCCAGCTTGCCGCTCGTGTGCTTTTGCACGACGCGCTCCAAGCGGTGGAATTTTTCATGCGGGAAGGATTTGAGGGTCACGGCGTACATGGGCGCTCCGCGAAAAGGGCCTCGGCGGCCACGGTGAGGATCGCGCTTGCGCCGGGGCGCGTCAATGGGCAACGCCGGCAACCGCGGCGGCTGGTGGCTTTTTTGCCGAGCGCCACCGGGCTGGTAGAGTCCACACGGCGCAGCCGCGCGCCTGACAAACCGAGGCAGCCAATGGCACTTTCCCCCGATCCGCAGCGGCCTTTGGCGCTGGTTCTCTCCGGCGGTGGCGCGCGTGGCGCGTTTCAGGTCGGCGTGTGGAAGACGCTGCGCGAGCATCCCAACGGCTTTCGCGACGTGCCGGACGTCTTGAGCGGAACGTCCGCCGGGGCGCTGAACGGCGCGCTCATCGCCGCGGGGCTGGAGCCGGACGACCTGCTGGCGTTCTGGCTGGACCTCGCGGACAACCCGCCCGTCATCGCCAACGAGTCGTTTTTCCGCTCGCTGGGCCAGGAATTGCAGCGGCTTGTGCTGCAGGAGCCGCTGCGCGCGCTGGGGCGGCGCGAGCGCGAGGTGCGGATCCTCGGCGGGCTGCTGCGCAAGCACCGCTGGTACCGCGAGAGTGGCCGGCTGGCGATGCTGCTTGAATTCCTGCTAACCGCACGTTTTGACACGATTTCCCAGCTGCTGGCCGGCATCCAGTCAACCTACCTTTTCTCGACCGAGCCGGTGCGTGACCGCTTGGCCAAGGCGATCGGCGCGCGGGAACTGCGGTCGACGCGCGTCAAGCTGGCGATCAACACGGTGGACGCAAGGACCGGCAGCGTCATCCGCATCGTCAACCACAAGCCGGAAAAAGTGACGTCGGCGAGCAAGCATTACCGCTACGAGCCGGTGATTTCGCTGGATATGATCCTCGCCAGCGCGTCGATTCCACTGCTTTTCAACCCCGTGCAGGTCGGCGAGATGGAGCTGTGGGACGGCGGTTTGCTCGTGAATTCGCCGATGGCGCCAGCGGTGGCGCTCGGCGCACACCGGATCGTGCCGGTGCTCGTGACGATGGGTCCCGGCCACGCCGCGCAGCCGATGTCGACGCTGGGCGGCGCCATCGAGCGGCTCGCCGACACGTTCCTTGAAAATGCCTACAACACCGACCGCAAGCTGCTGCTGGATCGCAACGCCATCGCCGCGCAGCACGGCGACCCGGATTTGCGGCAAGTCGAGCTGTTTCGCGCGATTCGCCCGCAGCCGTCGGGGCATTTTGACGCCGGCTCGTACTTGTACTTTGAGCGCGGCGCAATGCTGGCGATGTACGAGGAAGGCCGCCACGCCGCGCGCGCGTGGCTGGAGCGCGGACCGGAGCGCGATGGCCGCAGCCTGGAAGGCTAGCTGCGCGCGGCCGCCAGCTCCGGCCAGAACTGCGCTTCCATCCGCCGCGTGTACGCCACCAGGTTGGCGCGGGACAAGGCAAAATCCCGCAGCGGGCTCGGCACCGGCGCGTCGATGACGTTGCTCAGCGCCGCGTAGACCGTCGCGTCGGTCGTCGTCGGCTGCGCGCCGTGGAAGTACTGCTTGTCGCTCAGGTAATCGGCCACGGCGGTCAAGTCGGCGATGCCCAGCCGAGCGACCTCGTCCAGCGTGTGGCGACCCATGCCCTGGTGCTGCAGTTGCGCCAGCAAGTTGGCGCGGGCGCCGTCGATGATCTGCGCGCGCATTGCGGCCGGCACAACCGGCGGCAGGAAGCCGTCAAACGCCGCGCGCATCAAGGCGAAGTTGGCCTCCGGCCGCCAGCGAAAGGACACGATCGCCCAGTAGAAATCCTCCTTGAGCATCCGCCGGAACGCCAGCCCGACGGCGCGCTCCGCCGGCGCCAGCTGCGCGTCGGGATCGACACCGTACCGCGCCTGCAGCCCGTCCAGCAGCAGGGTCGCGTCGCCAGCCAGCGGACCGTCGTCCTGGATGTAGGGGAATTTGCCCTTGGGCGCGTGTTCTGTGTCGAACAGCCCGACTTCATAGGGAATTTTAGCGATCCGCAGCCACGTCTCCAGCTTGGCGCACGGCGGGCTGAGGTTGGGAATTCCCCACGCGCGGGGCAGTTGGAACAGCGTCAACATCGCGAACCTCCTATCAAATTGCGGTATTTTCCGGAACCGCACCGGCAATTTCGACGTGCAAATGCACGGCGGTCAGGAAGCGGTGGCGCGCCGCCGGGTCGGCAAAAAGCGCAGCGTCAGCGTTGAGTTTCGCGCGCGCGCGGCGGCGCAGGGCAGCCGCCTCAGCTGGCGCACCCGCCGCTTCGGCCGACGCCGACGCCGCCATCAGCACCGCCAGCTCGGCATAGCCACCGCCATCGTAGCCCGCCATCTCCGCCAGCGCCGTCGCCGCGACCGCTTGACTCTCCGCCAGCTGCCCCGCCGCCGTCAGTGTCCGCACCAGCGTCGCCTGCATCTGCAGCCGCCGGATCGGCGTGTGCGGCGAGAGCGCAATTGCCGCGCGCGCTTCGGCCTCAGCCGTGACCAGATCTCCTTGCGCCAAGCTGGCTTGCGCTTGGACGTGACGTGCCATCGCCTGAAAGCCCGGCGAAATTCCCGGCGTCGCCAACAGCGCCTGCGCCGTCGCCGCCGCCTCGTCCGGCGCGCCCGCGAGAATGAGGCTGTTGGCCAGGCATTGCCGCCCATGCGTCACAAGATACGCCACGTCGCCGCGCTGCGCCGTCGCCACCGCGTCGCGCAACATCTGCAAACCTTGGGTAAAATCGCCGACACGGCACAGGATCTCACCCAGCACGTCGTGCGCGATCCCCAGCATCATCGCCGAGGCGCCCACGTCCCGGTACAGCTGCACGGCCGCGGTTGCGGCGACCACCTGTGCCGCCAAATCATCATGGGTGTGGCGCAGATACGTGCAGTTCACGAGCCGCCGCCACGCGCCCAGCGCCGGATAATGGCCATCGTCCGGGCCCAGCACGGCGTCGATGCGCGCCAGCAACGTCGCGCCGAGCGCCGTCAAGCCGACCTGCGTACAGCCGCTGGCGATGTACGCGGCGCAGTTGGCGTACGCCAGCGTCGCGCCCGGCAGCGGCTCCGTCGCCAAGAACTGCTCGCACAGCGCCAGCAGGCCGCTGTCCACCGTGCCGCGGTACGCCAGCAGCGTGCAGCGCCCCTGCACCGCGCGCGACCACCACACGCCGCCCGGCGGCAGCAGCGCCAGCGCGGCGTCAAACTGCGTCATCGCCGCCGCCCACTCCCAGCGCCACACCCGCGCGTCGGCGTCCAGCGCCAACAGCACGCCCAGCTCCTCGCCCTGCGGCTCGCCCGCCAGCGCCTGCATCGCCAGCTGCCCCGCGGATGTGTGGTCATCGCGGTCGTACGCGCGCTCCGCCGCCAGCCGGAACCACGGCACCGCCTCCGCCGGCCGATTCGCCCGCAGCCAGTGGCCACCGATAACCGCCGGTTCATCTTGGCGCGCCGCGAGAAATTCAGCGGCCAGTCGATGGCCAAGCGTGCGGTCGTCATCCGTCAGCAGGCTGTAGGCCGCCTCGCGCATCAGGGCGTGGCGAAACCGCAACGGCGCGCCGTCATCGGCCGCAACATCCCGCGGCAACTCCACAATTTCGTGGCGCTGCAGCTCGCGCAGCCACACCGCCACGTCCTCCGGCGTCGTCGGCGGCCCCAGCAGCGCGTGCATTCCGCCGGCGACAAACGCCTCGCCAAACACGCTCGCCGCCCGCAACGCGCGGCGCAACTCCGTGTCCAATCGGCTGATGCGCGCCTGCAGCATCGCCAGCACCGTCGCCGGCAGCCGATCCGCTTTGCCCGCCGCCGCGGCGCGGATTAGTTCCTCCAAGAACAGCGCGTTGCCTGCGGCTTGCTCGACAATACGCGCCACAAGCTCCGCCGCTACGCCCGCGCCCAGCACTTGCCGCACCAGCTGTTCACACGCCCGGCGCCCCAGCGGCCGCAGCGGCAGCTCCTGCGCGCGACCTTTCCACAGCCCCGGCAGGTGCTCTGCCACCTCCGGACGGGCAAAACCGACGACGAGCAGCGGCGCGTCCTGCAACTCGCGCAGCGCCAGCTCAACCAGGTCCGCCGACGCGCGGTCGCCCCAGTGCAGGTCCTCCAGCAGCAGCAGCACCGGCTGGACGGCGCACTCAGCGCGCAGGAAATCCAGCCACGCCGCGGCGATCTGGTCGCGCAAGAT
>CAIPXZ010000677.1 GCA_903869075.1 uncultured Myxococcales bacterium | reverse complement strand
AGCCACTTCCTGCACATTTTGCTCGATGCGCAGCATGCGACTTTCAGCCCGCTGCCGCAGTTGCAGCTGCGTCTTGACGCGCGTCAGCAGCAGCGGCCCGTGGATCGGCTTGATCAGATAGTCAACCGCACCCAGCTTGAGGCCGAGTTGTTCCTGTTCAGGCTCGTCGCGAGAGGTCAGGAAGATGACAGGTACGGCGTTCGTTCGCGGCTCGGCCTTGAGACGCCTGAGCACCTCGTGGCCGTCCATCCCCGGCATCATGATGTCCAGCAGCACGAGATCCGGGGGCGTGTCCGTCATGGCGAGCTGCAGCGCGCGCTCGCCGGAGTTGGCCACCTGTACCCGGTACTCAGACATCAACAGCAGGGAGACCATCTCCAAGTTGTCCGGCGTGTCGTCCACAACGAGCACAGTCGGCTTGGGGCGGTGTGCGTCTTGGGCCATGGCTCAGGTCCCCCGCTCAGTCTGCTGTTCGCGGAGCGCCATCTTGGCTTCCACGACGATGATTTTTGCCGCGTCCAGGTCAAAGTTCTGGAGTGCGTCTTGCAAGTCCGCGTAGCGCTCGCCCATGCCGTCGCGCAGGACGCCATCAAACGACCGCGCCAGAGCAATCGCGTCCGCGTCCGACCCGCGGAGCAGGGCATACAGTTGGCCGTAGACCTCCGCGAGCTTCTCCGGATCCTTGGGCGCGCTGCGCCGTTCCGTCGACTTTGCGACGTGTCGCAACGGCTGCGTCGTTTTCCGATGCGCCTTGACCACCGCGAGGATTCGCGCCAGCTCCTGAGCGAATTCCTGCACGCTGGGCTCCAGCGCCCCACTCAGCTCGCCGTCCTTGATGCGCTTCTCCAGATCTGCAGCGACCCGCACGAGCGCGGGCGCTCCCAGGGTTCCTGCGAGCCCCTTCAGGGTATGTGCGATCCGCCGCGCCGTAGTCGGGTCGTCCGCCAGCATCGCTTCGCGCAGGCGCTGAGGCGCGTCAGCGTGGTTCGCTGCCAGACGGTTCAACAAGGAAAGGTACAGGTCCTCGCGACCGCTCATCCGGGTGATTGCATCCGCGACGTGGACACCGATCCCAAGCAGCGCTTCGTCCCACGTGAGGTGCGCCGTCGGCTTGCCCCAACGCGCGACGGTTGCGTAGAGCAGTTCGGCGTCCACAGGCTTGGCGATGTGGTCGTTCATCCCCTCCGCGATGCAGCGATCGCGTTCGTCCTGCAGAACATGCGCAGTCATCGCGACGATCGGTAGGTCATTGAACCGCTGCAACTTGCGGATCTCGATCGTCGCCGTGTGGCCGTCCATCACGGGCATTTGCAGATCCATCAGCACGATCGACCACGGCAGCGGGTCCGGCGCCTTCGTCAGTAGTTCCAACGCTTGGGCGCCGTTGTGCGCGACGGTCACCTTGGCCCCACGACTCTGCAACAGTTCCACGGCGATCTGCTGGTTGATCTCGTTGTCCTCGACCAGTAGCACGGAGATCCCCTCGATGTGCGCCGATACGCTGGGGTCGCGCCCAACGCTGCTCGCTTGCTCGCGAATTTCCGGCGCGAAGATCTCCGTCATGACGTCGACAAGCTGCGACTGGCTGACGGGCTTGGCGAGGAACGTCCGCGCGCCCGCCTTCTCCGCTGCCTGCCGCACTTCATCGCTGCCAAACACGGTGACCATCACGATGACGGGTGGGTGCTTGAGGCGCGTCTCGCGCAGGATCGCCCGGGTCGCCGCAACGCCGTCCATTCCCGGCATCCGCCAGTCCATGAACACGATCCGGCAGGGATCGCTATCGTCGTGCCGTTCGAGCGCCGCCACCGCCGCACTGCCACTTGGCGCAGACTCCACGCGCATGCCGAGCGACGTCAGCTGCTCAGACAGAATCTCGATGGCGACGGGATTGTCGTCGACGACAAGCGCGTGCATGCCGCGGACGGAGACCGGTGCAGGACGGTGCAGGATGTCCGCCGCAACGCCGAACCACGCGTCAAACGTGAACGTGCTGCCGCGACCGGGGGTGGAGTCAACGTCGATCTTGCCTTCCATCAGTTCGACGAGGCGCCGAGAAATCGACAGACCCAGACCGGAGCCGCCGTACTTACGCGTCGTCGAGCCGTCCGCCTGACTAAACGCCTGGAACAGCCGTTCGCGCAGCTCTGCGGTCATGCCAATGCCGGTGTCCTCGACCTCGACGTAGAGCTGGACGCGATCGCCGCGCCACGCGCCGGGGCGGAGGTTGACCGTCACCTGACCGCGTTCTGTGAACTTCACCGCGTTGTTGATGAGGTTTGTCAGCACTTGCCCCAACCGCAGCGGATCGCCGACAAGACCTTGCGGCATGTTGGGCGCCACGTGAATCAGGAATTCCAGATTCTTCTCGTGGGCTTTCTGCGCGACGAGCGTCGTCACGTTCTCCAGCACTTCGTCCAGCAGGAACGGCGTCTGCTCCAGCTCCATATGGCCGTTTTCGATCTTGGAGAAGTCCAGAATGTCATTGATGATGCCGAGAAGCGAAGTACCGGCCCCGGAGATCTTCTGCAGGTAATCGCGCTGCTTCGGTGGCAGATCCGCGCGCAGGGCGAGCTGCGACAAGCCAATGATCGCGTTCATCGGCGT
>CAIPXZ010000676.1 GCA_903869075.1 uncultured Myxococcales bacterium | reverse complement strand
ATCGGCCGGTACGGGATCTCGAACTGCACCTGTTTGCCAGCGCTGAACTCGCCGATCGCCTGCTTCGCCACCTGCCGCAGCGTCGCCAGCAGCGCGTCCGGGCCAAAGGCAAAGCGCGCGGTGAACTGGATGTGGCCGTCGGACACCACCTGCGGCAGCGTGAACGACGGCTTTTGCCCCGCCAGCGCGTGGATGCCCGCCGCGACGAGGAAGTTGACCGCGGCGTTCTGGAAGTCCTGCAGCGAGCGGATGTCGTGGCTCGAGGCCTTGCAGGAATTTGGCCCCGGATGGCCGGTGCAGCCGGGCTGGTTGGCGCCGCAAAAGGTGACGCACGCTGCGCCGAGCGCGGTGTTCGTGTTGGCGGGAAAAACCGTGGCCGCCGTCAGCATCTCCGCGACCGGAATCGGAAAGTGGTTCGGGTTGTCGACGACAAAGCGCAGATCGAACGCGACGGTCATCTGCTGCGCGCTCGGCGGCGGGCCAAACGCCTGTCGGCACGCCAGCGCCGCCACGCCGGGCACGCCAAAAGGATCCGGCACAACCTGTGGGCAAAAATACGCCGCCAGCATTTGCCGCGACGGCGCCTGGACAAGCGTCGCGTCCTGGTACGTCACCTTGGGCAACAGCGGCTTGACGCCCTGCGCCGCCTGGCCCAGCGGACCGAGCTCTTTTTCAAGCTGCGTCAGCTCGGCGCAGGAAACCAGCGACAAGCCGAGCAGCGCGACGGCGAAGCGGGCAAACGGGAACCGGACCATGGCGACCTCACGCAGACGGGGAGCGGCTGCTTAGCGGACCTCCACGCACAACGCAAGACACGGGCGGACGCTTCAGGGCGTCGACGGCGCGACGATGCGGCCCGGCGCGCCATTGGCGCCCACCGCGGTGTGGCAGCTGTTGCAGTCGCCGTTGGTCTGCTTGGTGGCCATCTTGCGGACATTGCCAGCGCTATCTTGCACCTCGGCGCTGTACGGCGGCGTAAAGCCAGAGACGGACTTGCCGCTGAAGTGGAAGTTGCCGGACAGGGTCGACGTCGTCGCCTTGAACACTTTGCCGTTGGCGTCCGTGATCTGCACGGTGTAGCTGGCGGGCGGTACCACGCTGCTGGCGGTGCCGCTGGCGTAGCAGCCGGTCTTGGTGATCAGGTTGCGAAACACGGTGCCGGCGAGCGTGTAGGTGGGGCCTTCGCCCTGCGAGTGGCACTGGATGCAGGTGTTGCCGGGCTCCATGTCATTGCTGGAGCCGCCCTTGTAGGTCTGACCCGACGGGCACGGCAGGTTGTCGATGGACGGTCCGGTGTCCGTCGCCACATCCGGCGCCACATCGGCCGCCGCATCATCGGTGCCGGCAGCATCCGCCCCGGCGGTGTCCCCGGCGGTCGTGCCATCACCCGCGGTCGCGTCGGAACCGCTGAGCGCGCCGTCATTGTCCAGCGCATCGGCGCCCGTGGCCGCCACTGCCGCCCAGTGCCGTGTTGGAGCCGCACGCGGCGATACCAAGCGCGCAGGCGCTGGCGAGAAGCGAACGAACGAGAAACTGGCTGCGCATCTGCATGAAAAACTCCGACTGGGCGCCAAGGCGCGAAATGGACGACTGACTTCCCCGCCCGCCACACGGCGGCTCCCGCTCCTGACCAAACTAGCGACCGCCCGCGGCGATCGCAAGGCGAGCTTCAAACTTCTTCACATTCGTGTCTAGGCCGCAAGATCTTGAAATTCAACAGCAATTGTTGGGGACAGCGGGTGGCTACTGGGCGAACTCGATGGTGGCCTTCAAGCCATCCACGCGCTTTTGCAGCTCTTTTTGCATACCCTTGGGCGGATTCTTCAGCGCGTCGTTGCAATAATCCAGCGCGTGCTGCAGCTCTTTCTTGCCCGTCGTCAGCACCGCCTGGGCGATGACGCAGCGGTTGTAGCGCCACTCCGGCCGCGGCTCGTTGGCCGGGTCGCCGGCGATCGAGTCAAAGTCCGTCTGCAGCGAGTCCTTGATTTTGCTCATGTCGTCGGTGACACGCCGCGTCGCGACCGGCAGCGTGATGCGCGCCCAATAGTTGTACGGATCGCGGCTTGTCACTTCGGTCAGCAGCGTCACGGTCTTCTCAAAGCCCAGGTTCTTCACGGTCACCGACGCGGCATTCAGCAGCGGCTCGGTCGCCTTCGGATCGACTTCCGCGGCCTTCTGGAATTTCTCCAGCGCCTTTTGCGTTTCACCCAGCTGCAAGTGCGCCAAACCCAAGGCATTTTGCAGCACGGCCGAGTTCTTCAGCTCCGGCACTTTGGCCATACCGACGGCGCCAACCAGGATCGCGTTGCGGTTCTGACCCAGCGCGTGGTGCGCCAACGCCAGCCGCTCATAGGCCTTGGCCAGCGGCGAGGGACCCGCCGGCGCGTCCGCCACGACCACATCACCCGCGGCGGGCTCCACAGCGATCGCCGACTTCGCGTTCTCGGCTTCGGCGCCCAGCTCATACAGCTTGCTGCGCGACGCGAGGATCGCATCCGCCGGCTTCTGCGGGTCGCTCCACTTGTACGGCGTCAAGTCGACGGTCAGCTCCTTGATGTCGGAGATTTCCGCGAACTTGGTGTCCAGCGTCTTCAGGTTGTCACGCGCTTCCGCCCAGTAGTTGTCAAACGCGTACACTTCCGCGGCCTTCTTCAGGGCCTCGCGGTAGCGCTCGGTGGCAATCACCTTCTGCGGCGCGGCTTTTTCCGCCAGCTGGCTCGCCCATTCGGACTTCAGCTCTTCGCTCTTGGCGAACTGCGGCGGCGCCGGCAGCTCGGTGATCGACGTCGCGATGTCCTGGTGGATCCGACCGCGCCGGCTCGCCGCCGCCGCCACCCAGCGCGGATTCTTGGAATCCTCGACCTGGATGTAGAAGCCGTCCGCCACCGTCGCCGCCTTGGCCTTGGTCGCCACCAGCGTCGCCGCCGCCTGCACGTTGTTGGCCTTGGTCTTGATCGCCTTGACCTTGTCGAACTCCAGCTCGCCGAGCATGAACACCGCTTGCGCCACAGCGTCCTTGCCGATCGGGTCCAGCGTCGCCATCTTGTTGGCGTCCGCCAGCGCCTTGGCGCGCGCCAGCACTTCGTCAAACAGCTTCTTGCCGCGGTCGCCTTGGCCCAGCTTGTACTGCGCCGCGCCGGTGTTGACCATCGCCGCAAAAGCCAAGTGATCCGGCACGTTCAGGCCGCGCTTCAGGAATTTCTCCGACGCGTGGATGACGCCCTTGAAGTCGCCCTTTTGCTGGTACTGCACCGTCAGCTTGTAGGCCACGTCGGCGCGCGCGGCGTCATCGCAGCCCTTGTTCTTGGCATCCTTGGCGCAGCGGGCGAGGAACAGCTCGCCGCTCTCGACGACCTTGTCGTACGCGCCCAGGCTCTCGTGGATCGCCTGCGCTTTGTCCAATGCCTCGGCCACAGCCTTGTGCTCCGGGTACGCCTTGACAAACGCTTCGTACGCCGCCGCCGCGTCTTCGAACGCCGCGGATTCACGATAGATTTCGCCGATTTCAAACGTCGACTGGCCGGCGCGCTCGTCCTTGGGATACGCCTTGGCAAAGCTCTGGTACGTGGCGATTTCGTCGTCCTCGCGCTTGGCTTGGCGGTAGAACTTGGCGGCGCCAATCAGCGCGCGCGGCGCCGAGACGGCATCCGGGAAGGTCTGCTGGTACTTCACCAGGCACTGCGCCGCCTGGACCGGCTGGTCCTTCAGCTCGATGCACTTGTTGTACTCTTCGTTGGACTTGATCTCGGTCAGCGTCACCGCCAGCTTGCCGGTGTTGCACTTGCCGGTCAGCAGCTTGTCGGTCCAGAAGATCAGCTTTTTGCCGTCCTGGTTCAGGTTGAACGACGACAGCGCCAGCCGCGCCGCGTCGCACGCCAGCTCGTGGTCCGGGTAGCGATCCAGCATCGTCGCCAGCAAGTCGCCGGATTTCTGGAAGAAATTATGCTGGTACCACAGCCGACCGGCGACAAACAGCGCCTCGGGCACGTCCTCGGTGGATTTGTGCTTCAGCGCGATCGTGATGTAGCGCTCACACGCGCTGGCCACGCGCGCTTCCTTGGCGTTCAGCGCCTCGGGCCGCAGATCGGTGTCGTCCAGGCTCTTGGACGCCACTTCCGAATTCAGCCGCTCCAGCTTGTAGTAGGCGATAAACGCGCGGTGCGCCGCCGCTTCCGCGTACTTGCCGTTGGCGTCCTTGTCGATGACCTTCTCATACGCGCCCGCCGACAGCTCCCAGTACTCGTTGGCGCGCGCCTGCAGCGCCGCCGCCTGCGCGGTCTGGTTGCCCTTGCGCGCTTTCTCCGTGTCGCGTGAAGCCTTGTCCGCCAGCTGGAACAGCGCCAACGCGTGGTTGTACAGCATGTCGTAGCCGTGCTCGCCGCCGCTGAAGTGCTCGCTGTAGACGCGGTAGATCTTCTCCGCTGATTCCAACGTCGGCATATTCAAGGTGTTTTCGTACTCGGAGTGCAGCGTCGAGGCGATCTCCGCCATCAGCAGCTCCAGCCGCGCCGGCGGCTCGGCGCCTTGCCGCAGGGTGTTGCCAACCAGCGTCGCCGAGAACACGGTCGCGTCCAGATCGTGCAGCTTGTAGCTGTTGTCCAGGCGCAGAACCATGAAGGTAATCAGGCGCTTGTCGTCTTTTGCCACGTCGATCAGGTCGTCCAGGACGATGTTCGACTTGGTGAATTCCGAGACGTCGATGTAGTGCCGCGCCAGCGCTTCCATCAGCAGCACTTCCGAGCCTTCGGCGACCTTGTGGAAAAACGCGTTGGCGTTCTTGGGGTTGCCATATTCCGCCCAGGACTTGACGAGGTACTTTGTCGCGTCCTCGGTAAAGGTCACGCGGCCGTTGGCCTCTTTCTTGGAATAGTCCAATACCCGCAGGAACTTGTTGACCGCGGTCTCCCACTTTTGCTGGTTGTAGTACACCCAGGCGATGTAGTAGAGGCCCCAGCCGAAGACGCTGGCGTCCGGGAATTCGATGACTTTGTTGTACCAGCGCAGCGCTTCGTCGCCCTGGTTTTTGCCGTAGTAGTAGTTGCCGATGCCGAGGTAGGCGTCCGGCAGGAACTTCGACTTTGGCGTCTTGCGCACAAGCCGCATGTACGCGTCCACGGACTCGCCGGCGCGGTCGATCTCCGCCAGGTGAAAGCCCAGCGAATACAACACTTCATCGAGGTTGGCGTAGCGCGGGAACGTGCGCTCGATGCGCTTCAAGTGGTTGATCACGTCCAGCTTGGCGGCGCGCGACTTCTCCAGCAGCTGGTCCTGCTGCACCTTCAGCCGGCGGCAGGTCGGCTTGTCGCCGTTGGCCTCGCAGCGCGAGATCTCGACCTCGATCTCCTCGTCGTGCGCGTCGATTTCGTACGCCTCGGCGCGATCCCACAGCACGTAGCTCAGTTCCAGCAGCGTATCGGCTTCGGTGTCCGAGCCGCGCTCGATGTCCAGCAGCTCGCCGAGAATCGCCAGCTCGTCCTCGATGTCCTGGATCGTCTTGTTTTCCTTGGCGCGGCGCTGTTCCGGCGCGCCGGGTCCGGGGCTCTTCTTGTCCTCGATCTTCGCGGCTTCCGCCTGCGGATCGGGCGCGCGCTTGAAGGTCGTGACCTCGTCCTTGGTCGCCGTCTTGCCGGGTGTCTGCGCCAAAGCCGGCAGCGCCAGCAAGCCAGCGAGAGCCAAGCCCATGAGGCGAAAGCAGTTCTTGCGCATCACGGCGTCTCCGTCTTCGGGGCAGCGTCGGGCGTTGAGGGCGCGCTTTCCGGGGTCGGCGCGGCATCCGCCTTGGGCGCCGCTTCCTCACCCCAGTCAGCTTTGGCTGGCGCTTCGGCTTTGGCGGGCGCCTCAGCTTTGGCGGGCGCCGCCGCTTCGCCTTTGTCCGCACCGGTGGCGCCAGCCTTCTTCAGCGCAGCGCCGCCTTTGCCCTTGGGTTTCGAGGCGTTGGCGCTCTCCTTCGGCATCTCGTTCGACGTGCAGCGCGACTTGGTGTCGTACGTGTAGCCGCCCAACTCGTCCTTCCAGTAGGTGCCGTCAAACGGCCACATCACGTGCTCGGCGTCTTCTTCGCGCGGCTCGCTGACGGCCAACGCGGTCTCCGCCATGTCCTTGCGCACGCTGGCGCTGATCGAGCCGCGACCCGCCTTCATCGACTCGTACTTGATACGCAAGCCTTGGCGAATGATTTCCGTGAGATCCTCGCGCACGCGCGTCAGCCGCGCCCGCGCCTGGCCGCCGGCTTCGGACACCATGACGGCGCGAATGCGGCCCATGTCCTCGTACAGCTGCTTGGCGGCGGTCGACGCCGTCGTGTTGCGCTCCAGCTTCTCCAGGCCTTCCAGCTCGGTGTTCGCCAGCAGCACGGAACCAAACGATCGCTGCAGCCGCTTGTCGTTCAACGCGGCGTTGAAGATCCGCCGCAACTGCACGGAAAGCTTGGCTTTTTGTCCCGCCAGCGCCGCCAGATAGTCGTAGAACTCCGCGTCCGAGCGCTGGCCGGACAGCTGCGCATCCAGCTCTTTTTTCAGCGGCTTGTAGTCGCGCAAGAAGCGCTGCACGGTGACGAGCGTCTCCTTGAAGCGGCAAGTCCTGAACAAAATCAAGGCCTCCAGCACTTGGCCTTCCGGATAGTAGCGATCCTCAAAATACGGCGAGTTGAGCGTGTGCAGCGAGCCGAGCACGCGGTCGACGCGGTTCAGCTGAAAATACGTCCAGCCCAGCTCGAACAGCGAGTCCAGCCACTGCGACGTGCCTTCCTCCACGCGATCGTAATACTTGACCGCGGTGTCGTACTGGCCGATCGAGTAGAACAGCCGGCCCAGCGACATCGACGCCAGATCCTTGTATTGCTTGTAGTATTTCGGGCTGCCGACCTGTTCCTCAAAGCGCAGCAGGTCCTTGAACGCTTCCAGCGCCGGCTGCGCCTGGTTCAGGTACACGAAAGTCACGCCCAGCAGGTGCTTGGCCTTCAGGTAGGTCTCACCGGCGGCGGGCCGCAGCGCCGACAAGTGGCCAATCGCCTTGCCAAACGAGTCCTTGCACTGCTCGTTGCACTGGCCGTGGCCGAGCATGTAGCTCTGCTCGCCAATCGAGAAATAGTAGCGACCCACCAAAAACCGCACTTCGTCGGCGTCGTCCTTGCGAAGCGTGCCTTCCGGCGCGTCGATCAGCCGTTCAACGGTTGCCAGGTCACCCGGGACGCTGCGTTGGATCTGCAGGTAATACCGCATTTTTTCGCGGTACAGGGGGTGATCCGGCGTCACCACAACGGCGTCAAACGCCCGCAGCGCCGACTGGTACAGGTTCAGGCCAAACAGGGCGCGGGCCAGCAAGAACTGCCCCAGCGCCTTGTCCGGGTCGTCGGGCGCCAGCGTCGGCACCAGATCGGCGAGCTTGGAAAAGGCGTCGTAGTAGCGCTCGTCGGTCACGAGCTCTTTGGCGGCTGCCACATCGGGGTTCTGGATCGCCGGTCCGCGCGTGCCCTGCGCGAGCGCGGGGACGGCAAAAACCGGCGCCAGCACGGCGCTCAGCGCGACAGCCAGCAGGCACAAGCGTGCCCATCGCGGGAAGTGGCGGGTCAGGTTCACAAGCTGGCTGGTCACGAACGGCACCTCGCGCACGGTCTCAGAGGCGGGAGTATAGCTTGGCTGCGGCCCTTGGGGAAGTGCGCAGACCGGCCCGCGGCGGAACGGCTACGGCGGCGCGCTGTGGGGCGCCACCTTGGCGAGCACCAGCGCCAAATCCGCGGCGATATCCAGACGTTTGTCGCGGGACGTCTCGCCCGCACCCACCACGACCGCGCGCTTGCCAACGCCCAGCCACGCGGCGACGAACGCGCACAGCGCGGCGTTGGCCTTGCCATCCACCGGCGGCGCTTGCACGGCGATCTTCAGGCGGTCGCCGTGCAGCCCCAGCACCTGGCTGACCTTGGCGCCCGGCTGCGCGCGCACCGCCAGGCGCACGTCGCCGTCCTTGCCGCTCACAGCTGGGTGCGACGTCGCCATTTCAGAACAAATTTCCTTGGTTGCTGTCGTCGTCTTTTTTCGCCGGCACCGGCAAGCCAAGATGCAGCCACGCCGCCGCCAGCGCCACGCGCCCGCGCGGCGTGCGCGCGATGTAGCCCTGCTGCACAAGGTACGGCTCGTAGACGTCCTCCAGCGTGTCCCGCTGCTCGCCCAGCGCCGCCGCCAGCGTCTCGACGCCGACCGGTCCGCCGCCAAAAAGCTGCGTCAATTTCTGCAGATAGGAGCGGTCCATCGGGTCAAAACCGGCGCCGTCGATCTCCAGCAGCTGCAGCGCGCGGGCGGCGACGTCTTGAGTGATGCGCGGCGTCGCGTTGACGTCGGCGAAGTCCCGCAGCCGCCGCAGCAGGCGGTTGGCGATGCGCGGCGTGCCCCGCGAGCGCCGGGCAATCTCCGCCGCGCCACCCGGATCCAGCTGGATGCCCAGCAGGTGCGCCGAGCGCCGCAGCACAGTCGCCAGCTCTTCGGGCGAGTAGAAATTCAGCCGCGCCACGTAGCCAAAGCGGTCGCGCAGCGGCCCGGTCAGCAGCCCCGTCCGCGTCGTCGCGCCCAGCAGCGTGAATTTCGGCAGCGGCAGCTTGACCGTGCGGGCGTGCGGGCCGTCGCCGACGACGATGTCAAAGCGGAAGTCCTCCATCGCCGGGTAGAGATTTTCCTCGACGACCGCTGAAAGCCGATGGATTTCATCGATGAACAGCACGTCGCCTTCCTGCAGCCCGGTCAGGATCCCCGCCAGATCGCCTTTTTTCTCCACCGCCGGTCCGGACGTCACGACAAGATTGGCGCGCATCTCGCTGGCGATGATGTTGGCAAGCGTGGTCTTGCCCAGCCCCGGCGGGCCGGAAAACAGCATGTGATCCAGCGGTTCGCCGCGCATCTTGGCCGCCGCCAGGAACACCTGCAGGTTGTCCAGCACGGCCTTTTGCCCGACGTAGTCGGCGAACGCCCGCGGCCGCAGCGCGCGGTCGGCGTTGTCCAACGGTTGCGGCAGCGGCGCCAGCAGGTCTTCTTCAGCACGAATCGCCACTTTCCCCCGCCTTTAGCCGACCGGCCGCCGCAGCGACGCCAGCGCCACCCGCAGCAGCGCATCAAAATTCGCCGTCGGCTGCAGCGCGCGGGCCTGCGTCACCGCTTCTTGCGCCACGTTCGGACGGTAGCCCAGGTTCTGCAGCGCGCTCAGCACCTCGCCGACGACCGGATCCGCGCCCGCCACCGGCTTGGCCGCGATCGCCGCGATGTCTTCCAGCGCCACCGGCAGTTTATCCTTCAATTTCAGCAAGATCAGGTCCGCCAGCTTCTTGCCCACGCCCTTGGCCTTGGTCAGATCGGCGGCGTTCTGGCGGTGGATCGCGCTCGCCAGCTGGCCCGGCGTCCAGGTCGACAGCAGCGCCATCGCCGCCTTGGGACCCACGCCCGGCACGGCGGTCAGCGCGTCGTAGACATCGCGATCCGCCGGGTTGGCAAAACCGTAGAGCGTCAGCGCATCTTCGCGCACCGTCATGCGGATGTGCAGCACCAGCGGCGCGTCCAGCCGCGCACGCTCGGCGTCGCGTTCGTGGACAAAGACCTGGTAGCCCACGCCGTGGACGTCGAGGACAACGTGATCGCCGCCCTGGACGCGGGTGATGCCTGAGAGCCATGCGATCATGCGGACTTCCGTTTGCTGGCCTGGGTCGCCGCCAGCCACGCCTTTTGCGCCGCCGTCAGCTCGCCGCCCGCCGCCAGGGCCGCCGGCTGGCGGTGGTAGGTGATCGCCACGGCCAGCGCGTCCGCCTCATCTTCCTGTGGTAGTTCAGTGAGTTGCAGCGTCAGCTTGACCATTTCCTGGACCTGGTTCTTCTCGGCGCGGCCACTGCCCACGACCATGCGCTTGACCGTCGCCGGCGGGTACTCCGCCACCGGCAGGCCGCGCGACGCCGCCAGCGCGATCGGCAAGCCGCGCGCCTGGCCCAGCACCAGCGCGGTATGCGGGTTCTCGTGGACGAACGCCGCCTCGATCGCCAGCGCGTCCGGCTTGTAGGTGTCAAAAAGCACCGTCAGCTGCAGCAAAATCGCCCCCAGCCGCTCCGGCACCGACGCCTTGACGTCCAGCCGCAGCGTGCCGCTCGCCAGCCGCTCCAGCGCCTGGCCGCGCCGCAGCACGACGGCCCAGCCCAGCTTGCGCGAGCCCGGATCGATCGCCAGCACTGTCTGGGTTGCCGCCACGCCTGCCTCCAGCCGCTGAGCCTACACCGCGCCGGTTGCGTTGCACAGAATGCCGCGCGGTCGTACCTTCAGGCGATGAACCACCGCCTCGTGCTGCTGCTGGGATTGTGCGCGCTGGGCTGCCAACGGACGCCGCCACCGCGGCCGCCCGATGTGCCCGCGCCGCAGCCGGCGAGCGTCGCGCTGCCGTGGGCAGTGACCCAGACGGAGCCGCCGGCGCAAGAGCCGCTCGGGCAAGTGGTGGCGGCGCTGCGGGCGCGGGCGACGCCGGCGGGCATGGCGACGGTCACCGAGCTGCTGACACCGGCCTCGGTCGCGCAGCTGCGGCAACCCAACGGCGCGCTGGCGATTTTGCCGGTGACGCTGCAGGCGCAGCTGGCGGGACCGTTCAGCCGCGTGGAGCTGGCGGGTGGCCGCGCGGCGCTGCTGAGCACGCACAAGGGCGTGGACCTGACGGCGTGGTTCTACCTGCAGGACGGCCACTGGCGGCTGGACGCGGCGAACACGGCGGCGTGGCACGCGGCCGATCCGGGACCGGTCAATCCGCACAACCACGCGATTTCACTGGCGGAGGCGACGACGGAGCTGACCGGTACCGGCGCGTTGTACGCGGTGCTGGAGACCAGCCAGGGTACGGTGCACTGCCTGCTGCTGGAGCATGAGGTGCCGGAGCTCGTCAGCCATTTTGTCGGCTTGGCCCGCGGCAAGCGGGCGTGGCGCAGCCCGGGCGGCAGCTGGCAAACCACGCCGTTCTACGACGGCCTCAGCTTTCACCGCGCCCTGACGGGCATCTGGGCGGTCACCGGCGATCGGAGCCAGCGCGGCCCGGGCGGCGCCGGATTTCACGTCGCCGATGTGCTGCGCCGCGACGTGCGGCACGACAAGCCGGGGATGCTGTCGTTCGTGACGCTCGGCCAGGCCAACACCGCGTCGTCGCAGATCGCGCTGTTCGCCAAGCCGGCGCCGTGGGCGGATGACCGCGAGCTGCCGTTTGGCCTGTGCCAGGAGCTGGACGTGATCGAGGCGCTCAGCCAGCAGCCGGCGCGGTCGCAGCAGCTGCGGCGGGTGACGGTTCAGCGGGGCCTGCCGTAGCGTCGTCGCCGCCTTCCTCGGGCTTGCGCCGCGCCGGCAGCATCGCCACAACGGCGCCGAACAGCATGGTGATCGCGCCCAGCCACAGGAACGACACGAACGGGAAGACGACTGCCAAAAGGTGAATGAATTTCTGGCCCTGCGCCGGACGCATCGCCAGGTACAGGTCGTGCGAAAACGCCGACTGGATCGCCACTTCCGTCGTTGGCGATGCGTGCTTTTTGTAGAACCGCACTTCTGGCAGCAGCACCGTGCCGACGCCAAACGGCACACAGTCCACGCGCACGCCGCTGGCGAGTGTGGCGTGGCTGTTGACGCCGACGTAGCGCATGCCCGGCCACGGCCCGGCGCGCCAGTCGGCGAGGAACGCTTGCAGGCCGGCGGGCGTGGCAAACGCCAGGTCGAACGTCATTTGTCCAGGCGTGGTGCGGACTTCCACGGCTTCAGGCGCCGCATCCGTGGCCCAGTCGCGCAGCTCGCCGACAAAGGCCATAACGACCTGCGGCGTGATCGCCGCGACGTCCAGCAGCGGCTTGCCCAGCTGCAGGTGCAGCACGCGCGGATCCGCCTTGTCGGCACCGCGGATCGCGATCGCCGGACCCAGCGCGCCGACGAACTGCCGCGACGCGAACTTGCGCCCCGCCGCCGCGTCGGCAAACGTCACCGCCACGCGCGGCTGGCCGGGAAACGTCTCGACGCGCGTGCCCGGCGGCAGCAGCGCCTCCACCGCGCGGATCGCCGGCTCCGGCACCGCTTCATCGCGCGTCATCACCAGCATCGTCGCGCGGTGCGCGGCGTAGGCGCCATCGGGCTCGTAGTAGTCGCTTCCAGCGGCGAAAGTCAGCGTGTAATCGCCCACTTCCGCCTTGTCGCCGGGATGCAGCGCGATCTCCGGCTGGTAGGTGCGAAACGCGTTGCCGGCGAACGCCAAAAAGCAGAACACGACGCCCAGGTGCACGATGTAGCCGCCGTACCGGCGCTTGTTGCGCAGGGTCAGCAGCACAAGCGCGATCGGGTAGCTCTGGCCGTGGACGCGCTGGCGGGCGCGTGTACCGATGTGGAATTCCAACGCAATCGCCCAAAATACGAACGCCGCGAACCAGATCGTCGCCGCGCCGTACCACTCGCGCGAGCCGAGGTCGGCGAGCACTTCGCGCGCCGCCGTCGGGAAGTCGCGCGCGCGCGCGCCCATGGCGATCCATGTGCCGCGGCCGAGGTACCACAGCGCGACGCCAAGCGTGATCAGCGCCGAGGCAACGAGCGGCCGCGCGATGTTTTTCTCGAAATTCTTGCGGGTTGCACGTCGCCACGAGATCAGCGGCCCGACGCCGGTCAGCAGCAGGATCGCCAGACCGAGCGGCGTCATGACCTGGTTGAACCACGGCTCGCCGAGCTGGACTTTTTGCGTCAGCGGCTGCAGGTGCAGGCCCAAGTGCCCGACGGCGCTGGCAAAAGCGTTGTACAGCTGCTGCACCGGCTTGGCGTCCGAGATCTGCCCGAACAGCGTGCCCCACAGCACGACGAACGCGCAGCCAACGAGCAGCACGTTGTTGAAGACAAAGAACGCCTCGCGGCTCATCACGGAGTCCAGCTCGGCGTCGGCGCGCAACGCCTTCCAGCGGATGGCGATGGCGATCGTCGAAACGACTGTGATAACAGCCATGTACCAGAGAAAATAGCCGGCCAATGTCGAGTCGGCAAACGCGTGTACGGAGTCGATCAGCTGGCTGCGGGTCAGGAACGTGCCGAAGATCGTCAGCAAGAACGTCAGGCACACGAGCACCGCGTTCCAGCGCTTGAGCATGTTGCGGCGCTCCTGGATCATCACGCTGTGCAGGAAGGCCGTCGCCGTGAACCACGGGATAAGTCCAGCATTTTCAACGGGATCCCACATCCAGAAGCCGCCCCAGCCGAGCTCCTCGTACGCCCACGCGCCGCCGAGAATCAGCCCCAGCGACAGGAACAGCCAGGACACGAGCGTCCATTTGCGGGTGTCGCGCAGCCACTGGCTGTCCAGCTGGCCGGTGATCAACGCCGCGAAACCAAAGGCGAATGGCACAGTGAACGAGATGTAACCGGTCAGCAGGCTCGGCGGGTGGATCGCCATCAGCGGGTTCTGCAGCAGCGGGTTCATGCCCTTGCCGTCGTCCGGACCGGCGCCGGCCTGGAAGATCTCGAATGGGTTGGACTCGAAGACCATGAGCGTGGCGAAGAACAGGATCGACGTGGCGAGGATGCCGGTGACCCAGCCGAGAAAGACTTGAGATTGCGTGCGGTTGCGCAGCACAGCGACGACCGAAAACGTCGTCAGCGCGATCGTCCAGAACAGCAGCGCGCCTTTCTCGCCGCCCCAAAAGCCGGCGATCAGGTACGCCAGCGGCATGTCCTGGTCGGTGTAGGCGGCGATGTATTTGTTGGCAAAATCGTGGCTGAGCAGGCCGTAAAACAAGCACGCGCCCATCGCCAGCCAGACAAGCCAGGTGGTGCGCAAGCCGTGGCGGCTGGCAGCGAGCATGCCGGGGGAGCGCAGCGCAGCGCCGCCGTAGGCCAAGACGCCAGTCGCCAGCGTGGCGAGGAAAGCGCAGTAGAGAAGCGCGGTACCGAGGTCGTGCATACCGGTCCGAAGGCGGTTTCCGCCGGGCGCGCAGTGTACGGTTTGCCCGCCGCGCGGTCACGATCCGGCGGCCAAGTCCACGGAATCGCGCGCGTCTGCTGTGCCGCTACAGGCCTTTCTGGCAGGCTTCGGCTTTTTTCTTCAGCGCGTCCGGCATGTCGGCGGAGTCGATCGCGTCCTTCAGGTACGTCCGCTTGGCCTTGGCCGACTCGCCGGCGTTGATGCCGCACAGCGCTTCGATGGCCTTCTCGCGCACGGTCATGTCGTTGTCCGAGAAGAAATTCGCAATTGGATCCATCACTTCTGGACGCTTGGTCGAAGCCAGCGCGGCGATCGCCGCGATCTTGACGTCCTTGGACGGGTCGAACGCCGCCTGGCGCAGCGCCTCGATGTCGTCCAGCGTGACCTTGTCCGCCAGCGCCTGCACGCACGTCCCGCGCACCTGCGAATCCTTGAATTCCATGCCCTTGCGGAACAGCGGCCGCATCTTGTCGGCGTTGCCGCCGTCGCGCAGGTTCAGCAGGGCGTTGAACACCGCGCGCTTCACCTCGGGATCCGGCTGCTGCACGAGGCCCATCAGCCCCGGCACCGCCGCCGCGGCGTGGCGCTTGGACAGGCCGTTGATCGCCTCGATGCGCACTTTCTTGTCGGTATCCTTGACCATTTCCGCCAGCACATCATCGGCTTCTGGGTACTTGGCCGTCGCCGCGCCCAGCGCGATCGCCACCTGCAGGCGGATGTCGCTGTCCGGATCCTTTTTCATCTCCGCCAAATCGCGCGCGATGCCGTCGTCCTGCAGCCGCGCCAGCGCGTACACCGCCGAGCGCTTGATGTTCGCGTCCGTGTCCTTGCGCGCTTCCTGCAGCAGCGCCACGACGTCCGGCTTCGGCCGGCTGCCCTTGGCAAATTCCGCCAGCGCGCGGATCGCCATTTGCCGCACATCGGTGTTTTTGCTGGAAACAAGCTGCTTGACCTGATCCAGCCGCAAGCTGCCGAGGATCTCGACCGCCGCCTTCATCATCACTTCCTTGTCGCGGGCGCGGGCCGCTGCCGCGTCCGCCAGCGGCACGATCGCCCGCTCGTCCTTGAGCAGCGCCAGGGCGCCCGCCGCCGCGCCGCGCACTTCCGCCGAATCGTGCTTGAGCGCGTCAATCAGCTGCGGCGACGCGGTCTTGGCGCCGCGCTTGCCGTAAGTCTCCGCCGCGAGGATCGCGCCGTCCGCGCTGCCCTTGGTGATGAGGTAAACCAGCGACGCGTCCTGCGCCGCCGGTGAGCCGTTCTCAACCAGCGCCTTGGCGATCTGCTCGCGCATCTTCGCCGACAGCTGATCGCCGTCCAACGCCCCGTACAGCAAGTCGAATTGCTTGAGCTCGACGAGCCCGGCGAACGCCGCATCGCGCACAACGCCGTCCGAGTGCGACAGCGCGCCAACCAGCGCCGGCGCGGCGATCTTGATCTGCGTCGACTTGGACAGCTTGTGCACGGCGTCCAGCGCTTCCTGCGCCGTGCCGGTCTTGAGCTTCTCCGACTCCAACAAATCCGCGTACTTGGTCGTGCCGTTCTTGGAGAGCGCCTTGACCGCGCGCAGCTTCAGCTCCACGTCGGTGTCGTTCTCGACGAGCGCCTCGAGCGCCGTCACGACGGTCTTTTGGCCGGTAAAGCCCGCGGCGATTACCGCGTCCAGCGCCGCGCCGCGCACCTGCACCGAACGATCCTTGAGCGCCGCCAGCGCGTCTTCGGCCTTCAGCTTGAACGCCGTGCGCGTCGCGCCGTCGGCAATCGCTTCCAAAATCGCGAGCTTGGGCCGCATCGCCGCGCCCTCGACCGCCGCCTGCAGATCCTTGCGCGCCGCCACGTCACCGCGCTGCAGCCGCTTGAGCGCCTCGGACGCCGGCATCGCCTGGCCGCCGATCAGCGCCAGGGCAAACTGCGCCGAGGCCGTCGACTCGTGAAACCGCAGCAAATCCCATGGGTAAATCACCGGCGTCGCCGCGCCGTAGCTCAGCTTGTCGGCCGTGACCGGGCCCTGCACATCCGGCGGCGCCGTCAGGTCCGAGTAGCCCTGCGCGCCCAGCGTCCAGAACGCCTCCGCCAGCACCTGGTCCGCGTCCGCCACTTTGTCCAGCACGATCGTCGCCGAAGTCGCTGAATTGATGCGCAAACTCGTCGCGCCATAGGCCTTGGGCGAGCGCGCCCGCAGCATCTCGAAGGCCTTCTGCGGCCGGTTGGCCATGCCCGAGTCCGTCAGCTGCTTTTGCGGCTCCGGCACGATCATCGGCACAGTCACGCCGCCGAGATCCACCTGGGTCAGCACGTACAGCAGCGCCTCCGCCCGCTCCGCCGCCCACGCGGACGCCGCGCCAAAGACGCACGCCGTCACGGCCAATACAGGGAGAACGCGCTTTGCCAGTCGCTCAAGAACCGCCATATCCAGACCTCCGAAACCAGTATTCGCCCCGTGTTGCACTTCGCTGGGCGCAGAAGCATCCGCGATCGGCCGCGGACGATCAAGTCCACAACCCAAATCCGGAGGGTGCCTGTTCTAACGCACTGCGTCAAACACCGCCGCAGCCGCTCTTCCAACGCGCTGAACCGCAGCCTGATTCACAGCTTCCACTCCAACCGCGCCGCACCGTAGAGCTCGCGCCGCGCGGCGTAACCGTCGTCCAGCGCCTGCCAGCGCGTGCCCGCCTGCAGCACCGCGGACAACGCCGCGCCGATCCGGTAGCGCACCTCCGCCAACGCCGAGGTCCGTGCGATCACGCCCATGTCCGCCGCCGCCTGCAGGTGCTGCTGGCCCCAGTGCGCGTGGATCGACAGCCCATTCACCTCCGGCGTCGCCAGCCACAGCTGCGTGCTCACGCCATCCTGACCCAGCCACGCCAGCAGCGCCGTCAGCCGCCACGCCGCGTCGCTGACCAGATCAAACCGCGCCCGCACACCCAGCGATCCGGTGTTTTGTGCCGCCCACCCAAGCTTGGTCAGCTGCATCGGGTTTTGCGCCGCCTGTGCCTGGAAGCGCTCGACTTCATAGAGGTTATCAAAATAGCCGGGCAGATAGCCGTGGCCCATGTACACGCCTTCCAGCCGCACGGTCAGGTCGGTCTTGGCGGCGATCGCCGGCAACTCCAGCGTCAGGCCCAAGTGCCAGCCGCCGGTATTTTGCGCCGGCGCGTCAGCGAACTGCGGCGAATGCGACAGGCCGACGACGTCCGTGTACAGCAGCAGCTGCCGCCGCCCGCCGCGCCACAGCGGGATGTCCGCGTCCACGCCGTACAGCCACACCGGCGCCCGCAGCGCAATCGGCATGTTCGTGCCGTCCACGCCCATCATCGTGCCGGTCGGCGCCGCGCGATCGACCGCCACGGTCAGCGCCACTTGCAGATCGCGGACCCAGGACTGCGTTTCGCCCAGCGGCCGGTAGAAAGCACGCGCCGCCAGGATCTCCCAGTGCACAACGTCATCGCTGAAAAACTCGGCGCCGTAGCGCAGGTTTTGCCAGCGCACCGCCAGCGAGGTCTTGTAGTGGTCGAGGTCGGTGGCGTTGTAAAAGTGGTCGACAATCGCGCCGTGGCCCAGCGTCACGCCAGTCGGTTCGCCCAAGCGCAGGCGGAACGCGTCGCTCGGCCGCCAGTCAAGCTGGCGCAAAAGCCGAGTAAAATCGGAGGCTTCGTCCCAGTCCTGGCGGCGGATCCGCACGCCGTCGTCGCCGGTCAGCATCAGCCGCAGCGGCACCTGGCCGACGAGGTCGAGCTGCGGCGAACGGTAGGCGGCGTAGGCGTCCGCGGCGACGTAGAAGTCGCTGTCCAGCACGCCGAGACCGATATCAAAACCGCCATCGATTTCAGGAACTTCCGGCGCCGCCCACGCCGGCCATGCGACGCACAGGCACAGCGCGCCGAATACCAGCCGCTTCATGGCTTTGCCTCCGCCACCGCCCGCGGGTGCGCGCGGTCGTACGTGCGCATGAGCTGGCCCATCGACGCGTGGGTGTAGCGCTGGGTCGTCGACAGCCGCGCATGGCCCAAAAGCTCTTGGATTTCACGGATATCGCCGCCAGCATCCAGCAGGTGCGTGGCGAACGAGTGGCGCAGCGCGTGGGGGTGCGTCGTCTTGTGCAACCCAGCTTGCAGACAGCGTTTTTCCAGCATCCGCGCCACGCTGCGCGCCGTCAGCCGGCTGCCGCGCCAGTTCAGGAACAGCGCCTTCTCGGCGTCCGCGCGCAGCCCCAGCGGGCAGCGGTCCAGCAGCGTCTGCCGCGCCGGCAAATAGCGCTGCATCGCCGCCACCGCCTTGCTGCCAAACGGCACGATGCGGGTCTTTTTGCCCTTGCCGCGCACGCGCACGAGCCGCTCGCCCAGTTGCACGTGGACGACGTCCAGCCCGGTCAGCTCCGACACGCGCAGCCCGGCGCCGTAGAGCATCTCGAGGATCGCCAGATCGCGCAGCTGCAGCAGCGGATCGCCCTCCTCGCCGGTCAGCGGCGGCGACAGCAGCGCGATCATCTCATCGACGCTCAGCATCTGCGGCAGCAGCTTGGGCTGCTTGGGACCGCGCAGGCCATCGGCCGGGCTCGCGTCCAAGCGGTTGCAGCGAATCAGGAATTTGTAAAAGCTCTTCAGCGCTGACAGCCGCCGCGCCACCGACGCTGGCGCCAGCTTGTCGTGCAGGTCCATCACGTACTCGCGCACGTGCTCGCGCGTCGCCATGCGCGTGGACGTATCGGCGACGGTGCACCAGTCATAATAGTGTTCCAAATCAAGGGTATAGGCGCGCAAGGAGTGCGCCGAGAGGCGGCGTTCGGTCTGGATGTAGCGCAAGAAGGCCTGGATATCTGCGTCCATGGCCAAAGTGTGCCGCGGACCGCCCGGCTGTCGAGTTATTGGTCTACTTTGACCACCCGCAGGCCCTCGCCAACGTAGCGCAAGTCGACCGCGCTCTGCGGATCCAGGCCGCCCAGCTCCTCGCCCAGGCGGTCCAGCGTCGTCTCCAGGAACGCCGTCAGCGCCGTCACGTCGTCGTCGGCCACGTCCGGCCGCGTCAGCAGCGCGCGGATCAGCGCCTGCCGCAGGTCACGGCGCACCGTGCGCGCACCGGGCGGGCCGTCAAAGCCGCGCTGCAAAAAGGCCTGGAAATTCAAGCGGTCCAGCGGCGCCAGCTGCGGCGTTCCGCTCACAAGCTGCCAAGCGATCGCCGTGCCGACAAGCGCCCGCAGCGGCAACGGCGCCGTCGCCTTCAGGTCGCCGCCGGACAGCGTCTGCGCCATCAGCACCACCGCCGCCACGCCCGCCAGCCGCTGGCGGATCGTCGCCAGCTCGTCCAGCGCCGCCACCGGCTCGCTCTGGCCGTCGTGGCCGTACTGCGGGAACGGCAGCGTCAGGCCGCGCAGCAGCTGCAGGTCCGCCGGCTCGACCCGCTCCAGACCCGCCGCGCCGCCCAGCTGGTGGCGCAAGGTCCGCGCGCGCTGCGCCTCGACGAGCACCAAGCTGTGGCCGGCGGTGAACAACTCCTTGAGCGGCACAACGGTCAGCAGCAGCCCGGCGTAGGTCACGTCGCCGTCGCCGAGGAATTCGAGGCCCATGGACGCCGTCAGCAGCGCGTGGCGGCTCCAGCGGCTCAGCTCATCTACCGCCGAGGGCCGCTCAGCGCGCGCCGACTGCACCGCGTAGCCCAGCCGCACAAGGCCCAGCCGCAGCCGCGTCACGACTTCCTCGGGCACGTGCGCCATCACCCGGCCGAGAAAGCCGCCATCGCGCACGTCCCGCAGCGCCAGACCCAGCCGCACCGGCACGTCGGCCGGCAGGTAAGGCTGCAGCGTCTCGGGCTCCGCCGTCGCCGTGCCGCGGTAGCGCGCGTGCAGCTCCCGCTTCCAGGCATGGGCGTCGCGGTAGCCGTACAGCTGCAGCGCCTCGTCGCGATCCAGGAAACCCAGCTCTTCCAGCCGCGCGTTGCGCAGCTGCAGCACGTCCTCTTCCAGCTGCGCCGGCAGCTCCCAGCGCGTCGCCAGCAGCAGCGCCCGGCCGCGCGCCGCTGACTGCCGCCAGACTGACGCCAGCACTTGCCGCACCGCCGTCAGGTTCGGATCGTCGCCATTGCCGATCAGCTGGAACGCCTGATCCGGCGAGTTGAACACCTCGGCGTCGTCCGGGATGTCGCCCTCCATGTCGTCCTCGGTGACGATCACGACCTTCAACGACTGGCCTAGATAGAAGCTCAGCAGGCCGTCGTCCTGCGCCGCTGTGAAGCGATCGACGACGTCCTTGCCCGCGTCCTCGGCGGTCAACAGCCACTCCGAGACGGCCTTGGTGTCCAGCTCGCCCGACTGCCACGCGTCGAGGTCCAGCGTCGCCTGCAGCTGCCGCGGCGAGGCCAAAGCCAGCAGATCGCCGGCGTCGGTCAGGCCGATCTCCTTGATGAGCAAGACAAATTCTTCCGGCGCCATCGCCTGCACGGCGCGCGCCGGGTCCGGCAGGGACAAGATCAGGTCCAGCTTTTCGTCGCCGGTGCCGCGCAAAAACCGCAGCGACGACCACGTCAGGTGCCGCCCGCCGCGATCCAGCAACGGCGCCAGCGCGCGCTGCCGCGCTTCGGGCTGATCGGCGAACGGGTCAGGCGCATCGCCGGCTTGCGGCAGCCACGGCTCCAAATCCTCTTCTGCATGGCGGACTTCCGCCAGCTCGCCCGACTCCGCGTCCGCATCGTCCTCGTCGTCGTCATCGCCCCAGCCGGCGGCCAGGTCAAAATCGTCGCCGTCGTCCAGCGCGTCGTCGTCCAGGAAATCGTCGTCGTGCTGCGCCATGCCACCCTCCAGCGCCGTCCGCCGCGGCGGCGCTCAAGTAAGCACGCACGGCGCGGGTTGTCGAGCGCGCTGGCGGGGAACTTGACCGTCGATCGCCCGCCGCCGAAACTGCCGGCCATGACGACGGCTCCCCAGCGGCGACGGATTGCGGTTTTTGACTCAGGCGTAGGCGGCTTGACGGTGCTCGGCGCGGTGCACGCGGCGCTGCCATGGGTCGATCTGCGGTTTTTGGGCGATACCGCGCGGCTGCCGTACGGCACCAAGAGCGCGTCGACGGTCGAGCGCTACGCGCTGCAGGCGTCCAAAAAGCTTGTGGAAGTGCCGGTGGATGCGCTTGTGGTGGCGTGCAACACCGCGTCATCGTGCGCGATTCCGGCGCTGCGCGACGCCTATCCGTTCCCGGTGCTGGGCGTGATCGACCCCGGCGCCGAAGCGGCGGTGCGTGCCAGCCGCTCGGGGCACATCGGCATCATCGGCACGGAGCGGACTGTCGCCTCGGGCGCGTACCCGGCGGCGAGCGCCGCGCTGGACGGCAACGCGCGGGTCTATTCGCTGGCGACGCCGCTGCTCGTCAGCCTCGCCGAGGAGGGCTGGTTTGACCACCCGGCGACGGAGGCGACGCTGCTGGCGTATTTGGCGCCGTGGCTGGCCGATGCCGGTGCGCGCAAAATCGACACGCTGGTGCTGGGTTGCACGCACTATCCGGTGTTCAAGCCGATGCTCAAGCGCGTGCTGGGTCGGCTGCTGGACCGCGACGTGGCGCTCGTCGACTCCGCCGAGCCGATCGCCCAGGAGCTGGCGCGCATGCTCGGGCCGGCGCAGGCGGGCGACGGCCACATCGATCTGCTCGCCACCGACGCCGTCGAGCGCTTCCACCGCGTCGGCGGCCTGTTCTTCCCGGTTGGCAAAGCGGCGGTCGAGCTCGTCGACCTCTGACCTGACACGCCGATCACGGCTGCGACAGCGGTGTCACGGCGCCGTCCGCTCAATGGCCGAGCTTGCCCTCGCTGACGTATTCCTCAATCAGCTTTTCCGCGTCCAGCGCTGCCATGCAGCCCATGCCCGCCGCCGAGATCGCCTGGCGGTAGCGCTGGTCCGCCACGTCGCCGGCGGCAAAAACGCCCGGCACGCTTGTCTGGGTCAGGCCATGCAACTTGACGTAACCTGTGTCATACAGGTCGATGTGCCCCTGAAAGACGCTCGTGTTGGGCTGGTGGCCGATGGCGACGAACACGCCCTGGCAGGGCAATTCGCGCGTCGAGCCGTCGACGGTGGACTTCAGCCGCACGCCGGTGACGAACTTGCCGTCGCCGAAGATTTCGTCGATGCCGGCGTTCCATTCCACTTTGATCTTCGGGTTTTTCAGCGCGCGCTCGGCCATGATGCGGCTGGCGCGGAAGCTGTCGCGGCGGTGCACGATGGTCACCGACGGGCAGTAGCGCGTCAGGAAATTCGCCTCTTCCATCGCCGTGTCGCCGCCGCCGATGACAAGCACGTTTTTGTCGCGGAAGAACGCGCCGTCGCAGGTTGCGCAAGCGGAAACGCCGCGGTTCAGGTAGGTCTGCTCGCTGGGGATGCCCAACCAGCGGGCGTTGGCGCCGGTGGCGATGATGACGGTGGCGGTCTCCAACCACCCGGAATCCGTGCGCAAACGCAGCGGAAAGCCGGAGAAGTCGACCTCCTGGATCACTTCATCGCGGTGCTCGGAGCCGAATTTCTGCGCCTGGGTGCGGCAGCGCTCGACGAGCTCCGGGCCGGTCACGCCTTCGGGAAAGCCGGGGAAGTTCTCGACCTCGGTGGTGATCATCAGCTGGCCGCCGGCCATCATCAGCTCGCCGGACGGCAGGAATCCGCCCTCAAAAACGATGGGTTTCAGATCGGCGCGGGCGGTGTAGATCGCGGCGGTGAGCCCCGCGGGGCCTCCGCCGATGATGACGACTTTGTGCATGACAACCTCGGGTAACGGCGCGGTAACGACGGCGCGCGGGCGGCTTTCTGGCATGGCGCCGCCCAACCGTCAACGGCGGTGCGGCAATGTCCACGAAAGGACGCAGGCTTGGCGGCGGCAAGGGCTATTCGGGCGCCACTTGACCGGGCGCCAGCAGCACCTCAAACCGGCCATCCGCGGTCGACTGCGTCGAGCCAAGCAGGTGGCTGTCCAGCACAACGGTCCCCGACGGGTTGGTGCCCAGCTGGCCATCGCCGCCGGTGTTGCCGCTACTGCCTTGCGGCGTCTGGACTTTCACCGCCAGCACATCGATCTGCACGCCCAGCAGCGCCACGCCGGCTTGGGTCAGCACCTCGCCCGCCAGCACCATCGGCGGCGGCAGCACAAGGTGCCACGGGTTGGCGGCCGTGTCCGAGGTCACGTCGTCGATGCGCGCCAGCACCCGCGCCAGTGAAGTGCCCAACGGCGGCTCCACCCACACAGCGTACTTGCCGGCGTCGGCCCAGACCGCAAAATTGCCGTCCGCATCCGGAGTTGCCGCAAACGTCGCCTCGTCGCCGTCGGTGTCGGGCGCCTCGCCGTCGGCCTCGACCTCGCGCAGCGTCACTGTCGCGCCAGGCACGGTGTGCGACGCAAAATCCATGACATTGCCAGTCACGTGGATGCGCGACACCAGCGCGATCTGCACGTCGCCGGGCGCCAGCGTCGTCGCCAGCTGCTGCAGCCGCGCCGCCACGGCCTTGGGCGGCGGCGTCACGGTCAGATCCCCAGGCATCGTCGGTACTTGCAGCCGCACGGCGCCACTGGCGTCGGTCAGCGCGTTCCACTCCAGCCCCAGCCCAGCCAGCGTCACGTCGTCCGGCAGATCCGCCAGCTTGATGCTCAGGCGAACGGCTGCGCCCATCACCGGCTGGCCATCGGGACCGGTCACGTGCAGCACGCTCGTCGTCATCGTCGGCAGCGCCGCGAGGTGGATCGCCGGCAAGACGTCGGCCACCGCGGTGACCTGCAGCGGCAGCGCGACTTCGCCCGACGGCAGGACGGCGATCTGGTAGGCGGAAGCGCTTGAATCCGGGCCAAAAACCAGCCGCGCGGGCGGCGCCGTCGGGTCGACCTTGAAGGCGTACTGGCCGTTGGCGTCGGTCTTGCCGCTTGTCGACCACGCCTGACCGGCGGCATCGCGCAGCCACACCCGCAGGCCGACGATCGGCTGGTTGTCGCCGGCGTAGATCCGGCCGCTCAGCGTGCGCAGCTCGGACGCCGCCGGCAGCACCAGGTTCCACTGGTCGATCGAGTCACCCGCCGTAAGTGTTGAATAATGCGGAGGAATCTCTTCAGATTGCGGCCAAAATGCAAGCGCGTAGCTCTGGCCCTTCTGCACGCGTAGCTCGTAGCCCTGCTCACTCTGGCTGCCCGGAAACTGCTTGAGGCCGATGTAGGAGGTCGCCTGAAAAGTCAGCTCGCGGCCGGCGACGTCGCCCGGCGCGGTGGCCAGCAGCGTGCCGGGGATCGAAGCCGCCAGCTGGTTGGCCTTCTGCGTAATCGTACCGCGGATCACCGCCGGTTCGGTCAGCACCAGCTTGCGCGCCTCGTTTTGCGTCGCGCCGGTCAAGGTGAGCTTGAACTGCTCGACCACAAAACCGCTGTCAGCAGGCGGTGATACGCGCACGACGACCGGTGTGTCGGCGACGCTCGCGGCGACGCAGAACCGCGCCTCGTAACACTTCAGCCCAGCAACGCAGTCCTTGTCCACGGTGCATTCGCCCGCTGGCGCATCCGGAGCCGCGCAGCCAGCAACGGCAAGCCCGAGCGCGCACGCCAGCACGCTCGTCCACTGCCATTGCCGCTGCATCCCGTTCACCACCACGCCTCGCCTCACTGCTGCCCGCCGGCAGCCTACGGATCGCCGCCGGGCGATCCAGTTTTGTCGCGCTCAGGGAACGCTGACGCAGCTGCCCTTGTTGTCGATATTCCACTGCACCGTGTCGGCAACCGTGCTCGTCGGAAATTCCATGGGCTTCACTGCGCCGTCCAGCAGCGCCGCCGAGCTGACAACCGCCAACAGGGTATGCGCCTCCTTGGTATTGTTCGGGCGATCGCACAGCGCGATCGTGCACGTCGGCTTGCTCTGACAAATCGCGGAGATATCGAGCACCGTGCTGCTGCCGTCCCAGTCAAAATACCAGTAGTAGTGCAAGCCAGCGTTGTCGACGTTCTGCGTCGCCACGCCTTCAATCTTGAATTCATGGCCATTTTTCGGGTCGTTGATCGTCACCGGGATCAGCTCATCCGGGTTGACGCTCGTCACGCGCAGCATGGGCGGCACCGCGACCGGGGCATCCGCTGTCGGCGGCAAGACGACACAACTTGTCAGCATGCAGGCGGACCACACGTTCAACCACCAGGCGCGCCGCGTCAACCGCGACGCTGGGCCATCGTCAGTGGGTGCATGAAGCGTGCCAGCGTCCGCCACCTGATCGTGTACACAACGGGTAGTCTGCTGATTTTTCAGCGTTTTTCCCTGCGTGCGACGCGCTCGATCAGCCATCCAGACCCGTCCGGCGAGGCGGTTGCCCGTTGCGCCACCTGACATCCTTGTCACGGCGGTAGCGGCCTTCATGGTGAACATCGCCGGCAGCGGATGCAAGTGCGCGCAGCGCGGCCGTTGGCGCCGCCAGCCTTACGGCCCTTCCGTCTTCAGCTGTTCTTCCGCGGCCTTGAGCTGGGCCTTATAGCCCGCATTGCCCGGATCCATCTTGACGGCCTTCTGCAGGTACAGCACCTTGAGCTTGGCCTTGCTGGCTTTTTGCGCCAACGCCGCGAACTTGCTGGCTTCCTGCGTCGCCGAGCCGCTCTCTTCTGCCGGCTTTTCCACCGGCCGCGCCTCGGGACGGGCCGGCCGCGGCGGCGGCTCCGGCGCGACTTTTTTGGCCACTTCTTTCTCGGCCTTCTTGGCCGCAGCCTCTTTTTCGGCCTTCTTGGCGGCAGCACGCTCCCGCGCTGCCTTGGACTTGGCCGCCGCAGCTTCCTTGGCGGCAGCCGCACGTTCAGCCTTTTGCGCCTGGGCGCGCTTGGCCGCGGCCTTTTGCGCCTCGCGCTTGTTGGCCGGCTTGCCCTCGCGGCTGGCGACGGCATCCAGACGCACCGGCTGCGCAGCCTTGGCTTCGGCGGCCTTCGCCTCGACCGCTTTGGCCTCCGCGGCCTTGGCTTCGACGATCGCCGCTTCCACGCCGCGCTGCGCCTGCTCCTTGAGCAGCTGCGCCGGCGCATGCCCCGGATTGAGCTTCAGCGCGTCTTGCGCCTTGGCCAGCGCCGTCACCGGATCCTTGGTCGCCAACGCGGAGTTGCCCTCCGCCACCAAGCGCACAACTTCGGTCTGGCGCGCCGCCTCGGCGGGCGACAGCGGCGGCGCCACGGCAACCTTGACGTCGGCAGCAGCGGTCGCACCGGCATCCACGGCGGCCGCAGCCACCGCAGGCACAGGCGCCGCAGCGACGGTCGCCCCGGCGTCGGGCGCAACAGCCGCAGGGACAACCACAGGTGGCGCAGCGGCCGGCGTCGGTGCGATCGGCGCGGCAACCGGCGTCACGGCAGCTGGCGCGGGCGCAGCGGCAGTCGTCGCATCGGCAGCGGCCTCGACGGCGGGCTCCTCAGCAGCGGGTGCGGGCTCAGCCGGCGGCGTCTCCGGCGCCGAGGGGCGCTGCGACATCCAGGTCGAGACGCCCAGCATCAGCACGGCAAAACCGAGGATCGCCAGCAGCGCCTTGCGATTCAGCGACTCCTTGGGCGGCGTCGGCGGCGACTGGTCACCCAGATCGACCGCGGCGCCACTTGCCGACGGATCTTCCTCAAAGAACGCGCCCTCGGCGATCTCCGCGGTCAGCGAACGGCCGGTGCGCGCCACAGCGGCCCCGGACGCCGGCTTGGCCGGCTGATTGACGATGACACGCGGGCCACCGGACGACTCCGGGCGCTTGGGCGGCGCCGAATCGCCGCGACCAGCAGCGGGCGCCACCGGCGACAGCGGGCTCAGCGCCGGACGCGACGGCGCACTGCCTGACGCGGCGGCAGGCGTGCGCGTCAGACCTTCCAGCGTCGGGGTGGTGCGCGGCGTCAGGCCGGCGAGACCGGCGCCGCCAGGCTTTTGATCAGCGAGGTTGGCCTCAGCCAATGCTGCAGCAATGCCAATGCCGGCCACAGTCTGGCGTTCACGGCGTTCGCGGCGGCGGCCTTGGCGCGACCCAGTGCCTTCGGCGCCTTCGTCGTCCTCATCGCCGTCGGCGGGCGCGTCGGGCAGCGAGGCCAAGGCCGTGGCGTCATCCATCGGCGCGGCGGCCGGCGTCGGCTCAGCCGGTTGGGCAGCGGCGGCCAGCGCGGCGGCAACGGCGGGGCCAGAGAACTGCAGCGTGGCGTGCGAATCGGCGGCATCGTCAAGCGCCGCTGGTGCGGGTGCGGGTGCGGGTGCGGGTACGGATGCGACCGCCGGCGCAGGCGCGGTTTGCTGCAGGACATCGGCCGCTTTTTGCGCCGCCAAACCTTCCACGGCCGTACGCCATGCCGCCGGTGCGGGCCGCTTGGTCGGCTCCTTGTCCAACGCGTCGGCGACGATCGCTTGCAGGTCTTTGACGCCAGCCAGCGCCGGCTTGACCAGATCCAGCCGCAGCGGCTTCTCCACCGCCTGACGCTTCAGCGCCATCAGCGGCTGGTTCGACGGGAACGGCGGCTTGCCGGCCGCGACCGCCCACAGCGTCGTCGCCGCGCCGTACACGTCGGCCGTCGCCGTCGCCGGCAGGCCCTTGCACAGCTCCGCCGCGAGGTATTCCGGGTTGCCATAGAACGCTTCCGCCGGGGCGCCGCTCTGGTACGCCGGCAGCAGCCGCCACCAACCGATGCCAAACAGCTGCGGCGCACCGGTCGCCAACGCGCCCGAGGCCAGCCACACGCGGTTGGGATGGATGTCCAGGTGCTGCTTGGCGGCGGTGCCCAGGGCGTCCACCGCGCGTGACAGCGCCACGGCCAGCCGCAGGATGTGGCTCAGCTCCAGGCGATCGCGGCGCTTGAGCACCGCTTCCAGGGTCGAGGCTTCGGCGATCGTGCCGCTGGCATCGGTCGCCAGCCAGGCGCCCTCGTCGCACCGGCCATGGGCGTAGGTCGCCAAAACGTGCGGGCCGGGCTGCTGGTCGGCGACAATGGCCGCCAACGTCGCGTCGTCCGAACGCGTGGCCGCAGCGAGCAGCAACAGCAACGCTGGCGCGCCCCGCTCCTCATCTTGCGTCCAAAACAGGGTTCCAAGCTTGCCCTCTTCGAGAGTGGCATGCACGCTGAAACGTTGGGCGATCCGCCGATCTGTCATGCGACAGGTCCTCCGGGGGCAACTGGTACCGTGCCAGTCAGTGGCTCGGGCAGGGTATCATAGGGGCGCGTTACCGAAAACGGCAAGCAATCGACGACTTCTTCGCTACGCGGTGCGCTGGCCATCCGCCGTGAACGGGAAATGCGACAGGCCAACGCGGTTGCCCTCCGGGTCATGGACGTAGATCGTCCAGGCCGACTCGAACACCACGGCAACTTCCTGATGCGCCAGCCATTTCAGCCACGTATCGCGGTTTTGCCAGGCGATCTCCAGCGCCAGCAGGTGCAGCCCGGGCTCGTCGGACTGCCACTCGTCCGGCGCGGGCGTCAGCGCGCAACGCTCCAGCGCGATGACGGAATTGCCCGATCGCAGCCACACCGAGCGATCGCTGCCGTCCTCCGCCGGCCAGCGCCTTTCCACGTGCAGCCGCAGGACTTTTTCATAAAACCGCGCCATGGCCGGCAGGTCAAAGCACTGGATCGCCATGTGATGAATGCCAAAGGGCGAAATGGGCGGGACGGCCATCGTCAGACTCCTGGAACGGTTCAGCAGGTGGGGCGCGCAAAAAGCGCACAGGGGACAGGTGCGCTCGCTCGACACGGAAGCAGCGCTGGGCTAAGGTAACTTGGACCATGGGCGGGCGCCAACGCAAGTCCGCGCGGATGACAACATGCACAATCGCACCTTTTGGACCGGTCGGTCTACGCACTTTACGTTCGCTCGCCGCATCTTGCTGGCGCTGTTCACGCTCAGCCTGCTGAGCCTGGCGGCGTGCGGCAGCCACGAATTCGACGACGTGCGGCAGTATAAGCTGTTCCTCGAGAAGGCCAAGCCGGCGCTGACGGGCATGAACAAGGCCCGCGAGGACCTGTACCAGGTCAACGATCCCGAGCAGATGCTGCCGCTGTTTCGCGACGCGCTGCTGCCGCGGGTGGAAGAGCTGAGCAAGGCGGCGAACGAAGAAAAAGTGCCGAACGGCAAGCTGGGCGACATCCACCAGGGCCTGCAGCAGACGCTGAGCCGGTATGCCGAGAGCACCGCGAAGCTCGTCGATCGCCTCAAGTCCGCCAAGGAAGACGAGCGCGAGCAGGCGATTGTGCAGTGGGGCGAGGACGACCAGAAGTTTGGTAAGTCCATGAGCGGCTTGGTCAATGACCTGTCGACCTACCTCGGCGACCTCAAGAAGTAACCGCCGCCGCGGCTAGCGCCGCCGCCGCCGCCGCCGATGCCCGCCGCCCTGACCGGGCGCGTCGTCGCCGTTCGCCTCGTGCTGGCGCGGCGCATCCATCACCAGCGCCTTGGGCGCCAGAATCAGCCGCCGCCGCTCCGGCGCGCCGTGGTGCACGAGCGTCATGCCCGGCGTGCGCGACAGCTGCGCCGTCAGAAAGCGCAGGTCGCCCTGGCCCAGCGGGCCGATCGCCAGCGACTTGCCCAGCAGCTTGCTCTTGTCCGCCAGCGCCTGCGCGACCTTGTCCAGGCCTTCCGGGCGGCGGCGGCGAAAGCCGTCGGTGTCCAGCGACAGCCGCGTGCGGTCCAGCGAGTTGCGGTTGATCGCCTTGTTCAAGATGAACTGCATCGACTCCAGCACCCGCGTGTCGCCCTGCGGCTGCAGCGCGGCGTCGAGGTCGGAGAGCTGCACGATGACCTGATCCTCGTCAGCGCGGCACTCCACGCCCGGGATCTTGGCGCCCAGCAGCTCAAAAAGCCGCCGCGCGGTCACTTCGGCGATCGCCACTTTCTCAGCCAGCGACACGTGCTGCTTGGGCGCGCTGCTCTCCTCGGAGGCATCGTCGTCGGCACCAGCGGTCGCTTCGGTCGCAGTCAGTTCCTGCTCAGACATGATTTCCTCTTTGCTCAGGCGGCTTTGGCAGAGCGGTTGACGTACACCGTCTGCAGCACACTCAACACGGTGTTGGCCAAAATGTACAGGGTCAGGCCGGACGGCAGCTGCAGCATCATGGCCGTGAACAAAATCGGCATGAAATACAGCATCATCTTCTGCTGCGCCGGGTCACCGCCGGCCTGCGGCGTCAGCTTTTGCTGGGCAAACATCACGCCGCCCAGCACCAGCGGCAGCACGTAGTACGGGTCCTTGGCCGTCAGATCGGTCACCCAGCCAAACAGCGGCTGGTTGAACAACTCCACGGAACTATTGATGGTTCGGTACAGCGCGATGTACACCGGCATCTGCAGCAGCATCGGCAAGCAGCCACCCAGCGGGTTGACGTCGTGCTTTTTGTACAGATCAAAAGTCGCGCGGTTCAGCTCCTGCGGGTCCGGCTTGTCCTGACCCAGCTTCTTGGCGCGCGCTTCCAGCTCGGCGCGGACCTTGTCCAGTTCCGGCTTGAGCTGCTGCATTTTCTTCATCGATTTCATCGACTTGGACGTCACCGGCCACAGCAACACCTTGACCAGCAGCGTCAGGATCAGGATCGCCAGCGGCCACAGCCCGGTGATGTCGTGGGCCCAGCGCAGCACAAGCAGCATCGGCTTGGCGATGACGGTGAACCAGCCAAAGTCGACGCTGCCCACAAGCTCATGGTCCATTTCCTTGAGCATGTCCAGCTGCTTGGGACCGGCATAGGTCAAGTATTTCCAGCTCTTACCCGCGCCGTTGTCATTGCCGCACGCCACGCCGCCCCAGTTCACCTGGTACCAGCTGGGCATGCACGTCGCCGCGGGGATTGTCGTCGCGCTGGTCACGAGCTGCGCCTGCACGCCGCCGGTGCCGCGCGGCACCAGCGTCACTGTCGACTTGGCGTCGTAGCCGTCCAGCGGGATCGCCGCCAGCAAAAAGTAGCGGGAATCCACGCCAAACCACTCGGGTTTGCCGGTGCGCTGGCGATCCGCCAGATCCGCCTTGGACAGCCCGGCGAGGTCCTGGTGCACGAGCGCGCCGGCCTGCCAAAAGCCCGCGCCTTTGTTGTCCGGCGGCGCCGAGAACATCGCCAACATGCCGCCCGAGCCGGCGTTCGGGTCCTGGAAGCTGCTCACCTGCTGCTGCAGCGTCAGCTGCACGGCCTGGCCGCTGACGTTCCACACCGCCAGCTCCACGTCCAGGGACAGCGGCTGCGCGACGCCCGCGGCGGTCTTGCCCGCCGGCTTCCAGGTCTTGACCAAGTACAGCGGCGCCTGGATCTGCCGCGGATCCGGCCAGATCATCGTGACTTGCGCCGCGTCCGCGCGCAGCACGGTCCACTGCGGCTCGGCTTTTTGCAGCGCCTGCAGGCTCGGCACCGTCTGCGTCGTCGTCGCGCCGCCTTCGCGCCGCTGGATCTTCACGGACGTCTGGCCGGCGACGAGCGCCTGCACAATCGTGTCCTGGAACGGGTCCCAGGGCGCGTCCCACGTCGGCACCAAATCCAGCTGACCTTCCGAATACTTGGACTTGGCCCACGCCGGCAGGCCCGCGGGCTCACCGCGCGCGCGGATGTGGAACTGCGGGCTGGACAGGTGCACCGCCTGCAGCGCGCCGGAGCACGGCGACACGGTCCACAGCGCATCGCCGCTGTTCAGCGTCGCGCCCGGCGTACCCGGCCGGCACGGACCGGCAGGCTTGGTCACTGCGGCGGCGGTCGGCGTGACGGCGGCGGGCAGATCGGCAAGCGCCGATTTTGCCGGCAGGATCGCCAACACTGCACAGAGCATCAGGAAACTGGTTCGAATGGCCGTCATTGGGAGGTCTCACTGGGCGAACTGGTGGAGAGATCGTGGCGTGGCGTAACCGGCCAGCGGCCGTGCCAAGCACCCGGCGGCACCGGATCGTGGCCGCCGCGGCAGAACGGCTGGCAGCGCATCAGGCGCCACGTTGTCAAACCCAGCGCGCGCGGCAGGCTGTGCTGCTGCAGCGCCGTGGCGGCGTAGTGCGAACAGCTGGGCGTAAAGCGGCACGCCGGCGGCAGGATCCGCGACAACGTGCGCTGGTACAGGCGAATCAGCGCGAGCAACGGCAACGCCAGCCAGTAGTCCAAGCGACCGACGCGCGAGACAAGCGGTGGCGAAAAGGGCGCGGTCGTCAAAGTAGCTGGCTCCGTTCAGCCGAGCAGGCGCAGTTTCTGGCTGAGGAACAGCAATTCCTCAACAACATCGCGCAGTTGCGCATCCGGCCAAGGCTGGCGGGCGCTGACCACCAGATCAAACGGCCGCTGCAGGCCGGGCCGCAGGGCCCGAAACGCTTCCCGCGTCAGCCGCCGCAACCGGGCGCGCGCGGGGGCGTGACCGACGGCCTTGGCCACTGCGAGGCCGATGCGCGGCTGGACATCCGGGCCGCGCTGCAGGCACGCGATCAGGCTCAAGTGGCGGCCCTGGGCACGCCGGCCGCGCTGAAACACCAAGTCAAACGCGGACTTGTGCTGCAGCCGACTGCGACGACGCAACAACCCACGGGGGTCAGGCAGGACGCCCGGCGGTCCCGGAATGTGCGGCGCGGCAGACGGCGGCGACGCGATCACTTCGTGGAGACCGTCATGCGCAGGCGACCTTTGGCGCGGCGGCGGTTGAGCACAGCGCGGCCGTTCTTGGTGGCCATGCGGGCGCGAAAGCCGTGGGTGCGGAGGCGGGAGATTTTGCTGGGATTACCAAGACCTTTCTTCACGATACGTTCCTCGGTTCAGGGGTTGTCGCGGCGGGTGCCGTGGCGGATGGGGCTTGTGCGCGCTCTGGGAGACACCCACGGAACCGTCATTTCGCGCACGTCTGCACAAGCAGCGGGCGCGGCAGTTTACACCAAGTTGCGGAAAATGCGAGTCCCTTGTCGCGTCCGCCCGCCGGTCGGCCGATGCGCCGATCGATCCGCGCGGCGGGTGACCGGTCGGTCAGCGATCGCGCGGCGACGCCACTGCAACAACTCTGCGACAAGTTGCTGATATTCAATGGTTCTGGCAAAACATTTTGTTTTCATAGGGTTAGCAAACAAGCCGGCAATTGTGCCGCGCATCAGGGGGTTACCTCCCTTGCTGCGGCTGGAAGTGTCAACGGCTGACTCTGTGAAATGTCAACCGGATGCAACTTACCCTGTATTGTCATGACCTTGGAGATGAATGACCGGCCGCCGACGGGCAATCTTGCGCTCTCCCCTTGTCGGCCCGCGGGCGGCGCGATACCTATCGCGTCCGTCAGCCCCCAACCCGACGTCGACCGCGCCCCAGGGCCGGCGGGCGTATTGGCGGGGCATCCGCAACGACCCTCTCACCTGCCGAAGCACCATGCCGCCGACGACGCCCCAACCGACTGAGACTGCCGCGCCGCTGCGCGATGGCAGCGCTGTGGCGGCGGATGCGCTGGAAGTGCGCGTGATTTGGCAGCAAACGCTGAGCCAGCTGCGCACCATCACCCGCCGCTCCGTCGTCGATGCCTGGTTTGACAAGGTGATCGCCCACGCCGCCGGTCCCGACGGCTTCATCCTGGAAGTGCCCGATGAGCACTTCCGCGACGTCATCGCCCAGCAGCACCTTGCGCCGCTGCGCCGGGCGATCGAGGCCAATGGTCTGGGTCAGCCGCCGATTGAGCTGCGCGTTGCCGACGACAGCCAGGCGCTGGAGCTGGAGCCGCCGCCTGCCGCCGCGCACCTCGCCGTGCAGGCGACGTACGCCACCGATCCGCTGTTTGCCGCCGATCCGCGCTTTGCCAACGCCGCGCCGGCGGACACGCTGGACGTCGCCAACTCGCTGGAGACAAGCAGTTCGCTGGTGCCGCGCTTCACGTTCGGCAACTTCGTCGAGGGCGAGTCCAACCAGCTCGCGCTGTCAGCGGCGCGCACCGTCGCCGAGCATCCCGGCGAGACCGTCAATCCGGTGTTTCTCTACGGCGGCGTCGGCTTGGGCAAAACCCACTTGCTGCACGCGATCGGCAACGCGATCACGGCGCGCCACCCGCACCTGCGCGTGCGCTACGTGCCGGCGGAGACTTTTGCCGACGACACGATCGCCGCCATGCGCTCGCGCGACGCCTCGGTGCGCGTCGACGTCCGCGCGTTCTACCGCAACGTGGACGTGCTGCTGCTGGACGACGTGCAGTTTCTGCAGGGCAAGACGGCGACGCAGGAAGAATTCTTCCATACTTTCAACGCGCTGTACCTGGCTGGCAAGCAGATCGTGCTGACCTGCGATCGCTTTCCGTCCGAGCTGCACGACTTCCACGAGCGCCTGCGATCGCGCTTTGAGAACGGCTTGACCGCCGGGATCTCGCCGCCGGATCGCGACCTGCGCGTGGCGATCCTGCGCCAGCGCGCCGCCCAGCATGCGCAGCAGACGCCCGGCACCGGCAAGCAGCCGGGCGAGACCGCGGGCGAAGCGCAGAACCAGCACGTGCCACTGGACGTCATCTACTACCTTTCCGATCATTTGCGCAACAATGTCCGTGAGTTGGAAGGCGCGCTGCACAAGCTCTACGCCCACGCGCGGCTGGGCAAGCGGCCGATCGACCTGGCGCTGGCGCGCGCGGCGCTGGGGCCGATCATCGAGCTGCCGTCGCGGCACCTGACGGTCGAGGTCATCCAGCGCGTCACGGCGCAGCACTATGGCCTGCGCGTCACCGATTTGAAGGGCGCCAAGCGCCACCGCGGCGTCGTGGTGCCGCGCATGGTCGCAGTGTGGCTGACGCGCAAGCACACGCAGGCGTCGTTTCCGGAGATTGGCCGCGCGTTTGGCGGCCGCGATCACTCGACGGCGATTCACGCATGCCAAAAGATCGACTGGCTTGTGCAGACCGATCCAGCCGTGCAGGCGGCGATTCAGGCGATCGAGACGGCGCTGGGCAAGTAGCTAGCGCGACGGCGACGCCAGTGCGTTGTGGACCGCGGCGCGCAACTCTTCGGCAAGAAACGGCTTTTCAAGACACGGATTGGGCACGCGCGCCAGGAATTCGCCGGCGTGGCCAACGAACGCGCCGCCGGTCAGGAAGATCATCGTCGCCGCTTGACGCGAACCGCGCTGCGCCAGCGCTGCGTGCACGTCCATGCCGGTCAGCCCCGGCATCATCAGGTCGCACAGCACGAGGTCGAACTTGTCATCCGCCGCCAGCACGTCCAGGCCTTGCTGGCCATGCACAACCGTCGCGACGTCGTAGCCGCGGCCCAGCACGCGAACGATCAGGCAGCCGATGAGCGGCTCATCGTCAATCACCAAAATACGCGGGCGTTTGGCTTGTGACATCGCGGACGACGGTTGCGCAAGGCTGCGCGCGGCCATGCTACGCCAAGGAAACTGCCGTCGCAACGCGCGCCTGCCGGGCGGCCGTTTGTCGCGCTGGCCGACATGCGGCACCATGCGGGTCCAGCGATCCGGAGACTTGCCGATGCACCCAGCGCCCAGCCACCCCGTCCGCGGCCGCCACTACCGGTACTACGACCTGATCCTCGCCGGTTTCGTCACGGTTTTGCTGTGTTCCAACATGATCGGCCCCGGCAAGGCGTCGTTCGTGACCATCGCCGGCTTCAAGGTGCCATTCGGCGCCGGCAACATTTTCTTCCCGGTTTCCTACGTGTTCGGCGACGTGCTGACCGAGGTCTACGGCTACGCCCGCGCCCGCAAGGTCATCTGGGCGGGCTTTGGCGCGATGGCGTTCATGACGCTGATGAGCTGGGTCGTCATCCACCTGCCCGTCGACCCGGAAGTGCCGTATAACGCAGTGATTCAGCCGGGTTTGGAGACGGTGTTTGGCAATACGCCGCGCATCGTCCTGGCGTCCATGATCGCCTTTTGGGCCGGTGATTTTGCCAACAGCCTGGTGCTGGCCAAGATGAAGCTGCGCACGCAGGGCAAGTGGCTGTGGACGCGCACGATCGGCTCGACGATCGTCGGCCAAGGCGTGGATAGTGCGCTGTTTTATCCGATTGCCTTCGCGGCGCTGTGGCCGACTTCCAACCTGCTGGCGGTCATCGCCTCGGCGTGGGCGTTCAAGGTCGCCGTCGAGGTCGTGATGACGCCCGTGACCTACGCAGTGGTGGGTTTCTTGAAACGCGCTGAAAATGAAGATTTCTTCGATACCGACACAACCTTTACGCCCTTTTCCTTGAAGGATTAACGCAATGCGTACTCCGATCTGCCAGCTCGCCGGCCTTTTGCTCAGCCTGACGGCCTGCGGTCAGGCCGCCACCAGCACAAGCAACACTGCGGACAGCCAGGCCGCCACCGACGCCGCCAGCACGCTTGCCGACAGCGATGACGCCGACGCCACCGATCCGTTCCAGGGCGCGCCGCCGGCGATTTGCCGCACCGGCACCGTCTGGAGCAACCAAAAGGCCTTCGCCGACGTCACGCCGCTGGCATTCTCCGTCGACGTCACCCGGGTCACCGGCGTCAGCATCTCCACCGCCGACATCAACGGCGACGCGCTGCCGGACCTGAGCGTCCGCAGCTCGTCCGGCCAAGGCAAGCGCGAGGACTGGACGCCGGGCAAGCGGGCGATCTGGCTGCTGAAAAACGTGACAACTACCAAGGGCATGCAGTTCAGCGACGTCACCAAGGCGTCGGGCTTGACCACCACGCGCGACGGCGCCGATGGCCGGCAGATGCAGATCGTCGTGTTTGGCGACGTGGACAACGACGGCGACGTCGACATGTTCTGCGGCGACAGCATGTTGACCGACCAGACAAAGGACAACTTCAAGCAGGACAGCTCCGAGCTGATGCTGAACGACGGCACCGGGCACTTCGCGCTGCCGACGACTGCCTCGTTTGCCACCAAGGACTTGCGGCGCTCGCTCGGCGCGGCGTCATTCACCGATTATGACCGCGACGGCAAGCTGGACCTCTGGCTGGGCTACATGACCTGGGGCGCCGCGGGCGTGCCGATCCCCGACCAGCTCGTGCAGGGCGACGGCGCCGGCAACTTCCTGGCTGTCTCGGCGGCGGAAGGCGTTGTGACGACGACCTACACGCAGGCGCACGTGGAGGATGGCTCGGCGCCGCATCACACCTGGTGCACCGCGGCGTGCGACGTCGACAACGACGGTGAGCCGGACCTGCTGACCGCGAGCTATGGCCGCGATTTCAACACCTTCTGGCGCGGCGGCTTCAAGGGCGACGGCAGCACGCGCTTTGTCCAGCAGATGCACGAGTCGCACCTCGACCGCGACGACGACGACGACTGGACCACGAACTGGAACGCGCAGTGCTATTGCCACGACAACCCGACCGCCGACGAGTGCGACAAGTGCGGACCGCCGCAGGTCGACTGCGTGCAGCTCAAGGCGGCGTTTGGCGGCACGTACCGCTGGAACCACCCGACCGACCGCAAGCCGTACCGCCTGGGCGGCAACACCGGGCTGTTGACCTGCGCCGACATCGACAACGACGGCGACCTGGACCTGCTGCAGGGCACGATCGTCCACCCGGACGTCGGCACGTCGTCGGACCCGACGCGCATCGTCCGCAATGACGGCATGACCAACGATATCCCGCAGTTCACGACGCTGCACGCCGCCGACAACGGCTTGCGGCCGCTGGACCAGCAGAACGACGTCGGCGACATGGCGGGCGCGGTGTTCGACTTTGACAACGATGGCCGGCTGGACGTGCTGATCGCCTCGTCGGATTACCCCGGCACCCACGCGCTGATTTACCACCAGCTTCCGGACGGCACGTTCGAGGAGGTGCCGATCGACCTCGGCATCGACCACAAGCACGCGCACGGCGCCGCCGTCGCCGATTTTGACCGCGATGGCGACCTGGACGTGGTGCTGGGCAGCAGCACGATGCGCTGCAACCTGTCGCCGGCGGAGTGCTACCCGACCGAGGAAGTCCACGTCTTCCAGAACAACATGCCGCAGGGCAACTACGTGCAGCTGCAGTTGGTCGGCACCGGCGGCAGCAACGCCTCCGCCATCGGCGCGCACGTCTGGGTGACCGCGGGCGGCGTGACGCAGATGGCAGAAGTCGGCGGCGGCTACGGGCTTTTTGGCCAGCAGAACGACTTGACGCTGCACTTTGGCCTGGGCGCGGCGTGCGCCATCGACGCGGTGAAAGTGCGCTGGCCAGACGGCAGCCTGACGACCCAGACGTGGACGAACGTGCGGGCGAACTACCTTGTCAAGCTGACGCAGGGCCAGGACAAGCCGGCGTATCCGCTGGTGAAGTAGCGGCTGGGACGGCGGCGGCGGCCAGATAGAGCCCGCCCGTCAAAGAGGGTGGGACCAGATTCTCGCTCCCCGCCAACTTTTTCCGCGCCACACGGCAAAATGTCACACAACCCCGCCGCGCCCGGTTTGACACGGCCATGACAGTCGGCCGTTGACGCTGTCGCGCCGGTCCTTTCATCCTTGGCCCACGCGATTTCGCGCATTCCCCAAGGAGAATCCCATGGCAAAGATGACCCACGGTCCCGTGACGCTCGTCGTCGATGACACCCTGGCGCTGTCGGACAAGGCCGGCAAGCTGACGCCCGACGCGATCAAGCGGCTGCCCAAGGCGCCCGCCGGCATTGGCCTCGCGGCGCAGGAGACGGCGACGGCGCTGACCAACGCCGGCACCGCCTTCACGCCGCCCCAGGGCATCACGGCCAAGAGCCTTGTGGCGGCGGGCGCGCGGTCGGACGGCCTGAACGGCGTGCTGACGGCGCTGCAGGTCGTGACGCGGATGGTGCAGGAGGAGAACCTGCTGGCCGATGCCGCGTGCTGGGACCAGCTGCGGCAGGTGAATGACATGCTCAAGGGCCAGGTCAAGCACCACCCGGAGCTGGCGGCGATGTTCGCGCCGTTGACCAAGTTCATGGGCAAGTCGGCGCCGCACGGCACCAAGGGCCCGGCCCAGCCTTAGGTGGACAGGTGCAAGCTATCCCCCACACAGGTCGCAGGTATCCGCCGGATAGGTACATGCTGTCGGCTGCACAGCTCCAAGGTGTCGCATCGAGCGGTCCGAGGTATCCAAGCGATAGGTCTGATGTGTCGCCTGGATAGGTCCTGGCTGTCGGGTGGACACGTCGCAGCGCTTGGGAGGATAGCGCTGGGCGCTCAGGGACAGCCACAGCTGATGTCCAGCGTATACGTCCCGCCGGTGTAGCTGCTGCCGTCGATGGCGAGGTTGTAGACAGTGCCGGCGGTGACGTTGGCCGTCAGCGTTGCCTGCCCGGTGGTGCCCAGCGCGTGGACGAGGCAGGCGTTGTCCCAGCAGTCCTTGGTGCCGTCGAGCAGGAACAGGTCGAGGTGGCTGAGCGGGGCGGTGAGCGTGGCTGTCATCGCGCCGGTGCAGGCGGGGATGAACTGCTGGACGTGCTCATAGCCGAGCTCACCAGTGACCGTGCCGTCCTGGCAAACCCACGTGGTGAGGAATTTGGAGCTGCCCCCCGACTGGGTCGCGCCGGACAACTTGGCGCCGCAGGCGATGGCGGGAAGCACGTTGCAGGTGCAGGTCTGCTCATGCTTGCACGTGCCCGGGACGGTGGCAGTGGCGCCGACGCAGGTGTCCAGCGTGCAGTCGTCCTGATCGTCGCAGGTGCTGTCATACCAGCAGCCGCTTTGAATATGCACGCAGCCTTGGACCTTGTTGCAGCTGTCGATGGTTGAGGCATCGCCGTCGTCGCAGTTCAGGACCGTCGCGGTGCAGCTGCCGGCGAGTTCGCAGGCGTCGATGGTGCAGGCGTCGCCGTCATCGCACGCCTGGCCGGCAAAGCCCGTGCCGTCTGCCTTGCACACGCCCACAGTCGCCGCGTCCATGCAGGTCTTCTCGCCGATCTTACAGACGATCGGCGCGCAGTGGCCGTCGACGCAGACCCCGGTGCTGGCCGGGTCGCACGTGCCCGTCTGCTGGAGCGCGGTACCCGTGTCGTTGCACCACAGGACCTTGTCCGGGCCGTCGCAGCTGCTTGCGTCGGGCGTGCAGAGGATCGGCAAGCACGCGTTGTTGGTGCAGATGGTCTGGTAGCCGCAAGCGCTGGCGAGCCAGCTGGCTCCGTCCGCAGCGCAGGTCTTCAGCGTCGTGCCGCTGGCGCAGGTCGTGGCGCCCGGCGTGCAGACGCTGGCGGCGGTCTCGGTGACGGCGACGTCCGGCAGCGCGACGTCAGCGGCATCCGTGGCGGTGAAAGCGTCGGCCACCGCGTCATCGGGCACGGCCGCGGCGGCGGACGGCGGCGGACGGTCGCTGCATGCAACCAGCGCGCTGGCGAGGACGGCACAACAGCGCAAAACAACGGGCGACATGCGGCCTCCGGGACAACGGTGCGACGCGCGCACTGTAGCAGAATCCGCCGACAAGCAGCCCACGCGCCGCAATGCCGCGAGACGTGCTATTTTGCACGCGGAGGGGGTGCGGATGTTGGCGATCGTGGCGCGTGAACCGGGTGAGCCGTCGGTGCTGGCGCTGGCCGAGCGGCCGCAGCCGGTGCCCGCGGCGGGTGAAGTGCGCATTGCCGTGCACGCCGCCGGCCTGAACCGCCCGGATCTGCTGCAGCGCAAGGGCCTGTATCCGCCGCCGCCGGGCGTGACGGACGTGCTGGGTCTGGAGGTCGCGGGCGTCATCGACGCGCTGGGCGCGGGCGTGACGCGCTGGCAGGTGGGCGACGCCGTGTGCGCGCTGCTGGCCGGCGGTGGCTATGCCCAGAGCTGCGTGGTGCCCGCGGGCCAGTGCCTGCCGGTGCCGGCGGGCTTGTCGTTCGTCGAAGCCGCGGGCCTGCCGGAGACGGCGTTCACGGTGTGGAGCAACGTTTTTGACCGCGGCCGGCTGCAGCCCGGCGAGTGGCTGCTGGTTCACGGCGGCAGCTCCGGCATCGGCGTCATGGCGATCCAGCTGGCCAAGGCGCTGGGCAGCCGCGTGGTTGTGACGGCGGGCACGGCAGCCAAGTGCGCGGCGTGCGTGGCGCTGGGCGCCGAGCGGGCCATCGATTACCGCACCGAGGACTTTGTCGCCGAGGTCAAGGCCGTGACCGGCGGCCGCGGCGTGGACGTGATCCTCGACATGGTCGCCGGGCCGTACCTGGAGCGCGACATCGCGTGCCTGGCCGACGACGGCCGGGTGGTGATCATCGCGACGCTGGGCGGCAACAAGGCGACGATCCCGGCGATGGAGGTGCTGCGGCGGCGGCTGACCATCACCGGCTCGGCGCTGCGGTCGCGGCCACCGGCGTTCAAGGCGGCGATCGCCGCGCAGCTGCAGGCGCACGTGTGGCCGCTGCTGGCGGCGCGGACGGTCGTGCCGGTCATCGACGCTGTGTTTCCGCTGGCGGACGCGGCGGCGGCGCATGCGCGGCTGGAGGCCGGCGCGCACATTGGCAAAATCATCCTGCAAGTGCGCTGACGGAGGCAGATGGTGCGGCGGTGGGGCGTAGCGATCGTGGCGCTGGGACTTGTGGTGCTGCTCATGGCGCGGCTGTGGCTGCCGACGCCGCCGTCGGTGTCCGCGCCGTCGCCGCGCGCGCACAGCTACACGCCGCCGCCGGTCGCCCAGCCGGGTCCGGAGCCGGTCGACACGCCGGCGCCGCGGCCGCCGGATTTTGCCCCGGGCCAGGCGGTGACGATCGCGCTTGTCGAGCCGCCGGCGCAGCGCTACCTGAGCGCGCAAACCGATGGCAGCGACGAGTTCTACAGCCAGCTGGTGCGCGAGGAGAGCCGCGGCAAGGCGGTTTTTGACCCGTCGCTGGGCCGCGCGGCGCGGGAATTTGTCTATCAATACAGTAATTTGGGCATGGACCCGCCGTCGGATGTGCGGACGTTTTTGACGGCGTCGTCGGGCGCGATCGCCGGCGACACGGTGTTCCAGCACCTGCGCAGCAACTCGGACGCGGAGGGCGCGCTGCGGCAGGCGATCCGCGCGGTGCTGGACGGCGCGGCGGCGGGCGCGGGGCTGCTGCACGTCGGCGTCGGCGAGGTCTACCAGCCGGGTGCGAGCCTGGCGCGGCACATCGGCGCGGTGGCGACGCGGCTGGACATCGACGTTGTGCCGCTGGCGTCGCGCGTGGCGGTGGGCGAAGCGTGGCAGCTGCGCGGGCGGATGCGCACGCCATGGCGGCACCTGGAGGCGCTGGAGCTGCGGCCGGACGGCACGCTGGCGACGCTGGCGGTGACGGTGAACGGCGCGGATCTTGTCGTGGCGGTGCCGGGCGAGGCGCAGCCGGGCGAGGTCGAGCTGCAGGTGGTGGGCGAGGGTCCAGGCGGGCCGGGCAAGCTTGTGCAGGTGCGCGTCGTCGTCGGCCAGCCGCTGCCGACGCAGTACCAGACGACGCTGGCGCCGGACGAGACGCCGCTGCAGTCGGCCGACAAGGCCGCGGCGTACGCCATGCAGCTGCTGAACGCCGACCGCCACAGGCACCACCTGCCGCTGCTGGCGTGGGACCCGCAGCTGGCGGCGATTGCGCGCGAGCACAGCGCGGACATGCGCGACAACGGCTTTTTTGGCCACGTTTCGCCGACGACGGGGATGCACCCGGACCGGCTGGCCAAGGCGCACTATCTGGCGTCGGCGTCGGCGGAGAACGTCGCGCACAACCCGTCGATTTTCGAGGCGGAACTCGGCCTGATGCACAGCCTGGGGCACCGCCGCAACATCCTCGACCCGCAGATGACGCACGTCGGCGTCGGCGTGGCGGGCGCGGAGGATGATCAGGGCCGGCGGCGCTGGTGGCTGACGCAGCTGTTCGCGCGGCCGACGCCGCACTGGACGCCAGCGGCGGCGATCGCCGAGGTGCGGCAGCGACTGGCGATGCTGCGGCGCGACCTGGACCTGCCGGAGCTGGCGGCGAATGCGGCGCTGGATGACGTCGCTGACACGGCGCTGCAGCTGGCGCTGCACGAGGAGCTGGCCAACGCCTCGAACCGCGCGCTGGCGCTGGCGCAGGAACGGCACGCGGTGCACGGCCGGCTGCGGGTGTGGACGGCGCTCACCGGCGATTTGGACCAGCTGGACTGGCCGGAGGCGGTCAAGCTGACGGCGTCGCGCTCGCTGGGCGTGGCGGCAGCGCAGCGGGACGACGGTCGCGTGGCGCTGATCCTGCTGATTTCCGAAGGGATTTGACGGCAGCTACCGACCGCACGCGCCGCGCGCCGCGTCGCTCACGGCGGTCTCCGGATCGCGGCCATCGCGCTCGGCGGCAATCCGCGTCTGGCGCAGCGCGGCGGACGACGGCCGCTGCGGCTCGCGGTGCAGGCAATAAAAGCGGATGCGCAGCAACACGTCGGTCGACACGCCGATGTCCGCCGCCTCTTTCTCCAGCGCCGCCACTTTTTCCTCGGAAGCGCGCGAGCCGAGCGCCTCCCAGACGCGCTGCTTGCGCTGCTCTTCCTTGACCACGTGCGTATAAATCGTCAGCGCGCCCAAGCCCAGCAGGCCCAGCAAGGTCACCACGGCCGGCAAGGTCGGCACATTCACAAAGCCGAACAAGGGCTTGCGGCGCGCCAACGACTCGGCATTGATCGGGTCGTCCACGCCGCAGCGCACGCACTTGGCGGTGCCGCGCGGCTGGAGCTCGCCGCAGCGGCCACAGGGGATGCGGTTACTGACGGCGGCGGTCGGCGGCGCCAGCGGGTCGGGCTCGGACTCGGCGGCGCGCGGAAACACCACGGCGGCTTCGCTCGGCGGCCGGCGTGGCGGAACCGGCGCGACGGCGGCGGACTCCGGGCGCACTTTGGTCGGGTCCCACAGCGGCGCAGCCAGCGGCGTGGCTTGGGCTGGGTGGCCAGCGGACGTCGGACGACCTTGCGCCGCCGCTACACCGCGCGCTTCGGCGGCGGCGCGGCTCATCTCGGCGGACTCGCGAAAGGCCGGCGCAGCGGCGTTGGCGACAAAGCTGCCGCTGGCGGTGCGGCACTTGCGGCACTGCGCAGCGGCGACGTGGGTCGGGTTGCCGCACTGTGCGCAGCGGATCACCGCGGGCATCACCGGGCCAGGATCCAGCGGGTCTGGCGCGCCACAGTGCGTGCACGGCTGCTTGATGGTCATCACGCCATTGCCGCACGCCGCGCATTTGTGCCGCGCCTTGGTGGGCATCGGCTCCGGGCAGCCGCATTCCGGACAAGGCCGTTTGCCAGACCCAACAGGGTGACCGCAATCGATGCAGACGCCAGCTACCACCGCAACACTCCTTCGCTCAAGCGGAACGCAGCTTAACGCAAACACCACGCCGCCGCCAATTCACAAGTATTTTGCCCGGCATTTTGCGAAGAGCGCAAGGCGCGCTACACTCTTGTACATGACCACCCGTCGTTTGGAGATCCGCCCGTGCGCACGCGCCTGCCACAGACCCGACCTGTTGCCCCCGGCCGCGCCGCGCGCGGTTTCACGCTGCTGGAGTTGATGGTCAGCGTGGCGATCATCGCGATCCTCGCGACGGTCGCGGTACCGCAATTCACGCACCACATGCGCATGGCCCGCACGGCGGAGGCTACGCTGATGCTGGACGTGATGAAAAAGGGCGCGACCATCTACTATTCTTCGCCGCGCACGCTCACGGACGGAACCCGCGTGCCGTGCCAGTTTCCGCCCGGCGTCGGCATCACACCCATCGCCGCGTCCTGCTGTGACTCGACGGTGGACAAGGACGCCGATGGCCGCTGCGACGAGGACCCGCACGCTTTTGACGTGCCGGTGTGGGAAGCGCTGGGCTTTGGCCTCGCCGCGCAGCACTACTACCAATACGCGTTCCAGGGCAGCGGGACGCTCAGCGCCGCCAATGCCACGATGTCGGCTTACGGCGATCAGGACTGCGACGGCGTGATGGCCACGTTCCACCTGGTGCTGGAGGGCGATCCGGCGGCGACCATGTCCGGCTGCGATTCAACGACCTCCGCCGGCTTCTTCCACGATTTTGAGACCGAGTGAGGCCGTGACGATGCCCCAGAGCCCCAACGAACCGGCGGTGCTGCTGCGGCAGGACGGCGCGGTGGCGATCCTGCAGCTGAACCGGCCGGACAACCGCAACAGCATGACGCCCGAGCTGCTGGACGCTTTTGCCCAAGCCGTGCGCGACGTGCGCGCGCTGGCGGACGTGCGCTGCGTGGTGGTGACGGGCAGCGGCGCCTGCTTCAGCGCCGGCGCGGACTTTCGCAGTCAAATCCAACGGGACGGCGCGCACCTGTCGTCGCCGGAGCGGTCGGCGGCGATGTACGAGCCATTCCTGTCGCTGGGCGACGTCGAGGTGCCCGTGCTGGGTGCGCTGCAAGGCCATGCCGTCGGCGGCGGTTTTGGCCTGTCGCTGATGAGCGACATCCGCATCGTCGCCACCGACGCCAAGTACGGCGCCAATTTTGCCAAGCTCGGGCTGCACGCCGGCATGGCGATCAGCTACCTGCTGCCGCGGCTTGTAGGCGTGCCGCGCGCCTGCGAGCTGCTGTTCACCGGGCGGCTGTTCTCTGGCCAGGAGGGCGTCGATCTGGGGCTGTTCCTGCGCGCGGTGCCAGCGACTGAGGTGCTGGCGGAAACAATGCGCCTGGCCCACGAGATCGCCCAGAACGCGCCGATCGCGGTGCGGATGATGAAGAAGTCGATCTACCAGGGCGTGGGCTGGGACGCGCGAACTGCGGCGTGGCGCGAGGCTTTTGCCCAAGCTGCGACGGTTGAAACCGACGACGCCAAAGAGGGCGTCGCCGCGCTGCTGGCCAAGCGACCACCGCAGTTTACCGGCCGCTGAGCGCGCTGCGTCACGATTGTTCGCCAATAGAAACGCTGAATTCGCGCATTGGCCCTTGCCTCTACGACGCAGTGCGTTATCTTTGCACCCGCTGATTTGTGAGGTTGCGCGCCGACTGGCCGCACGCGAGTCCCAGCAACCTGTGGCTTTTGCCCAATCATTCGGAGATCTTTCATGTCGCTGTACCGCTCTTTGATTCTCGTGGCCTCTCTCTCCGCGCTGACCGCGCTCGCCGGTTGCGCCAAGGACCCGTCCAAGGACGCGCCCGCGGCCAAGGTCTCGGAGCCCGCGCCGGAAGCCAAGCCCGAAGAGAAGCCGGCGGAACCGCCCGCGCCCGCCTCGCCGACCGTTGCCCCCGCCGCTGCGCCGTCGCCGACCGCCGCGCCCGCCGCCGACGGCGTCGCGCTCACCGGCACCATCGGCTTCATCGGCTCCAAGGTCACCGGCTCGCACGCCGGCGAATTCAAGGACTGGAAGGGCACCGTCGCGCTGAAGGACGGCAAGCCGGAGGGCGGCAGCCTGAACTTCACGGTGCAGACCGCCAGCCTCACCGAGACCGACGCCAACCCGATGAAAGAAAAGCTGGAAGGCCACCTGAAGAGCCCGGACTTCTTTGACGTCGCCAAGTTCCCGACCGCGACGTTCACGTCCAGCGAAATCACCGCCAAGGCGGGCGAGAAAGGCGCGACGCACGTGGTCAAGGGCAAGCTTGAGCTGCGCGGCGTCACCAAGGACATCGAGTTCGCGGCGACCATCGCGGTGGCCGGCAAGGACGTGACCGGCAAGACGGAATTCTCCATCAACCGCAAGGACTTCGGCATCGTGTTCGCGGGCATGCCCAACGACCTGATCCGCGATGGCGTGGTGCTCAAGATCGACGTCAAGGCGACGCTGCCGTAGCAGCTGCCCTGACAAAATGGCCTCGCCCGTCGAGGTGAAGCGGCGACCGCCCGGGATTGTGCTCCCCTGGGCGGTCGCCGCTTGCGTTTTGCCATCGCCCCGCAAGCGGCGTACGATCGCGGCGTTGCCCACATCACTCGGGAGGCGCCATGGTTCCGCTGCTTGGTTTTGCGATCTTCATCGGCCTGATCGTGCTGTTTTCGTCGTTCGTGACGGTCAGCCAGGGCACCGTCGCCGTCGTCACGATGTTCGGCAAATACGGCCGCGTGCTGCGCCCGGGCTTGAACATCAAGCTGCCACTTGTCGAGTCGATCTACCGGCGGATCTCGATCCAGAACCGCTCGGTCGAGCTTGAATTCCAAGCCATTACCTCGGACCAGGCGACCGTCGGCTTCAAGGCGATGCTGCTCTATGCGGTGCTGAACCACGACGAGGAGACGATCAAGAACGTCGCGTTCAAGTTCATCGACGACCGCAGCTTCATGCAGGCGCTGGTGCGGACGGTGGAAGGCAGCGTGCGCTCGTTCGTGGCGACCAAGCGGCAGTCGGAGATTTTGAGCCTGCGCCGCGAGATCGTGCACGAAGTGAAGTCGCAGCTGGACGCCAGCTTGGAAGATTGGGGCTATCATCTCATCGACTTGCAGATGAACGACATCGTTTTTGACGAGGTCATCATGACGTCCATGGCCAAGGTCGTGGCGTCGGCGAACATGCGCGCGGCGGCGGAAAACGAGGGCCAGGCGCTGCTGATCACCAAGACCAAGGCAGCGGAAGCGGAAGGCCGCGCGATCCAGATCTCGGCGGAGGCGCAGCGCGAGGCCAGCAAGCTGCAAGGCCAGGGCGTGGCGCAGTTCCGCGAGGAGATGGCCAAGGGTGTGCGGCAGTCCGTGGAGCAGATGAAGGCGGCGGGGCTGGACCCGGGCTTTTTGCTGTTCTTCATGTGGACGGAATCGCTGAAGCATTTTGCCGAACAGGGCAAGGGCAACGTGATCTTCCTCGACGGCTCGACCGAGGGCATGCAGCGGCAGATGCGTGAGATGATGGCGATGAACCAGCTCAACACGCTGCCCAAGGCGCCACCGCCGCCGCCGATCCCGCGGCAGGTTCCGCCTCGCAGCGAGACGCCGGGCTGAAGGCGTGACGGCAGGTTGCGGCATGCGCTACGCTTGCCGCGAGGGCGCGAGACGCCCGTCAGGATGCCATGCCCTTACCGACCGCGCCCGACGCCCAAACCCGCCTGCGCCTGTGCCTGCAGTGGCTGGCGACGGCGTGCCGGCTGTTGCGCACGCGGCTGAGCCTGGCGACGCAAGTGCGGCAAGCGCGCGCCGCCGGGCTGACCGAGGACGAGGCGCTGCAGTCCGCCGATCCCGCGCGCGCCGACGTGCGCGTGCTGGCCGACGCGCTGGCGCGCGTGGAAGCCGAAGCCGCGGCGCTGGACCTGCAGCTGCCGATCGCCGCACTGGCGGCGCAGCACGGCCTGGACGCGCTGGATCGCGAGATCCTGACGCTGGCCGTGGCGCCGCACGTCGACGTCGATCTGCGCGACGCGATCGCGCGGTTCAACGACAACCTGCTTGCCAACACCGTGGACGTGCGGCTGTGCCTTGAATTCCTTGTGCAAGATCCGGTCGAGCGGCTGGCAGTGCGCGCGCGTTTTGCCCCGGATGGGCCGCTGCGGGCGGCGCGGCTGATCGCGCTGGATCGGCCGCCGGGCGGCACCGCGGACAACCTGCTGGGCCAGGAGATCGTGCCGGCGCCGCGGGCGATGCAGCTGCTGCTGGGCGAGCAGGGGCTGCTGGACACGTCGATGGCCGGCATGGCGGCGTTTTCCTGGCCGACAGTGACGCTGGACGCGGTCGTGCTGCCGGCGGGGCAGATCGAGCCGCTGCTGAGCCTGCTGCGCCAGCACAACGCGCGCACCGCGCAGCCGCACGACGCCTCGCCGTTTGCCCTGCCGGCGGCGCTTGTTGTCGAGATTTCCGGGCCGCCAGGCACCGGCAAGACGATGCTCGTCCACGCGCTGGCGCGGCACCTGGCCAAGCCGCTGCTGGAGCTGGACGCGGTGCGGCTGGCCGAGCAGCCGGACGCGGACGTAGCGCGCAACCTGTACAGCTCGCTGGACCAGGCGCGGCTGGGCGACGCGATCCTCGTGCTGGACGGCGTGGACAACCTGTGCGGCAAGGGCTCGACGCGGCTGGGGCTGCTGCAGGACGCGTTCGCCAGCCACGCCGGAATCGTGGTGCTGACGTCCCGCGATACCGGCGCGCTGGACGCGCTTGTCGACCGCTTCGTGGTGCAGCGGCTGGTGCTGGAGACGCCGGCGGCGGCGGAGCGGGCGCGCATTTTCCGCCTGCACAAGCCCGATGGCGTGGCGATCGCCGCGGACTGCGACGTCGAGGCGCTGGCTGGCCAGTATGCGTTCCCGGGCGCGCTGATCCGCAACGCCATGCAGGTGGCGGTCAACCGTGCGATGGCGGCCGATCCGCAACATCCTGTGATTACGCATGAAATCCTGCGGCGGGCGTGCCACGAGCAGATCCGCGCGTCCTTGGACGAGTACGCGGTGCGCCGCAAGTACGACCTGACGCTGGGCGACCTTGTGGTGCCGCCGGAGACGCGCGAGGACATCGAGGAGCTGTTCACCGCCGCCAAGCACCGCGGAACCGTGCTGCATCACTGGGGTTTTGGCCAGAAGATGTCCACCGGCAAGGGCCTCATCGCGCTGTTCTCCGGCGAGCCGGGCACCGGCAAGACGCTGTGCGCGACGATCCTGGCGCATGAGCTGGACCAGCAACTGTTCCAGATCTCGATCCCGCGCGTTGTCAGCAAGTGGATCGGCGAAACCGAGAAGAACATTGAGAAAATCTTCGAGTCGGCGCGGGCCTCGCACGGCATTTTGCTGTTCGACGAGGCCGACTCGCTGTTCGCCAGCCGTACCAAGGTCGAGAGCTCGGTCGACCGGTATAGCAACATGGCGACCAACATTTTGCTGCAGGAAATCGAGAACTTCGAGGGCATTGTCTTGCTGACGACCAACCTCGAAAAGAACATCGACAAGGCGTTCCAGCGGCGCATCGGCTTCAAGATCCACTTCCCGTTTCCCGAGCGCGAATACCGCGCGCACATCTGGCAAACGCTGATTCCCAAGGCGTGTCCGGTCGATGACGACGTCGACTGGGACGATTTGGGCGAGCGTTTTGAGCTGTCCGGCGGCCACATCAAGAACGCGGTGCTGCGCGCGGCGTACCAGGCGGCGGCGGAGGACAAGCCGCTGGCAACGCGGCACCTTGAATTCGCGGCGCGGCAGGAGTGCAAGAACGCCGGCAAGGTGTTCCGCGCGGCGCGGGAGCGGGACTACTGATGGCGCGCTGGCTGCTGACGCTGACGTTGTTGGCCGCGTGTCACAAGCCGTCGACGACGCCCGACGTCGCCCGGCCGCAAGTGCCAGCGAACGTGCTGTTTTTGGGCAACAGCTACACTTTTGTCAACGATTTGCCGGCGATGACCGTGCGCTTTGCCGAGGCTGGCGGCGCGCAGGTGCGGCAGGCCTCGGTGACGCTGGGCGGCGCGACGCTGGCCGGGCTGCTGGGCCAGACAGCGGCGCTGGCGACAATCGCCCAGGGCGGCTGGAGCCACGTGGTGCTGCAGGGCCAGTCGCTGGAGCCGGCCGCTGACCGCGCGCCGTTCCTCGCCGCGGCGCAGACGCTGGCGGACGCCGTGCACAAAACCGGCGCGGCGGTGGCGTTCTACCAGACCTGGCCGCGGCAGCCGGGCGATGCTGTGTACCAACAGCCGTGGTCAGGCGGCAGTGCGCCGGCGCTGGGCCAAAAGCTGCGGGACGGCTACCAGCAGGCGGCGACGCGCGCGGGCGGCGTGCGCGTGCCGGTGGGCGACGCGTGGCAGCTGGCGCTCACGCAACACCCTGAAATTGCGCTGTATCAGCCCGATGGCTCGCATCCGCAGGTGGCGGGCACGTACCTCGCGGCGTGCGTTTTTGCCGTGACGCTGTTCCACGTGGATGCCAGCGCCGTGACGTGGACGCCGGCGGGCTTGGCGGCGGCGGACGCCAGCGCGCTGCGCACCATCTGCCGGCAAGTGGTCGTTCACTAAGCGGATTTACTGGCCCAGCAGCGTCCGCAGCAGCTTGCCGGGCAGGCCAATGTCGCCGGCGAGCCGCAGCTTACCGCTGACGAGCACCGCCATCGGCGGCGTGCGCGCCGCGCCCAGCGCCACCAGGTCGTCGGCATCGACCTCGATCGTCGTCGTCGCCTTGTCATACGCCGCCGGACCGGCGCCGATGGTCAGCACGTAGCGATAGCGGTCGTCAAATTCGCGGTCATGGATGACGATCGCCAGGCTGCCGCCAACGGCGATCGCCGCGCGGATCCGCGCCGGGTCGACGCGCAGCCCACGCAGATCCGGCACTTCCACCGGCTGCCGCAGCCGCTGGAGCACCGCGACTTGCCGCTCGCGCAGCGCCCCGGTCACCGCTTCGCGAAAATGCGCTTCGGTCGCGGTGATCTGCAGGCCAATCGGCCCGACGACGCCGGGCTGCACGTCCAGCTTGCCGTCCACAAGCGCCACCGACCACGCGCCGCCGCCGACGACGTGGTAGACGACGCGATCCGGCAGCGAAATCGCCGGCAAGCGCAGCGGCAGGGTCGGCAGATGGCGCTCAAAAAAAGCCGCGGGCTTGAGCGAACGCGGTAGGGAAAAATAGGCGTCGGGCATCGGCGATGGCTCTCAGAAAACCGGCGGGCGATTGGGATCCGGCTTCTTTTCCGGCGGTTTGGTCTCCGGCGTCGCCGGCTTGACCTCGGGCTTGACGTCGGGCTTGTGCACCGGCGGCTTGGCCTTGGGCTTCTCGACGTCCGGCGCTACGTCCGGCGCGGGCGGGATGTCCGGCGGCACGTCAGGCTGGATGTCGGGCGCGGGCGGCACGTCGGGCGTCGACACGACGTCCGGTTCGGCCGGCGGCGGCGGCGCAGGCGGCGCGGGCGCAGGCGCAGGCGCGGCGGGCGTGCCGCCACGCAGGGCCAGGAAGGCACCACCACCGATGACGACGATGCCGGCCACGACAAGCCCGGCGATCAAGCCCGTGCGGTTCGGCGCGGGCGGCGGCGGCGGTGGCGTGACAACCGGCGGCGGCGCAGGCGGCACGCGCGCGGGCGTGGGCGGCACCACGGCCTTCACCGGCGGCGCGGGCGGTACGTTGCGGGCCACGGCAGGCGCAGCAGCAGCCGGCGCGCCCTGCAGCAGTTGT
>CAIPXZ010000675.1 GCA_903869075.1 uncultured Myxococcales bacterium | reverse complement strand
TTGGATCCGGGTGTCGATCGGTTTGCGCGGGTTTGTGGGTTTTTCAACGGCCTCGGTGGACCTTGATCGGTCGTCCGGCAGAAGGCGTTGTCCTGGCACGGCGCATCCTTGCCGCACGGCTGGCCCTCGTTCACAGGCGACCTGCAAACGCCCGGGCAGCCCCAACACCTACCTTGCGCACACTCCGCATCGTCATCGCAATCCGCGCCTGGTGCGAGCTTGCCGCCTCTGAATGCGTTGGCGCAAGGCGCTGGCACTTCTGGCTGCCCGGGTCGCGTAATGTGCAGTCCGGCCAACCAATCTCGCGTGAGATGGCGCTCGCCATACGCGGTCTCGCAGGTCGCAGCCTGCAAACAGGCGGCGGCAGCACTTCCATCATACACGAGGCGCCCAAGCTCAGTCAGTCTCACGCGATTGAGCAGTGGGACGCCAGCGCGCTGATTGGGAAGATCGGCCCAACGCATCGCACAAGTTTGCAGCCAATTCGCGTCCTGCGACATGCCCAGCGTGCAACTGAGTTGCAACTCACACTCACGCTTGGCCAACGCGCCGAGCAGTTCCGCTAGTGGAATCGCTGTTGGCATGCTGACGGCGTCTGGCGCAATCGTCGAAGCATCCGGGGGGCCGAGCAGTGTCACGTCACTCGGCACCGTGCGCGAGCCACAGGCGACCAAAAGCAGGGGAGCGCATCGCCAGAGTGCTGCCACCAGTGTATGGCTCGCAGTCACCGTCAGCGACGCGCCATGGTGCCCATCGTGAGCGTTTTCGTCGGCGCCCCTTGGCCGACATCGAGGGAGCTTCATATTGGATAACAGTACTTTGGCGGCAGGCCGTCAGGGCTTGAGTTTTGGAGTATTGGCGTCCCGGGCACCGCGCAAATCTTTGGCTGGCTAAGGTCCCCCGACTTTGTGCAGCAGCGGTCAAATGCAACTTCCGGATCTGTACATGGCGTCACAATCCCGTTTGTCGACCAACGTTCGACCGACAGCATTGGGTTGGGTACCAGAATCGGGCATGGAGAAGTCTTCGAACACGCCTGAATCTTTGTGTCGGGTGACTCGAAGCATTCCTCATCCGGGCCGCATCCGTTCAGGTCACCGCAAGGGCCAGTTGGTACCGGCTTGCAGGTGCAACTTTCCCAATCGCACACGGCTCCGACACCACACTCCGGGCATCCCGGACAAGGCGGCGGAACGCATTCGCACGGAAAGGTCGCATCAGCTGGGCAGGCCAGTATCATCCCTGCGGCGCAAGCAATGCCCAGCCCATTCAAGGAATTCTGCTTCAACAGGCAACGAGGGACGTTTGGGTCGGGCGGTCCGGCCAAGCACCCAGTATTCCCGCCGCAGCAAATCTTTCCTCCGCAGCAAGCTTGTCCATCGGGACAGGGGGCGCTCGGACATGGGGGCGGACCCGGCGGACAACACGGCCAATCTGTGCTGCCATCGGCACACTGAATGCAGTACGGCGTGAACCTTGGAAGGCAGATTGGCTGTGCCTGTGCCGCGTGGATTGCCGCAGTTTGCCTTCCAACTGCCTGCGCAAGCGCCATCGCCCCGAATGGATTCTCAAATTTCGAGTAGCGACTGCACCAGAGATAGTCCCCGTACGCCTTGCCATACGCATCCTGCTGCTGCTGCCACCCGGCGATCCCCTCGCACGTGTACACCGGCGGCACCGGCACCGGACACTGCACGGGCGGCTGCGACGGCCCACTCGCTCCGCCGGAATGCGCGTGCACTACCGCACCACCCGCCACACCGCCCATCCCACCCCACTTCACCCGATCCGCCGCCAGCCCGGCATCGACTGTCGCCTGCGTCCAGCCCGGCGTCACCATCTGAAACGCCTGCACCTGACTAATCGGCTGATTCTCCGACGCAAACCGATTGACAACCGTCGGCCCCACCGCCATCGCCAGCCGCGCCGTCTGCGGCGCACCGGGACCGCCGTAGTTCTGATTCGCCTGCATCCCAAACGCCTGGTTCAGCCCCGCCGGCACATTCGCGCGCATCGCCGTCTGCGGCGTCATCGCCCGCTGCACGTTCTGGTTGGCGCTGAAGCCATACGCCTGGTTCTGCGCCGTGTTCGCCAAGCGCAAGCCGCCTGGCGCCACCATCGCCGTCGTGCTGCTGAACTGCTGCGCACCGCCCAGCCCCGCGCGCGAGGTCATCGCCGTCGTGCTGCCCGCCTGTCCGCCTTTGCCGGCACAGCCACCGCAGCCACCGCCGTTCTTGCCGCCGCCAAAGCGCGCGGCAAAGTCCGCGTGCTGCTTCTGGAACGCCGCAGGGTTCCTGCTGAACTTCGCCGCCTGCGCCGTCATCTTCAGGTACGTGCCGGCGCTGTGATCCGCCGTCCGCGGGCGGTTAAAGTGCTTGTGCTGCGCCATGAACTGCGCCGGGTTGCGGTGCCAGCGCGCCGACGACTCCAGCAAGCCCATCGCCATCGCCGAGATCGGCTGGCCGAGCGCGGCGGTTGCCGCTGAAATGCCGCCAGCGCCGTTGGCAAAGCGCGTGCCTTGCGCCCAGCGGGTTTGCTCTGCCGCCATGGCTTTTTGGATCGGCGTCTTCGGTCCGCCGCACGTACCGCCGCACTGGCACGCACCGCCGGATTGGCAGGGATGCTGGGTGGTGGCGGCGGCGCAGCTCATGGCGTCACCGGCAGCAGCCAACGTGCCGGATTTTCCGCGCGGCAGACGCCATCGAAACACCAGCCGTTTGGCATCAGCGAGTAGTAATAGCAGTCGCTGTCATCGCTGCAGCTGTCGCCGATGCGGTGGAGTGGGCAGGTGCCATCCGCTTTGCAATTCACCAAGGCGCAACTGGGCGATGCGCAGGGCTTGTACGGCGAGCAGACCTTGTCGACGGACCGGCAGGTGCCCAGGTCGCACACGTCCCACGACGACTTGCAGATTTCCCCCAGCTGCAAGTCCTTGGCGCAGGTGCCGGCGCCGGAACCATCGGCGCAGTAGGTGCCGATGGCGCAGGATCCGCTGCCGCAGGGTGTCGAATTCAAGTCATGCCAGCATCGGCTGGGCGCGGTGGATTGCGTATCTGCCCCCGATGCGTCCTGACAAAGTGGTTTGGTCGCGTCGCAATCGTCGTAACCCTTGCAGATAGCGCCATCGGCGAGAGGTGCCGCGCAGATCCCGCCAGCCTCGTCCATGCAAGTGAGTCCGGCTTGGCACGATCCAAACTCGGTGCAAGTCGCGCCCGCGGGCAAGAGCGCTGCGCAATGACCGCCGGCGTCGCACCAACCAGTACCGGGGTCACAGGCTGCGCAAGTTGGGAAAAAGACGTCACAATCGGCGCCGCGATCGCAAGTTGCGCCCACCTCAAGCGTGCCTACCGCCGCACATCGCTGCTGGCCGGCATCATTCTTGCGGCAGACGGCATTGTCCTCACATGGCGCATCGCTCCCGCACGGCGCCCCGATTGCTACCCGCAGGCGGCAAATGGCCGGCCAGCCCCAGCAGCGGCCTTTGGCGCACTCGGCATCGTCATCGCAGTCCGCACCCACTGGCGCTTGGCCGCCGCTGAAGACCTTCGCGCATTGCCCTGGGAGCAAGGCCTGACCTGGCCTTGTGATATGCAAGCCAGCCAGCCATTCGCAGACCAGCGGACGCCAGCCGTCGGCGTTTCCGCACGTCGCTGCTGCCAAGCACTGCGCCGCGGCGAGGCCGTCATAGTTCAGGCGGCCCAATTCAGTGAGGCGAATGCGGTTCAGCAGCGGTTCAAGGTCCGGATCCTGCTCAAAGTCGGTGTGGCTCAACGCACAGGTCTCAAGCCAGACTTCGTCGCGCACCATGCCAGGCGTGCATGCGACCTGCATCGCGCAGCGGACGCGGCCGAGGGCGTGGAGTAGCTCAGTGAGCGGGATGGCGGTCGGCGTTGCGGTGATATCGGCATCGGGCGCGACGTCCAAGGCGGCCACTGCGGTGGTGTCGGCGGGCGCGGAGACATCGCCGCCGGAATCAGCGGCGACATCGGTCGCGGAAGTCGCGTCTGCCGGCGCCACGGGCGCGTGACAGCCGGCGAGCGCGACCACGCCGCAGCACCACAACCCCCACTGCCAGCGCAGTCCCAACACGCAGCCTCCGCAAACCTCAGCCTTGTCGCGAGCCTACGCCCGGTGGCGTGGGCGTCAAGGCGTGTTTTCTGACCACGCGCACGCGGGCTGATTGCGGCGGCAAGTCCCGGCGATGCACAGGTTTTCGGCTGTGGAGTTGCCGCCGCACTTGCCGGTGCAGCTCTCGCCAAGCAAGCGCGCTTGGCACGTGCCGTCGGCATTGCATTCCGGCGGGAAGCAGGGTGCCGCGCACTTGGACCACGCGCCGCAGACGCCATCGGCCGGGCAGGGCAAGCGGCCGCCGGCGAGGTCGCCGCCGGAGCCCAGACAGAATTCGCCATGTCGGCACGCCTCCAGTGGCGCGTGAAACACCTTGCCGCGGGTCGCGCACGCGCAGGTGCCGGTGGCGCAATCCGCGCACGACTGACCGTCGCTGCAGAGCCTGTCGCCGCAG
>CAIPXZ010000674.1 GCA_903869075.1 uncultured Myxococcales bacterium | reverse complement strand
GGTGCCGACGCTCGTCTTCACCGGCGGCGGCGGCACGGGCGCGACGGCCACGGCGGCGGTCGCCAAGACAGTTGCCAGAGTCAAGCTGACCACCGCGGGCACCGGCTACACGACGGCGCCGACGGTGACCATCAGCGGCGGCGGCGGCACGGGCGCGACGGCGACGGCGAAGCTCGGCGGTGGGCCGATCACCAGCATCACGCTAACCAACCCCGGCATTGGCTTCACGTCCAGCCCGACCATCACCATCACCGGTGGTGCCGGCACGGGCGCGATCGTCACGGCCACGGGTCCGTCGGTGGCGCTGCAGCCCAAGTGCATCCAGGAGCTGTTCACGCTGGATTACTCCCGCATGAACGCGCTGATTGGCACGGAACTGCCGTTCACCTCCCAGCTCATCCAGACGACGCTGCCGTACGGTTACGTGGATCCGCCGACGGAAATCATCAAGGACGGCGAGACGCAGCTGTGGAAGATCACCCACAACGGCGTGGATACGCACTTTGTGCATTTCCATCTCTTCACGGTCCAGGTCATCAACCGCGTGGGTTGGGACGGCGCCATCAAACCGCCGGATCCGAACGAGCTGAGCTGGAAGGACACCGTCCGCATGAATCCGCTGGAAGACATCATTGTCGCCGCCAAGCCGGTTAAGCAGACGCTGCCGTGGACGTTGCCGAACAGCTACCGGCCGATCGACACGACCCAGGCGGTCGGCGCGACGGTTGTCAACGAGTTCCTCAACGTCGACCCGAGCAACAGCCCGGTCACGACCGTCAATGACATCATCAACTACGGCTGGGAATACGTGTGGCACTGCCACATCCTCGGCCATGAAGAGAATGACATGATGCGGGCGATCGCGTTCGTCGTGGCGCCGCAGGCCGCGACAAACCTGAAGGTGGCTGGCGTGCGCGCTGGCTCGACCGACACGGTGAACGTGACCTGGACGGTGCCGGCGGTGAATGACCGCACGAGCTTCACTGTGGAGCGCGCGACTGCCGCGGCTGGTCCGTGGACGACGGTGGCGACGACGGCGGCGACGGCGGGAACCTACGCCGATGCCGGCGTTCCGCGCACGACGGCGTACTACTACCGCGTGACGGCCCACAACCTGGTGGGCTACACGCGGGCGTTTGCGGCGCCGGCGGCCGGCTTCCCGACCGCGCAGGCGGATTCGGCGCCGACGGCTGTGGTCAACCTGACCACGCCGTAAGGCAAGTTGCGTGAAGGCGGCCGGGCGGTGCAGCAGTTCGCTGTTGTACCGTCCGGCCGCGTCGCGTTTGACAGAAGCGGCATTCCGCTGTTGGATTTGCGCGCCCGCTGGCCACGCCGCGGGCTGGATAAGGGGTGAGCGATGGCGGCCAAGACTCTCTGGCGTTCCCTGACGATGACGGCGACGCTGTGCGCCGCGCTGTTGCTGCCCCTGCCCGCCCGCGCGGCGCCGGCGCGCTCCGTGTCGCCGGTGACGCTGCCGAACGTGACGCTCGTGAACCAGGACGGCCAGCGCGTGCAGCTGCCGACGCTCGTCGACCCGGCCAAGCCGGCGCTCGTGCAGTTCGTGTTCACGACGTGCCAGGCGATCTGCCCGGTGCTGGCGACGAGCTTTGCCAACCTCCAGAAATCCCTAGGCAAAGCCGGCGAGCAGACGACGCTGCTGTCGGTCAGCCTCGACCCCGATAACGACACGCCGAAGATCGGCCGCGCCTGGCTCAAGCGCTTCCACGCCCACGGCAATTGGCAGTTCCTGACCGGCTCGCTGGCGGACGTGACGCAGGTGACAAAGGCGTTCCAGGCCTTCACCGAGGACAAAATGACCCACGCGCCGCTGACCTTTTTGTGGTCGCCGCATGAGAAAGCGTGGGTGCGCCTGAGCGGTTTTGTCTCGAACGCCGAGCTGCTGGCCGAGTACCGCCAGGCGGTGGCGCCATGACCGGGCGGGCGTGGACGACGGCGGCTGTCATGGCGCTGTTGGCCGGCTGTTCGCCACGGCAGACGACGACAGCGGCAGTCACGCCCGTGGTGGCGCCGCAAGCCGCGACAGCGGTCAACCCGGCGCTGGCGCTGGGGAAGCAGCTGTACCGCACCGGCATCGGCGCGTCAGGCCAGCCGGTCAAGGCGCGCATCAAGGGCGATCTGGCCGAAGGCGCGGCGATTGCCTGCGCGAACTGCCACCTGCGCAGCGGTTTTGGCGCGCAGGAAGGCGCGCAGGTGGCGCCGCCGATCGCCGCGGACACGCTGTTCCAGCCGGTCAAGCTGAAATTCCATGGCGTAGAAGTGCAAAATGGCGCGCCGCGCCGGCCGGCCTACACGCCACAGACGCTGCTGACGGCGCTGCGCACGGGCGTCGACGCCGCCGGCAAGCCGCTGGCCGACGGCATGCCGCGCTTTGAGCTGACCGACGCCGAGGCAGCGGCGCTTGTGGCCTACCTGCAATCGCTGTCGGCGGAGGCCTCGCCGGGCGTGGAGGCGAAGTCGGTGCACCTGGCGACGGTCGTCAGCGATGACGTGCCGGCGGCGGATCGCGAGGCGATGCTGTTCGCGCTGCGCAAGCTCGTGGCGCTGAAGAACGGACAGGCGGAGCTGTACGACGTCAACCCGCACGACCGGTCGGCGCGGATGGCCAACGTGATGCTGGAGGGCGCGACCGACGTGGCCAGCAAGCGGCTGAGCCTTGCCGTGTGGGCGCTGCACGGACCGCGCGCGAGCTGGCCGCAACAGCTGGCGGCGTATGCGAAGGCGGAGCCGGTGTTTGCGCTTGTCGGCGGCATTGTCGCCGGCAGCTGGCAGCCCGTGGCGGCGTTTGCTGAAGAGGAAGGCCTGCCGACGCTGCTGCCTTTTGCCGAGCTGCCGGACGCGGCGACGCCGGGCTGGTACACGCTCTACGCCTCGGACGGCGTGGCGCAAGAAGGCGCGGGCATTGCCCATTTTCTGCTGGGCGACGCGCTGCTGACGCAGCCGCCGGCGGTTTGGCAGCTGGAAGGTGAGCTGCCGGCGGCGGTGCAGCGCGGTTTCGCGTCGGCGTGGCAGGACGGCGGCAAGCCGGCGGTGGCGCCGGTGCAGCTGACGGCCGACGGCCTGGCGGCGCAGGTCGATCGGGCGCTGGCCGCCAAGCCGCAGACGCTGCTGCTGTGGAGCGGCACGGAGACGGCGGCGATCCTGACGCAGCTGGCGGCGCATCCCAACCGCCCGGAGCGGGTGTTCATCGCCTCAGGGCTGCAAGGCGACGCGTTGCTGACGCTGCCGGAAACGGCGCGGCCGTGGCTGTACGTCGCCTGGCCGTGGCGGTTGCCGGAGAAAGAGCCGCCGCTGGCCGCGGGCATCGGCACGTGGATGGCGGCGCCGCCAGCGCAGGTGGGTGAGCGGCGCTACCGCATCGCCAGCATGGCCTACGCCGCCGGGCTGGTCCTCAACAACGCGCTGATGGAGGTTCGCAGCAAGTACACGCGGGACCACCTGATGGACGTCGTCGGCATGCAAAAAGACCTGCAACCGCCGTCGTGGCCGCGGCTGAGCTTTGGCCCGGGCCAGCGGCTGGCGTCCAAAGGCTGCTACATCGTGCAAATGGCCGCGGGCACGAGCCTAAAGCTGGAGGCGAAGAGCGCATGGCTCACCCACTGAAATTCGCCCTGATCGCGCTGGCTTTGGCCGCGTGTGCACGCCCGGCGGCGCCGACGCCTGACGCGCACGGGACCGCGGCGATCGCTGATGTCGCGACCGGTCCGACCCTCGCCGAGGGCCAGGCGGCGACTGCGGCCTTTGTGCGCAAGTGCTACGCGAACCTGCACGACCTGCAGTTCAAGCACGTGCAAGTCCACGTGATGGTCGACCCGCACGGCGAGATCAAGTTTGCACAGCTGCCGCGGCAGTTTGGCTGGGGCTGGATCTCGGCATGCGTCGAGCGCGCGGTGATGACGACGCACCTGGCGGTCGACCTTGCCGGGGCGCAGACGCTGGAATACGACATCGGGCCGTGACCGGTCAGCTGGCAGCGCCACACGCCAGCGCAGCGGTCGCGGCATAAAGGCGCGCCGCGGTCGCCACCTCGCTCAGCAGCACCGACTCGCCCGGGGCGTGCGCCGCGCTCAGCGCACCGGGGCCACAAACGACGGTCAAGCTGCCGCGATCGGTAAACAGCCCAGCATCCGAGTGCGACGGAAACACGCCCGGCACCCACTGCAGGTCCTGCTGCTGGAAGGCGGCGCGCATGGCCGCCAGCCGCGGGTCATCGCCGGAGTTGGCAAAAGCCGCTGCCTGGAACAGCACTTCGCAGTTCAGCTGGCAGCCCGGGTGGCCCCACTGCGCCGCCTCGCGTGAATCGTCGATGCGCTGCAGGACCTCCGCCGGGTCCACCGCCGGCGCCCAGTGGACGTCCAGCATCGCATCGCAGCGATCGGCGACGACGAACAGCGTGTCGCCGCCGCGGATCAGCCGCGCATTGGCGGCGATGATGCCGGCGGGATCCGAGCTCGGCATGCCGTCCAGCACCGCCAGCAGCCAGGTCAGCATCGCGTGGATCGCGCTGCCGCCCGCGCCCGAGAGTGCCGCGTGCGCGCGCGTGCCGTTGGCGGTCAGGTGGCACTCGGCGTAGCCAAAATGCGAGGTACACGGCTCAAGCGACGTCGGCTCGCCGATGAGGCATAGCGGCGCGTGCCACTCCGCAGGCAGCGCCAACGAACCGTCGCCGTACTCTTCCTCGCCCACGACAAGCGCCAGACCGATGCCGCGCGCCAGCGGGATGCCGCTCGCCGCCAGCGCCAGCATCGCTTCGACCTGCGCCGCGCAGCCGCCCTTCATGTCCGCCGCACCCAGCCCGGTCAGCACGTCGCCGTCCAGCTGCGCGCCGGCAAACGCCATGTCGCCCGGACCGCTGGCGATCGTGTCGACGTGCCCGACAAGCAGCAGCCCCAGCGGCCCCGGTCCCAGCCGCACAAGCAGGTTATGGCGCAGCGCCGCGCCGTCCGGATTGACGACCGGCTGCCGCGTCACGGTCAGGCCATGCTGTTCCAGATGGCGGGCAAAGATCGCCGTCGCCGGCCCTTCGGCGTAGGTCGGGCTGTAGGCGTCCACGACGGCGACGGTCAGCGCCTCCAACCGCGCCACGTCGACGTGCCGCAGGACCGCATCGAGCGTCGCGTCAGTGAGCATACCCATCCCCTTTGTTTTTCTTGGCTTTTGCCCGCTTGTACGCGCCGCGCACGCCGCCCGGCCGCTCGGCCACGCGGCCTTTGCGGTGGTGGGCGATGTAGTGCGGGTCGTACGTCAGGTTTTTGGACAGGTAGACGTGCTCGCTGTCTTCTTCGAAGCCCTGCTTCTCAAAAAACGAGATCGCCGCGGAGTTTTCAGCGTCGGTGTCGGCCATGATCATCCGCGCGCCGAGCTCGATGAACACCTCTTGCAGATCGCCGACGAGCTTGGCGCCGATGCCGCCGCGGCCCGCCGTCGGGTCGACGCCGAGCCAGACGAGATAGCCATAACTCCAAGCGCTGCCTGGCTTTTCAAGCATGGTACCGACGGCGAAGCCCACGACCTTGTCGTTGAGTTCAGCGACGAGACACGTCTCGGTATCCGAAGCGAAGTGCGTCGCCAGCGCGTACTGGTCCCACGTGCGGTACAGCGACGGCCAGCGCTCCGCCGTGAACAGCGACTCGCCGAGCGCGAATACCGCAGCCAAGTCGCCAATTTCCATCTCGCGCACTTCAAGCGGCGAGCGCGTCGGCCGTTCAGGGTGATTCGGAGCGTCCACGATGCTGCTGCCTGGTTGGGCGCTGCGGGTGCAGCGACGGTTGCGGCGATGATACCGGCGCGGCGGCCGCGGCGCCAGCGGTTGCGTGCGATGGACGGCCCGGCGCAATTTCGCTACCGTCGCGCCATGGCAGCGTGGCTTGACGACATCCAGCTTGTGACTTTTGACGGTCCCGGCGTGCTTTTTGACTGGCGCGCGGGTCTGGCGCGGGTCGGCGTGACCGAGCCGACGGACCTTGCAAAGCTCGTAACGCGGCTGAATGAGCTGGCGAGCGCCGAGCCGTTTCGCCGCTGGAGCGACGTGGTGCGGCAAGCGCTGACCGATGCGCGCGGCGACCTGCGACCGGCAGCGGTGGGGCTGTTCGCCAGCGAGCTGGGGCGGCTGCCGACCTGGCCGGACGCGCTGCCGACGCTGCACGCCCTGCGCGAAGTGCTGCAAATTGGCTTGGTTGCCAACGGCGACGCGCAACACCAGCTGGACGCGGCGCAGACCTGCAAGACGCGGTGGGACGTCTGCGTCAGCAGCGAGGAGCTGCGCGCGCACCTACAGACCGAGCGCGCGTGGGACGCGACAGTGCGCGCGGGCGTGACGCGGGCGGCGGTGACGCGCGACGCGTGGCTGCACGTCAGCACGTCGGAGCTCACGTTGGAGTTGGCCAAAGCGCGCGGCCTGCGGACGTGCCTTGTCCAGCGCCCGGGCACCGCGGGCCAAGTGCAGGGCGACCTGAAGGTCGCGGATTTGCACGACTTGACGGCGCAGCTGCTGGCGGCAAAGCAAGGCCCGCTGCTTGTGGAAGTGCTTGTGACGGCGCCGCCGGAACGGCGCGAGACGCTGGCGATTTGGCTGCGCGACACCCTGTTGCCGGCGATGCGGCGCGTGCCCGGCGTGCGCGCGGCGCGGCTGTACGCGCGCGAGGACGGCAGCCTCGTGGAGCACTACACATTCGGCAGCCGGCGTGAAGTCGTTGAATGGCAAGCGACTTTTGCCGCCGAACAGCGCGCCATGGTCAAGGACGCTTTTGGCGCCGACGTGACCCGACAGGTGC
>CAIPXZ010000673.1 GCA_903869075.1 uncultured Myxococcales bacterium | reverse complement strand
CTGCTCGGCGAAGTAGAGCGTCCCGTCATAGACCGCGACTTGCCGCGGCTGGTTCGCCGACATCACCTGGTAGTTTTGGACGGCCGTGAGCTGCACCGGCACCGTCGCCGCGTCCGCATTGAACGGCGTCGCGTAGAGCGCGCCGATGCCGTCCGCGGCAAAATAGAGGCCGTTGGCGTCCATCGCCAGCCCCTGGAAGCCAACGCTTGCCGTCAAAACGCTGTCGGCCAAAGTGGCCGGCGTCGCCGCAACCGGCAGGCCCGCGACCGGCATCGCGTGTACCCACGAATGATCCGTGGAGCCCGGCGCGTACGCCGTCCAGTAGAGGTTGCCGCCGTAAACGCGAAAATCCTGAATCCAGTCGGTCGACGCGTACAAAATCGTCGGCGTTGCCGGGCCGCAAGTCGACCACGGATCCACGAGGACCGCGGTGTCCGCCCCCGCGCCATCAGAGGCATCGGCCGCGAGCACGTCCTCGGCGCCGCTATCGGCCGCGACATCCGCGACCACATCTTCAATCAGAACAGCATCTTGCGCGCCATCAGCCGTCGCATCCGGCGTCGACGGCGCGTCTGCAGCGGCGTCAGCCACTTGCACCGCGTCTGGCGTGGCTGCGTCGGCAATGTCCTGATGGGCACCGTCGGCGCCCGTGACGTCATTGAGCGCCACGTCCGTTGCGCCGGCGCTGTCTTGCGTGTCCGCTGCGGTGTCCGTGGCGACGTCATCGCACGCGCCATCCGCACAGGCGAGGTCGTCGCCTGCGCCGCTGCCGTTGGCGTTGGTCGAGCTGCTGCAGCCCAGGGCGGCGATGGCCAAGATGAAAGTCCAAATGCGTGCGTGTCCCATCGGGCTCCACTTTTTCTGCCACAGATCCGGCGAATGTGGCGAGCAACCACGCGGGCAGTCTTGCGCCGCGCTTTTGGCCGGTCAAGCCCAGTTGTGCAGTTCCTGTCACGAAATTATCGGCGCACGTGGCGCGTCAAGCCAGCCATCCAGCTCCCACCGCTCGTGCCGACGTCTCCGGCGGACGGCGCGCTGCCGCCGGTCTCGGCCAAGGCGTCCGTGCTGGCGTTGGCCGCCGCAAACGGGCGTGCGCGGCGGCGGAAATACCCGAAAATTCCGCGCGTGACAGACCTGCGACACGGCGAAGAAATGGGAACCTAGCTTGGAGTGGGCGCTCGGCGGCGCTCCGGGAAGGACCGATGACTGCTCCTTTTGCGTTTCGGCTGGCGTGCGCGGCGTTGCTGGCCGTGGGGTTGGCAGGCTGCCACGCGGAGCCAACGCCGGTGACGGTTGAGCCGTGGCCTGAAGCGACGCCCGAGAGTCGCGGGCTGGATTCGGTGGCGCTGGCGGGGATCGTGACGCGGGTGACAGCGCAGGCTACTCCGGTGCATCACCTGCTGCTTGCGGGGAACGGCGCGGTCCTGAGCCGTACCACCTGGTTCCCGTACGACAGCGCGTTGCCGCACGACGTCGCCTCCGTCACCAAGAGTGTGACTTCGCTGCTGGTCGGAATCGCGCTGGACCGCGGCGCGCTCCAGAACCTGCAGCAGCGCGTTGTCGATTTCTTTCCGGATCGCCCGATCGCCCACCTGGACGTCCGGAAACGCGCGATGACGCTGGAGGACCTGCTGACCATGCGGTCCGGCTTGGCCTGTGGCCTGCAGCCCGGCGAGCCAGAGCTCTGGCAAATGCTGCAGGCGCCGGATTACCTCAGCTTCGCGCTGGATTTGCCCATGGCGACGACGCCCGGCACGGCTTTTGCCTACTGCAGCCTGAACCAGCACCTGCTGTCGGGCATCCTGACTGCGGCGACCAGGCAATCCTTGCTGGACTACGCCGACGCGCACCTGTTTGGCCCGATGGGCATTCACAGCGCCGTGTGGCCGGCCGATCCGCAAGGGCTGACGCACGGCTGGGGGGACTTGCAGCTCGCTCCCGATGATTTGGCCAAGCTGGGGCAGCTGCTGCTCGATGACGGCGTGTGGCACGGCCAGCGGCTCATTTCGCACGCCTGGATCGCGGCGAGCCAAACGGCGATGGTGGCGGCGGACGCGGGGGACGACTACGCCTTGGGCTGGTGGCTGCCGCACTTTCCGCCGGGGCTGGTGCTCGCGCAAGGGCGCGGTGGGCAAGCGCTTGCGGTTTGGCCGGAGCATCACCTCGTGCTCGTGCTTCTGGCGGGGGGCGCGGACCTCGGAACGCTCGCGGCGCAGCTGCTCCCCGCGCTCGCCGACGCGCCGCTGCCCGCGAATCCTGCTGGTGTGGCCCTGCTGGCGGACGCGTCCCGGCTGGCTGCGCTCCCGCCGACTCCCGTGAATCCGCCGCCGCTGCCAGCGGTCGCTGCCCAGATGAGCGGCATCGATTTTGCCTTGACGGCCAATCCGCTTGGGCTGTCCCAGCTGCGGCTGGAATTTGCCGACCCGCGGGAAGCCACGCTGACCTGGACGCGGGACAGTGCGCCGTACGTTTTTGCGGTCGGGCTGGACGGTGTGCCGCGGTACGCGCCGAACCGCCTTGGGCAACCCGCCGCCGTGCAAGGAAAGTGGGACGGCGCCAAGTTCATTGTCGTCCTGGATGAAGTCGGGCTCATCAACCGCTTTGTCATCCAGCTCGCGTTTGCGCAAACGGCTGAGGGCATGTGGCAACTCTCGGGTGATGTGGCCGAACAGACATCGACGCTCTTCCCGGCCACCGCGTTCACCGGTACGCCGGCAAAGTGAGAGCGTCGCCTCAGCGGCACGTCGGTGGCGTCGGTTGTGACGGCGGTGAACGGGAAGGCCTCGCCGTCGGAGAACTTGAACCCGTACAGGCACTTGCCAGGCGTGCCGTCAGCCGCCCATCGCCTGCAGCGTCCAAGGCGAGACGAACGGTCGGGCAGTAGCCGATCGTGGCGCTCGGCCTTCCCGGCATCGCTTGACGCCTTGCGACGCCCGTCGCACCATCCGGCTGTGGTCAGGTTCCAACGGGCGCCCTGGCGTTGAGGGAGCTGCGATGTGCATCGCCCGGTCGGTCCTCCTGTCTGTCGCTGCGACGTCGCTCTTCTGGGCGTGTGGCGGCACCCAACCGGTTGATTCCACACCCCTCTGCGGGATTTTGCCCAGCACCGGAACCGGCGGTCAGGTCCTGACAGGGGAAGCTCCGGGCTCCGGGCGACAAGCGGAAGGTGCGGCGCTGGCCAACGCATTGGTCGACGGTTTGCAGACGCTGGTCGGCGTGAACGTGCGCAGCCAGCTGACAATCTCCGCTTCGGCGCGGCACGACGACCACCAGGACCACGAATCGGGCGAAGTCAAGAGCGACGTCGAAGTGTCGCTCGGCACGACCCGTGTGCGCGATTTCACCGTGCGCTATTGCCGCACGCCGCACGCTGCCACGCGCGCGGACGTCTCGTTGTCCGCCGCTGAGCTCGCCCGCCTGCAACGCGTCAGCCGCAACGCCGCCGTCGGGCTGCTTTTCTGCGCCTCCACGCCCGCGGGCGCATGCGAGCCCGACCTGCGCGACCGCGTGCGCGCGCTGGCGCAGTCCGCGGGCATCGCGCTGTCTGACGTCATCGACGTCCCGACGGACCCGGACATGGCGCTCGCCCAAACCCACGCCCGCCGTCTGGGCGCAGCGCGGGCGTTTGTGGTGCGGCTGACTGCACGTTTTGACCGCACGGAGCCGCCCTACCACGTTTGCCGCGCCCAGCCGTCCGCGATGCTGCTGGACACCGAGGACGGCAAGCAGCTGGCCGTGGCCAAGCCGGCGGGCTTCGGCAGCGACGGCGGCATCAAGGGCTTGGTCTACGCGGACATGAAGCAGCCGAAGGACGCGTGCGGGGATGCGCTCCGCAAGGGAATCAGAGAGTTGGAGGCGGGTGTTGGGGAATGGGCTGTTGCGCGGTGAGCCAACCGCGCGGCCCAGAAAGTGCGGAAGATGCCACGCGCGCGAACGCCTAGCCACCCACGGCATACCGGATGGTGTACTTCTTTGGCGCGCCGCCCGACGGCGGGAACTGTAGCGCCTTCACGGCCTCCGAAATGCACCTGCCGACCTGATCGTTGGCGTGCTTCCCTTGGACCGCGGAACTGACGACTGAACCGTCGGAATGGACCGTGACCTGCGCCTTGATGGCGTCCTCGCGGCCATCCTGATCGGCGTAGAGCATGTAGCAGCGAACCACCTTTCGCGACGCGCGAGTCGCAACCGCATCGACCTGCGCCTGACTGAGCGCCGGCCCTTGCTTCTCGACCTCTGTCGCAGTTTGGAGTTCGGACTCACCATGCTGCGGCGTGCGAGTCCCCGCCGTTGCTGTTTGGCGGGCCTTCGGCTCACCGCGCACACACCGCACCCGGACGCGACCGTTGTAGCCCACGACGGCATCAGAACTGACCGCGTTGAAGTAGTTTACATACCAGGTGTGGTCGGAAAGGCCGTCAACAGGACTCGCAGACCAGTAGTATGCGGCTGAGTTCTCGAACGCGGCGTCAAACCGCCGATCGTCCGGCCCCGAACGGTCAAGCGTTCGCACCAGTTCTTCGATGGCGGGCAACCGCCAGCCACCGCCTTGCAGCGATAGCCCGCCGCAATACTGGAAGGCTTCATGCCAGTTGAAGTCCCGGCCAGAATCCGCTTTCTGCCACGCGAGTCCGGCGTCCGTCTGCGCCACGGTCCCATCGCCATTATCGCGAAAGGAGCCCTTCCCCAGCGCGATCGCCGCGTCGACCTGTTCCCGTGTCCGCGCTGCGCTTGGGCTCGCCGGTGCCACGGCGTCAGGCTTGGTCCGCTTCACCAACTCCGTCACCCGCAACTCCGCCATCACCCGCGCCTTTTCGCCCTCCGCCACCTTCAGTTCGCCCGCCCAGCTGGCGTGTCCGTCGCTCCGCACCTCCAAATTCTTGCCACACACCGGCACCTTGAAGCTCCCCGGCACGTCGCCTAGCGCCTTGCCGTCCAGCCACGCCGTCCCGGTCAGGTCGTCGCCGGCGTCGTTTTGCGCCTTGACGGTCACCACGCCCAGACGCGGATGGACCGCCAGCGCCACGTCCTTGGACTCGCCGCGCTGGACCACGAACGCCTCTTCCGCGCCCAGATGGCATGGCGAATCCAGCGCCACGCGGTGCCTGCCCGGCCGCACGCGCCGCGCCACGACCGGACATGCAGTCGGCTCGCCATCGACTTTGACGTTCACCGTCTGGCCGCCGCACGTCACGTTCAGCGTCGCGAAATCGGCTGCCAGCTGCCACTTGATTTCCCGCGTATCCTTCGCCACGGCGACCGACTCCGTCCGCGTCACGTAGTCCTCCGCGCTCATCGTCACGCTCTGCTTGCCCAGCGCGACCGCCTTCTGGCACGGCGTCTGCTTGCACAGCATTTTGTCGCCCAGAAACACCGCGGCGGGCGGCGTGGCCGTGAATTTGACGACGGCTTCGTCCAGATCCTCGGTCTCGACGTCCTTGCCCTGCTCCACCGTCGTGCCGCCAAACGGCTTCTTCACCTCCGCTCTCGTGCGCGGGCCACCGGGCAGCTGCACCTCAGCGCGCAGCGCCTGCAGCAGATCGGCGACGGCTTCGGTCACCGCAACGTCCGCTTGCCCCGTGTGCCAGCGCGCTTTCCCGCTCGCCAGATCGCAGCCCTTCTCCGCGTCGTGCATCTCCAGGAACAGCCAGTCGCCGGTGCCGCCCTGCGTCAGCCGCACCGTCAGCTTCGCGTTCGCGGGCAACACCTGCCCAAGCTTGATTTGGCAGCGCTCGTCGACATCCGCCGCGTGCGATTTTTTGCGCAACGCCTCCAAATCGTGCTGGTCGCGGTCGCTCGCCAGCACCTGCACCTTGCGGCTCTTGGCGAGCTCCGCCCGCACCAGCCCGTCCAGCCCCGCCGCCTGTTTTGCCAGCGCCGGCACCACTTCTTGCGCCAGCATCACGCGCGGCAACGCCGCCAATTCCTTTTCGACGGCCTGTTCCACCGCATCCACATGCGCGCCATTGCTCACCAGCAGCGCGCCGCGCCACGACCAGAGGAACGCCGCAGGCAGCCCGGTCACACCAAACCGCTCGCTGACGCTGCCTGTCACGTCGCAGAATTCCTTGTCCGGCGCCCAGCCGAGATTGGGGCAACGGCCGGAGTCATCGAGCGCCACGACAACGAACCGCAGCCCGCGGTCGCGGTACTTTTCGTGCAGCGCCTTCCAGCGCGGCGCCGCGCGTTTGCACGGCTCACAGTCCTTGCTGAAGAACTCGACGGCGACGAGGCGGACGCCCGGTCGGGAGAGCTCTGCGGCGATGTCGAGGTCGTCGGCGGCGTACGTGGGGAGCGCAAGCAGCGTGCAGAGCGACAAGACGGCTAGATTCAGGCATCGCAACATGGTCATTCCGGGCACGGGTGCCACCGGCGGCCGGACGCTGTGGCCCGGGCAAAGAAATTCAAGAGAGACAAGCCATTCTGCCACAGGTCCTCACGGGGAGCGGACGCAGCGCGCGCCGCCGGTATTGGTCGCTGCCGCCTGATGTGCCGTACCATCGTACAAGTTGACGAACCAGACAAGGCCACCCTCTGGTCCGGGCGAAGATGACCAGTAAGCTGGCGCGGCGTTCACAAAATGCCCGTCTACCCGATAGCCGGATGTCCGCGTGGCGACGACCGTGCCGAGCAGTTCGGCAACCGTCGGGAGGCGCCAACCGCCACCGCGCAGCGCGAGTCGCGCGCAGTAATCCAGCGCTGCTTGCCACTCAACCGCCCGCTTGCTGTCTGCCTTCTGCCACTCGAGCGCGGACTCGGCGTCGGCAACGGTGGCAGTGGTGAGATCCACGAAGCGGCGCCACGGACGTTCCCCGGCGCGCGCGGCTTCAACCGGTGACACAACAGCGCTCGCACCAACCGCGGCGGCGTTTGCCGATGCCGACGAGCGCGCAGAATTGCGTGCCGATACACGGAGTTCCGCGCGCAGCTTGAGGTGATCGCCCTCTGCGACCGCCAAGTCCGTCGACCAGGCCTCATAGCCGGGGCTCCTCGCGCTGAGGCGCTTGCCGCAAATCGGCACCTTGAAACTGCCCGGCACTTCGCCCAGTTCCTGCTCGTCGACGTATGCCGTCGCCACCAAGTCGTTCCCCGCTGCGTCGTTGGCCCGGAGCGTGACGACGGCCGCGCGTGGCTTGGCAGCCAATGCCACCGTCTTCACTTGGCCGCGCACGAGCGCAACGACCTCCTCCGCCCGCAGGTGGCAGCTCGGCTCCAAGGCCACTTTGTGCCGCCCCGGCCGGACGCGCAGCCCTTGCACCGGACACGCCATTGGCGGCTCCGCGTCAATCTGCACGGCGACGTGCTCGCCGCCACAGGTCACGCGCAGGGTCGCAAAATCCGCCTGCAGCGACCAATCCAAGGCCCGCGTCGACTTGCCCACCGTCAGCGACTCCGTCCGCGTCAAATAGTCCTCCGCGCTCATCGTCACGCTCTGCCGGCCCAGCGCTACCGCTTTTTGGCACGGCGTCTGCTTGCACAGCATCTTGTCGCCCAGAAACACCGCGGCGGGCGGCGTGCTCGTGAACTTAACAACGGTTTCCTGCAAGTCCTCGGCCTCGAGTTCGTTGCCGCGATCCAGGATCCTGCCGCCAAATGGCTGCTTGGCCATCCCCGGTCTTGCCGTCGCCGGCATCTCGGTGTCGCTGCGCAGCCGCGCGATCAGATCCGCCACAGCTTCCGCCACCGCCAGCTCCCGCTTGTCCGCGCGCCACGGCGCGATGCCCGACTGCAGCAAGCAGCCCGACTCCGCCGAGAACAGCTGTAACAGCAGTTTTGCCTCCGTGCCGTTGTGCTGCAGCGTTGTCTTCAGCAGGGCGTTCGCCGCCACCTCCTCGCCCAGCCGACACTGCGACTTTTCGGCGTAGCCGGCCTTTTGCGACTCGCGGCGGATTCTTTCGAGCAGCTCGCGCTCATGCCCGGACGCCACGACGACAACCTTGCCGGTCTTTTGCAGCTCGGACCGCACCAGCTCGCTGATGCGGCCCAGCTGCGCGCCATCTGGCCCGGACGTCACGGTGCCAAGCGTCACCCGTGGCACCGTGGCCAACTCCGCATCCACAGCCTTCTGCACGTCCTCGACGCGTCCACGTTGCACCAGCAGCTTGCCGCGCCAGCTCCACAAGAACGCCGCGGGCAGACTTTGGCCTACCCGAAATGCCTCGGAAATTCGGCCGTCTTCATCGCAAATCACGCGGTTGGGCGACCAGCCGGGGTTGCTGCAGCGGCCGTCATCCTGCACCGCCACGACAATCAGCCGCAGCCCGTTGTCGCGGTATTTCTCGTGCAATGCCTGCCACTTCGGCACCGCATCCATGCACGGCTTGCACCAGGTCGCGTAGAACTCGACAGCGACCAAGCGTACGCCAGGGCGATCCAATTCCTTGTCAATGCTCAGGCCTGCATCCGCGCGCGCCGCGGACGGCCAAATGGCCAGCAGCAGCGCGAGCGGCCACGCAAATGCGGCCCAGACACGACGGCCCATTGCAGTCTCCCCCCGCGCGTTCGGCCGCGACTTGTGGAAGCCGCAGCTGCCGGTGACGATGGCACAGCAAGCCGAGAACCAGGTGGCGGCACCCATCGCCAATCGGGACCACATCGCCGGCTTCCGCGAAGACCCGCTCCCCAACAAAGCCGCGCCGGCGCGTTTGGCTGGCGCGTCCCGACGCCAAGGGGATTGGTTCGCCGTACCGGTCACTTGCACGCGGTCGGATTGGCCTTTGCCTGCTCGGGATCCACGACGCACTTCTGCGTCGTGCTGTCGCACTGGGCACCAATCGCGCACGCGTATGCGTCGGACGGGCAATCCGCGCCGACCAGCGGGCGGTCGTCGCACTTGCCGGCGATGCACGCGCGTGTGACGCCGAAGCCGCCCAGATCGAACACGCCGGAGCACTCCCCGGCACCGCCGCACGGATCGCCTTTGCCAGGCGCGGTCTTGCAGGTCTTGGCGCCATCCGGTCCGCTGCACAGGTAGTCAAAATACGCGCAACCGCGATTGTCGAACACCGGCGCCGGAGGTCCGCCGCCGCCACCGCCACCGCCGCCACCGCCACCGCCGCCGCTGCTTGAGCTCGTGAACCAGTGTCCGCGGCCGCTGGTTTCGCACGATTCGCCCAGTTTGGACCAAGGCTTACAATGGCCCGAGGTCGCGCCGGCCGCATCGGCGAAGCAGCCGAGTCCAACGGCGCAGGTGGCGGCGCCGGGGCAAACCGCGTCGGCGGCAAGGCCCGCGGCGCATTTTCCGCCAGCGCACAACAGCCCATCGCCGCAACCGTGAAAGGTGCCACCCGGCGGACACGCGTCGCCAACCTGGAACGTCCGTGGAACGAACGCTGGCGGCGCGCAGACTCCGGCGGTGCAGGTCGAAAACAAGCAATTCATGATGGCGGTCGAGTTGTTGCACGGATCCCCAGGCATGCCGTGGTCGACGCATGTACCGCACGCGCCGGGTTTCATGCCCTCGCACGCCGGGTAGCCGCCAGCGCAGTCGCCGGTCGCCTGGCACGCCCCGCCGGGCGCATTGCCAACGTGTGGAAAGACGTGCGCGCCACAGGCAACGCCCGTCGAGTCATCGGCGGCAATGGCATCGAGGCAATCTTGCGCCGCGGTGGCATCAAAGCGCGCGAGGCCAGCTTGCACCGCGCTCATGTTGGCAGCAAATGCGCCTGATTCTGCGCTCTTGCACGCATCGGGTGACGAGTAAAGCGACGCATGCTTTTGGCAAGCCGTGGCGATGGCTTTGTCAACAAATTCGGTGGCGTTCAGCCCTGTTGCGGAAGCGGCATCATTGCCATTGGTTCCGGTGGCGTCGGCACCGGCGGAAGCCGCAGAACCACAGCCTGCGGCGCAAATCAAGCACGCAGCGATGCCCAAAAGTGACTGATTCATGGAACTCCCATTTTTTCTTCGCGGTTAGTCAAGCGCCGAGGCGGCGCGCGTAGCGCCAGCGCGAGCCAGCGCTGGAGCAGTTTGGCCGGAGGCGCTCGCCGTCGCCGCGGCGAATCAGCCGGTGTCATGCGCAAGATCGCCACTTCTTTGGTCGCTTCATCCGCAGGTTCAAATTTCGATTGACTTGGGTGGCACAAACGCCGCCTTTGGCAACTCCTTGAAAATCGTAGGCTGAATCGGCTTGTTCCGCCAGCGCTGCATCAGCTTTTGGACCCCGCGGCGGGCCTCCTCCAGCTCACCCGACGCGGCCTGCGCTTTGGCGAGGTGAACCTGAATCCGCAAAGCCGCCAAAGGACTTTGAAACGCGATGAAGCAATGCTGCGCCGCGACCCGAAGATACGGCACGGCTGCTTTGGGCTCACCGGCGTTCAAGAGCAGCGTGCCAACGTTCATCGCGAGCTCGACGTCTCTCGTCGCATTTTCGGCCACATCCACATGGTTGGGCCAAGCCTGCCAGAGCTTCTGCGCCGCCTCCCGCGTTGTCGCCCCATCCACGCGGGCTTTCCAGCCGGCATAGGGGTCGAGCGTCGAATTCTCGGACATGGACTCCACCGCGCGGCGTTCCACGTCTGCGAGGTCAGCTGCCGAGAGTTTGCCCACCTTCCACAACGCCCGCGCCAGGGTCAGGTCCACCATGTGCCGATTTCCGCGATTGGTCATGGAGTTGGTCGACCGACCGGCAACATGCGATCGCGCCTCCTTTGCCACTTTGGTCACGCACGCGACGTCGCCGATCTGCTCGCAAATATCGACGAGCATCATCCGCGGCGCCGAATAGTCCTCCAGATCTTCGTCCTTCTCTGATGCCTTTACCCGCGCCTCCATGATCGCCCGCGCTTTCTTGAGGTCGCCGTCGTGAAGTGCCAGTTTAGCCGTCAGCCATTCCCGGGTGTACGCTTGCGTCGCCGCCGGTTCCAGAGCGATCTTCTTCTCCAACGACTCGCCCACTGCCGACGCGGGAACGCCTTGCGCGGCCAGCGCCCGTGCCAAGTCCAGCCACGCGCCGCCGTTTGTGGGATCGAGCGCGGTCCGGCGCCGGGCATTTTGCTCCCACGCCTCGCATCGCCCTGCCGTCGCGAGTGACAAGCCGTATTCTTTCACGCAAGACGTGGCAAATGGCGCGACAGCCGCACATTTCGCCATGCGGGCGTCCAGCTCCTCCGGGCGAATCAAGCGTGCGACCTGGACCGATAGCCATCGGCAGGGACAAAATCCGGCGCAATCTTACTACATTCGGTGAACGAGGCGTCCGCTTCATTGGCGCGGTTGGAAAATAGCCGCGACACGCCATGGAAGAACCATCCTTCCGGCTCGTTTGGAAACTGTTTCACCAGTTGGGTCATTTGGTTGGCCCACGCGACAACATCGTTTGGCTCACGCCAGTACGGCTCCGTCGCGTCCAGCAGCGCGGCCTGAAACGGCGTCAGCCTCGCGCGATTTTGCACGGCAATCGCGATGGACTTCGACGCCCCGGTGGCATCGGTTTGTCGCGACAAGAGCCCATTCAGCAAATGGGCAGCGGGGTGGGTGGGATCGGCTTCCATGGCCTTGTGCAACGGCGCATCGTAACTGCGCCCCCCTCGCCACGCTTCCATCGCCGTCGCAAACAGCTTGTCCGCTGCTGACGCGGTTGCCACACCTGGTTTGGCTGTTTGTGGGGTCGCCGTCGGATTCTTGACCGCGCCAGACTTGTCCAAACTGCGCAAGAGCGATTCCGCAGTCGCCCGCCCGCTCGCATCGGCTGGCGCGTCGCGGACAAAAGCGAGCAGGTGCGAGACTGCGGCGTTGGTCTCACCTGCCTCGCGCTCCGCCAACGCCGCACGCAGCAGCAGTTCATGGCGTTCCGGGGCCAAACCGTACGCCTCAAGGTACAGGGGAGGTGCCAGCACCGTGTCACCGCGCGACAGGGCGCGATCGGCTTCGGCAACTTTGGCATCCACGCGAATCATCAGCAGGTCCGCCAGGTACTGCTTGGCCTTCTGAACGCGCGCCGGTTCGGCGTTCGGCAGCGCGACAAACTCGCGGTAGTCGGCCTCGGCGTGGGCAATGTCGCGGGCAGATTGCGCGGCCCGGGCTGCCCCGTAGAGGTAATTCGGCTCGGCCGCGTCCGTGCGGTAGGCATCGTGATAAAGCTGGGCCGCGGCAGCCATCTCGCCGTTTTCAAATGCCTTTGCTGCACGCTGGGCCACCGCCAGCGCGGTCTTGTGGGCATCGAGCGCGATTGCCGATGAGGAGACCGCGGCCCAAAGCAGGCACGCAGCGAGAATCCCGGTCTGTCGTCCCATCCGTTCCCCTGCTTGTTCACGTCCTGCGGCGCAGGCACAGTCACCCAGTTCCACCCATTTGCTCGCTGGCGCCCATCAGCGGAGCAGGCACGCCTCCCCGGTCGTCTCCAGCCGATTCCACCTCGACCTCGGCCAAGCGCAAGCTCAGCCAACTGCGACTCGATGCGATACCGCCCCAAGTCTACGCGGCCGGATCGCCCCGTCAAGCGCTCAGGTCGGCGGCTTTTTGCTGCAATACCGCGAGGCTGAGAGCCAGGTGGCGGTCGCAGCGTTGGCCGAGGCGTTCCGAAACCGGACCCAACCAGCCCATGACCAACGCGCGCCACATCCCAGCCGACGCAGCCGTGGCGGCCTCACGTCAGCTTAGCCCCAAGCGCCGCGCAGGCAGTCTTGCTCGTTTGCCCTGACCGTGTAGGATCAGCCGACACCCTGAGGGACCATGGACGTCACACCTTCCTACGCCTTTGACAACTTCTCCGACGCCGACCGCCGCGCCGAGCTTGCGCGCCTGCAACGCCAAGCGGGTGCGATGCTGGATCTGGAGCTCGGCATCCTGCGCGAGCTCGGTCTGGCGCAGGACAGCGACGTCGCCGAGATTGGCTGTGGGCCTGGCTTTCTGACCGGCGCGCTCGCCCAGGTCGCGGCGAACGGCAGCGCTGTCGGTGTCGACGCGAGTCGCGAGCTGCTGGATGCCGCGCGCACGGTCGTCGCGCCGCAGCACCCGAATTTGCGCTTTCAACACGGCCTGGCGGAGGCGACCGGGCTGCCGGACGCGGGCTGCTCGTTCGTCTACAACCGCCTGCTGTACCAGCACTTACGCGACCCACTCGCGGCGTTGCGCGAGGCGCGGCGGATTACCCGTCCCGGCGGTCTGGTATGCGTGATGGACGTCGATGACGGCTGGCTCAGCCTGCACCCGCGCGTGGAGGCGTTTGAGCGGCTGACGGCGCTGGCACAGGCGGCGCAAGTGCGCAACGGCGGCGACCGGTTCATTGGCCGCAAGCTGCCGGCGCTGATGGCCGAAGCGGGTCTGAGCGCGGTCAGCGTGCGGGTGGCGGCGGTGTCGTCGCTGGACCTCGGTCTCGACGCGTTCCTCGACATCACGACGCGGTTCAAGGCCATCCAGATCGGCACGCCCGAGGCGCTGGCGCTGCTGCGCGAGATCGATGTGGCGGTCAAGAGCGCTGCCCAGCCGCCGTTCGGCATCGTCGGCGTCTTCTGCGTCGTCGGCCGGGTGTGAGCGATGCTGCGCACTTGGCTCATCAGCCTCGAGGACGTGCACCTGGCGGAAACGGCGGCGGAGCGTGAGGCCATCTATCGCTTTCGCTATGACGTCTACGTCGGCGAGCTGAACAAGCAGGTCAGTGACGTCGACCACGCGCAGCGGTGGCTGCACGACGAGGACGACGAGGCGCCGGGCACCGCGCTGTTCTATACCGGCAAGCCGGGCGCGGTGACGGGGACGATGCGCGTGCTCGTCTGGCAGCCTGGGCAGGTGCCCGCGCGCTGGGCCACGCGCTACGGCATCGCGCAGATTCCGCACGCGCAGACGCTGACGCTGGCGGAATCCGGGCGGCTGATGGTCAGTCGCTCCCACCGCGGCAAACTGCTGCTGCCGGCTTTGGCCGCCGCGGCGATGACGCACGCCATCCAATGCGGCGTCGCCGTTGGTTTTGCCAACTGCGCACCCGGCTTGGTCGCCGCGTACAGTCGCCTGGGCTTTCGACCGTACCACGCGGAGCTGCTGCACACCGCCGATGGCCTGCGCGTGCCGCTCGCGGGCGTGCCGGCGGACCTGGAAGGCCTGCGCGCGGCGCATTCGCCGATGGCGACTTTTGTCCTGCGCGCGCTGACCCAGTTCCCGCTCGAGTTGCCACCGCCGGACACGGTGCGCGCGCTTTTTGGCCGGCGCGCGGCGGTGCAGACGGACGCGGCGGAGGTGTGGCACGTGCTGCAGGACCAGCTGCTGGACGCGGAGACGCGTTCGCCGTTTGTCGAGAGCATCTCGGCGGACGCGCTGAAGGTGCTGGCGTCCAAGGGTTTCGTGCTGGAGGTCGCCGAGGCGCGCCTGGTTGTGCGCGAGAACCTGCTGGACCGCGAGCTGTTCATCGTGCTCGATGGCCGGTTTGAAGTGCAGCATGACGAGCGGCGCATCGCGCTGCTGGAAGCGGGCGACATCTTTGGCGAAGTGGCGTTCCTGCTCGATGCCGGGCGGCGCTCCGCCTCCATCTTCGCGCTGGGACCGGGGCGCCTGCTCGTGCTGCGGCGGCGGTTTCTCGACGAGCTCGCGGACGACGACCCGCAGCTGGCGATCCAGCTCTACCGCAACCTGTCGCGGATCCTCGCGCGGCGCGTCGCGGCGATGGTGCCGCGCGTGGACGTGGGCGCGTAGTTCACGACCTGGGTGGGCGCGCTGCAGGAACCGGTGCGGCTGAGGATCGACGCGTGCGAGCCCAAGTTCCCGTGACAGCCGTTGCAGCCCGACGCCAGCGTCGCGTCGACCGTATGCGTGCAGGCGCCGGTGGCGGGCGTGGTTGCCGCTCCTGGCTGCGTTCGCGATCGTCACCGGCCAAAACGCTGCCGATGACGCGCCGCGCGAGCTGGTCCTGCAGGGTCCCGGGCTGCACACGCTGGTGTGGTGCGAGCGGTTTTGACGGCAGCCCACACGCTGACCGGGAATTCTTGACGTTCAAGTTACGTCAACGGGTGCGGCTAGAAAAACGGATACAGGAACGGTGCAATCGCGCTTGTCTCCGCGAACACGACCAACGCCGAGAGCGCGGCAATCAGCACCAGCAGCGGCAACAGGATCAAGCTGCGCCGCCGGACGCCAAAGCCGATGAGCTCAAAAGCGATTTGCGTGCGGGACACATGCATGGCGGCTCCGTTCAGGTCAAAGTGGCGACAATCAGGGCGCGGCCTTGTGCGCGGCGGCGAGGGTGCGAACGGCGTCAGCAACCGGATCGGCCAGGGCTTGGGCAAAACGCGCTGAGCCTGTGTCGGAAAAGTGGATGTCGTCGATGAAATCGCCAGCGCCATACGGCACGATCTTCGCGGCGTCGATCAAGCGGACGTGCTGGGCCACCGCCACTTGCCGCACCACTTCGTTGAACGCGCGCATGCCATCGCGCAGGCCTTTCGCCGTCAAGTACGGGCGGAACTGCAGCGCGGAATGCCGCAGCGAATCGTCGCTCCCCAGCGCGGCCTGAGTGCCATCGGGGGCGAACGGCGCGACCTGCGTGATGAACACCGGCTCCGCGCCCATACCCCGCACCGCACCCGCGAACAGCTCCAGCACGTGGCGATACGACTGGGTCGCGGCGGGTGGCAGCGTGTCCTTGCGATCCGGCTGCTCCTTGGCCTCCGTCGCCGCGCGTCCGGCCCGACCCGCACGCCACGCATGCACGCGCCGCACGAACAGGCTGTGATCGGCCAGCCAGCCCGGGGGCGGCGGCGGTTGGTGCGTGTGCCGATACGTTCCGGCGCCCTCCACGTCCGTCAGCCCCGCCAGATCGTTGTAGCCCTGGAACAGCAGCACTGCGTCGGGTTGCATCGCCGCGACCTGTAGCACCAGCTGGTCGACGTTGTCCGCCGTGTCATAGCCCGGCACGCCAAAGTTCAGCACTTCCACGTCTACGCCGGGCAGCCTCTGACGCAGGAGCGCCTCCAGCACGCGCGGCCAGGTGTGGGCATCGTCGCGCTCGCCCGTGTCAAAGGTCGTCGAGCCGCCCACGCACGCCACGCGCAACCTCCCCGGCGGCTTGGCGAGCGTCGTCTCCGGCCCGCGCAGACCCAGTGCATTGATGTGGATCTCGTGCGGCGTCTTGGGATCGGGGCGCACGATCGACGAACCCGGCTTGAGCATGTGCCCCAAGCGCGGCTGCGGCTGGTAGATCTCCGGCTCCTCGAGCGCCTTGCCGTGAATCTCGCCAAACCGCACCAGCTCCACCAGCCGCGTGAGCACCTCTGCGCCCGCGAACATGACCGCCAGCGCGATGACCAGCGAGCCGATCTGCGCCGCGATGCTGTCCGGCTTGCCCCGCCGCGCGACCCTGGCTTCCGGCACCACGTCCAGCTCGTTGATCTCCGCCAGCGAATACGACTGCGTGGCGCGCTTCTCCTGAATGATGAACGAGCCCATGACCAGATAGTCGATGCCCGTCTTCTCAAAGCAGCGGATCGCGTCCTCGGGCGTGCACACCACGGGCTCGCCACGGACGTTGAACGAGGTGTTGAGCACGACGTCCACGCCGCTCAGCTGGCCAAAACGCTTGATCAGCTTGTAATACCGCGGGTTGATGTGCGCTTCCACGGTCTGCACGCGCCCGGTGCCGTCCTGGTGGGTGATCGCCGGCAGCTTGTCGCGCCACGCATCGCGGACCTTGGGCACCAGCAGCATGAACGGCGAGTCGACTTCCAGCTCAAAGTACGTCGCCGCGCTCTCCTTGGCCACGCTGGGCGCAAAGGGGCGAAACCACTCGCGGTATTTGACCTTGGCGTTGATGATGTCCTTCATCGCCGCGTTGCGCGGATCCGCGATGATGGAGCGGTTGCCCAGCGCGCGCGGACCGAACTCCATGCGCCCCTGGAACCAGCCGAGCACCTGACCGTCCGCCAGCAAGTGCGCGGTCCGGTCGATCATCTCGTCTTCGCCCAGCTTTTCGTACTTGCAGCCCAGCTTGCGCAGCGTCGTCTCGATCGCCAAATCATCGAATTCAGGGCCAAAATACGCGTGGGACATCTCGAACGAGCGGGGATTCCCCAGCACGCAGTGGTAGATGTACAGCGCCGCGCCGATCGCCGCACCGTCGTCGCCCGCCGCGGGTTGGATGAAGATGTCCTTGAACGGCGTCTTCTCCAAAAGCCGGAAATTGCCTACGGAATTGAGCCCGACGCCGCCGCCGATGACGATGTTGTCCACGCCATAGCGCTTGTGCAGGTCGAGGCCGATCTTGACCATCGCCTCTTCCACGATCGCCTGGCCCGAGCGCGCGATGTCCTTGTGGAACTGCGTCAACTCGCTGTTGGGATCGCGCTTCTTCTGGCCAAAGTGCGTCTCAAAAAGGTCGGTCAGCATGGACGATTCGCTGACGTGGTGGGCAAAATAGCGCATATCCATGGCAAAACTGCCGTCGGGCGCGATATCGATGAGCTCCTTGAACTGCTCGACGTACTTGGGCTCACCATACGGCGCGAGGCCCATGACCTTCCACTCCGCGTCGTTCACGCGAAAGCCGAGGTACGCAGTCAGCGCCGAGTAGAAAAGCCCCAGGCTGTGCGGATAATCGATGTGCCGCTCCAGGCGAATCTGGTTGCCTTCACCGATGCCGCACGTCGCCGTCTCCCACTCGCCCACGCCGTCCAGGGTCAGCACCGCGGCGCGCTCGAACGGCGAACACAGGAACGCCGAGGCCGCGTGCGACAGGTGGTGCTCGCAGAACAGGATCTCCGCGTCGCAGTCCAGGTGATCGGCAATCTCCTGCTTGATCCACAGCTTGTCGCGCATCCACACGGGCAGCGCCTTGCGAAACGCGCCGTACGACCGCGGCCAGGTCGAGACGTAGGTCGTGAGGATGCGGTCCAGCTTGACGAACGGCTTCTCGTAGAAGACCACGTGCGTCAGGTCCTTGGGCGTGATCCCGGCCTGCTCGAGGCAGTACTGGATGGCGAGCTCAGGGAACGCGCTCGTGTGTTTGCGCCGGGAAAATCGCTCCTCGGACGCAGCGGCGACCAATTGGCCATCGACCAACAGCGCGGCGGCCGAGTCGTGATAAGCGAATGAAAGTCCAAGGATGCGTGTGGTCATGCGCTCCAATCTTCTGGCCAGCGGGGGTTCTTCGCAGCCGGGGCCGCAATGGTCAGCCCTGCCGCCGGAAAGTCTTCAGGTCGTGCACCACGGGCGCGCGCGGTCGCCAGTAGGTCGTCGCCACGCGTTTTTGCTTCCACAGCCGCAGCCGCAGCGGGTCGACAAGGCGGATCAGGGAGAACACCGGGACGATGACAAAATACAGCACCGTCACCAGCAATTGCGTCTGGAAGCGGCCGATCGGCTGGGTAATCCGCTTCCAGGCGGCGAGAACGCGATCCATGGCTACAAGCCTCCTCGGGCGCAACCGAGCATAACGTTCGGACCCCTT
>CAIPXZ010000672.1 GCA_903869075.1 uncultured Myxococcales bacterium | reverse complement strand
TCATCGACGACGACTCGGGCACGACGCTCGCCGCCGCTTCGTCGGTTGAGCCGGGCTTTCGCACCTTCGACGGTGACAAGTCGGCGCTCGCCGCCGCGGTTGGCAAGGCCGCCGCGGAGCGCGCCGTTGCCAAGGGCTTGACCAAGCTGGTGTTTGACCGCAATGGCTTTCGCTACACCGGCCGCGTTGCCGCGGTTGCGACGGCTGCGCATGAGATGGGCCTGTTGAGCAAGGCCGGTTACGGCTCCCAGGTTGACTCCACTTCCGACGGTGAGGATTAAGAATGGCTAGCGAGAACAACAAGCAGCAGCGTGATAACCGGGGTCCGCGTCGCGATCGCCCCGAGGCGCCGGCCGATGACTTCGGTTCCGCCACCATCGCCATCAACCGCACGGCCAAAGTCGTCAAGGGCGGTCGGCGTTTCTCGTTCTCCGCGCTGATCGTGGTCGGCGACGGCAAGGGTCAAGTGGGCGTCGGCATGGGCAAAGCGGCGGAAGTGCCGGAAGCCATCCGCAAGGGCACGGAGCAGGCCAAGAAGCAGCTGTTCCTGGTGCCGCTCGTCAAGGGCACGATTCCGCACGACGCGTTGGGCCACTACGGCGCCGGCGAAGTCATGCTCAAGCCCGCCAGCCGCGGTACCGGCGTCATCGCTGGCGGCCCCGTGCGCGCGCTGCTCGAGCAGGCCGGCGTGCGTGACGTCGTCACCAAGTGCATCGGCAGCAACAATCCGCATAACGTGGTGCGTGCGACGATGGACGCGCTGCGTCAGCTGAAGACGGTTCAGGTCGTCTCGGGCCGCCGCGGCAAGACGGTGGAAGAGCTGCGCAGCTAAGTGAGGAACCGGCTTCGGCCGGCCGTCGGCTTGTCAAAAACGCCGATGGAGCCTATCCTGTAGCGCCTTTGGGGCACGGCAACTGCGTTGCGACGTGTCGGCGTTCAGGTGGGCAAGCGAGCACAAACGGCCAAGCTGTCGGTTGCGCTGGAAAGAATGAACGGAGTCTACCGCAAGGATCGAGGCTATTATGTCGAATGAACTCAGCAACCTTCAGCCGCCCCGCGGCGCCACCAAGACCCGCAAGCGTTTGGGCCGTGGCGTCGGCTCGGGCCTCGGCAAGACGTCCGGCAAGGGCCACAAGGGCCAGAAAGCCCGCAAGAGCCCCGACGTCGGCGTGTACTTTGAAGGCGGCCAGACTCCGCTGCAGCGTCGCCTGCCGAAGATCGGCTTCAAGAACATCTTCGCGCTCAAGTTCGCCACGGTGAACGTGAGCGATCTCGCGGTGTTCGAGCCCGGCGCGCGCGTTGACGAAGCCATGCTGCGTCGCGCCAACCTGGTGAAGGGTCGCTTTGATGCGGTCAAGATCCTCGGCGACGGCGAGCTTGATCGCCCGCTGACGGTCGTGGCGCAGAAGTTCACCAAGTCGGCTTCGGACAAGATCGCCGCCGCGGGTGGCACTGTGGTCACGGAAGCGGTCGCCAAGTAATACGGCGCGACTCAACCGCGCGGTTCGGCTGGCCTTTGGGGTCCGCCGCGCTCGCCCGGGCAACAGGGTCCGCAGCCAAGGGGATGGGCTTCAGGCCAAGGGGATAACGTGGCGAACGCTCTTTCGAACATCGGCAAGATTCCGGAACTCAAGAACCGCTTGCTGTTCTCGCTGGCGATGCTGGCGGTGTACCGTGTGGGCGTCTTCGTGCCGGTTCCCGGTGTCGATCGCCACGCCATGGCCGCGGACTTCGACGGCGGCGGCTTTCTGGGCATGCTCGACATGTTCTCAGGCGGCGCGCTGAAGCAGAGCTCGATCTTCGCGCTCGGCATCATGCCGTACATCACCTCCAGCATCATTTTGCAGCTGCTGACGGTGCTGGTGCCGACGATTGACCGCCTGAACAAGGAAGGCGAGCAGGGCCGGCGCAAGATCAACCAGTACACGCGCTACGGCACGGTGCTGATTTCGCTGGTCCAAGGCTGGCTGATTGCCGGCCAGCTGGAAGCCAACAACATGGTCGCCACCGGCGGCGCGGGCTTGACGGCGGGCATCGGCTTTCGCCTGCTGTGCGTGCTGGCGCTGACCACCGGCACCGTGTTCATCATGTGGCTGGGTGAGCAGATCACCGAGCGCGGCATCGGCAACGGCATGTCGCTCATCATCTACGCCGGCATCGTCGCCGGTCTGCCCAACGCGATTAACCAGACCTGGTCGCTCGCCAAGAACGGCCAGATCAGCGCCGTCGGCCTCATCACCGTCGGTATCGTGGTGCTCGCGGTCATCGGCGCGATCGTCTACTTCGAGCGCGCCCAGCGCCGCATTCCGGTGCAGTACGCCAAGCGCGTCGTCGGCCAGCAGATGTTCCAGGCGCAGAACTCGTGGCTGCCGCTCAAGGTCAACAGCGCGGGCGTGATTCCGCCGATCTTCGCGTCCTCCATCCTGATTTTCCCGGCGACGCTCGCCGGCTACAAGTGGCTGCCGGGTTCCAGCGGTCTGGCGAGCTTTGCCAACCTGTTGGTGCCGGGTCACCTGCTGTACAACACCGTGTACGTGTCGCTCATCATCTTCTTTTGCTACTTCTACACCGCCGTCACGTTCAACGCGGTCGAAGTCGCCGACAACCTGAAGAAGGGCGGCGGCGCCGTCCCCGGCGTGCGCGCTGGCCGCGACACTGCGGTTTACATCGACACGGTGCTCTCGCGCATCACGTTTGGCGGCGCGATCTACATCGCCTCGGTCTGCGTCCTGCCGACGTTCCTGACCAACACGTTCAACGTCCCGTTCTTCTTCGGCGGCACCTCGT
>CAIPXZ010000671.1 GCA_903869075.1 uncultured Myxococcales bacterium | reverse complement strand
GCGTACGCGCAGGCGCTGCAGCACTTCAACAAGGCGCTGGCGCTGCGGCGGCGGGCGGACGACCTGCGCGTGGTGGCGCGGTCCCTGTGCCACATCGCGCGGGTGCAGACCGGGCGCGGCTACTTTACGGCGGCGCTGGACGCGGTGGCGGAGGCGACGCAGCTGTGCGAGCAGGTGCAGGAGCGCTGGGGCCTGGCGGAAGCGCGGATGGTGCAGGGCGAGGTCCTGGCGGCGTCCGGCAAAGTCAAGGGCGCGATGGCGATGTGGTCGGAGGCGGCGGAGCTGGCGAGCGAGGTCGGCGACCGCGCGCGGCAGCTGGAGATCGCCGTGCTGCAAGCCGAGACGCAGCTGGCGCTGGGCAAGTGGCAGGACGCGGCGGCGCGGATGGTCAACGCCATCGACGTGGCGCGCGAGCTGGCCAACCCGGAGCTGCTGTCGAGCGTGTACCGCGTGCTGGCGAACATCTCGCTGGCGCGGGAAGCCTTGGAAACCGCGGACATGGACAGCGAGAAGGCCGTGGAGATCGCACGCAGCACCGGCGCGCAGATGGCGGTGGCGCGGGCGCAGCTCGTGCGCGGCTGCGTGCTGGGGACGCGCGCGCTGGCGGAGAATGGCCCGCGGGCGACGGTGATCGACCGGCGGACGACCGAGGCGTTCGAGGAAGCTTTCGACACGCTGTACCAGATGGGCGACCTCGTGCGCTTGGTCGGCGGGCTGCGCTCCTGCGTGGATTACCTGGCGGCGCGCGGCGGCGGACCGCGGCTGACGGCGGTGCAGGGGCGGCTGCAGGAGATTGAGGCGGCGCTGGCGGCGGCAGGGCGCTGAGGGCCTGAGGGGAACACCCGCTGCGCAGTTTTTCCCCTCAGACTCCCCTTTCCGGGCTGTCGGGCGGTTGTGCGGGAAGTGTGGGAGATCGCGGTGGGGCTCCGGGCGGCAAGCCGGCAGGCGACGGGGCGCGGATCGCGGCTCACCGGGCAGAATCCGGATGTGCGGCTTGCCGGTCCTCGCCCTTGCATGGCGCTGTAGCCACGGGACGGCTGTGGGTCGGCAGCTGCGCAGCGAGGCCAGGGGCCTCGCCGTGCTCGCTTGGAGGCTGCGGGTCGGGAGCGTCGGAGGCGGGGTTTGGGGGGCTCTGCGCTTCGCGCATCGCTCAGGGACTGGCGGGGTTTGGGGGGCTCTGCGCTGCGCGCATCGCTTGGGGAGTGGTGGGGAATGGCTGGCTCTGCGCTTCGCGCATCGCTCACGGAATGGCGGGGTTTGCTTGGCTCCGCGTTGTCGCGTCGCTCGTGGGCGGGCTGCGGGCTCAGAGGCACTGCGTGAACGCCCAGGCGTAGCCCTCGCACATCTGCAGGTTCGCTGGCGGTTTGCGCGCGTTGGTCCAGTTGCGCGCGCCGCCGGCACTGCCTGCTTGTCCCGCCGCACCAACGCTGCTACACCGTCGGGATGCGTGAATTCCTCCACCGCCGTGTCCTGACCCCGCTGCTGGCGCAGCTGAAGGCCGGCACCACGCCGGAGAAGCTGGCGACGAGCGTTGCCGTCGGCGCTGTCGTCGGCACCTTTCCGGTGCTGGGCACGACGACGGTCCTTGGCCTCGCGACCGGCGCGGTGCTGCGGCTGAACCACCTGGCGATCCAGGTCGCGCTCAACGTCACCTATCCGCTGCAGCTGCTGTTGCTGATTCCGCTGCTCGCGGTCGGCGGTCGGCTGTTCCACGCGGCGGTGCCGGCGTCGCTGGCGGCGCTCAAGGCGCAGTTCGCGCTCGGCGTGCTGGCGGCGCTGCAGACTTTTGCCTGGGCGACGCTCGGCGCGATCCTCGTCTGGCTGGCGGTGGCGGTGCCGCTCGTGTTCCTGCTGCGGCTTGTGCTGCGGGTGCCGCTCAAGCGGCTCATTCCCAAGGCCCAGCCGCCGGGGGATGCATAGCCGCGCGATTGCTGGCACGCTCTGCGCCGGAGGTTGCATGTCCCGTCGCCGCTTGCCGTTGTGCGTCGTCCTCATCTTCACCTGCATGCTCGCGGGCGCGCCCGGGCGCGGCTGGGCGCAGTGCGCGACGTGCGGCCAGCCGGGGCTCAATGTCGGCGATACCGACGTCTCCCGCCAGACTGACGCCGCCGGTGGCGGATCGGGCGTGCGCCTGCGCGGCTCGCTCGTCACCGGGTTCCAGTACGGCGACCAGACATTTCT
>CAIPXZ010000670.1 GCA_903869075.1 uncultured Myxococcales bacterium | reverse complement strand
GGCCGGGCAAGTGCGGCTGGAACCGGTGGAGCTCGACCTGCGGCAGCTGCTGCAAGACGCGGCGGCGACGCTGGCGCCGAGCGCGGCCCAAAAAGGCCTGGCGCTGGAACTTGAGCTCGACCCGTCGCTGCCGCGGCGGCTGCTCGGCGACGCGGACCGGCTGCGGCAGATCGTGCTAAATCTGCTGAGCAACGGTCTGAAATTTACTGAGTCTGGCTGGGTGCGGCTGACGGCGACGCGGCTGACGGACAACGCGCAGGACGCGGCTGTGCGCATCGCCGTCAGCGATTCCGGCATGGGCATCGCCGCGGAGCACCAGGCGCGGATTTTCGAGCGTTTCGTGCAGGGCGACGGCTCGACGACACGGCGTTTTGGCGGTACCGGGCTCGGCCTCGCGATTTGCCGCCGGTTGGTGACGCTGATGGGCAGTGAAATCGGCGTCGAAAGCGCGCCCGGTGCCGGGAGCACGTTCCACTTTGACCTCTGGCTCAAGCGCCCGCCGCCGGAGCTGCAAGCGCCGCCGGCACCCGAATCACCGCCGCCGATCAGCCCGCCGTTCGGCGCGGATCGCTTGGTACTTGTGGCCGAGGACAACCCCGTCAACCAGACCGTGGCGGCGACCATGCTGCGGCGGCTCGGCTTTCGCGTGCTGCTGGCGGCCGATGGCCAGCAGGCGCTGGATGCCGCGGCGGCCAACCCGGACGTAGCGCTGGTGCTGATGGACGTGCAGATGCCGGTGATGGGCGGGCTGGAAGCGACCGAGCAGCTGCGCGCGCGTGAGGCGCCGCTGGGCCGCCGCACGCCGATCCTCGCGCTGACGGCGCACGCGCTGGCGGATGACCGCGCGCGGTGCCTGGCCGCGGGGATGGACGACCACGTGACAAAGCCAGTGCGGATGACGACGCTGGTCGACCTGTTGCATCGGTGGCTGCCCGAGCAGTAGGCCGGCTGGGCAATTGACCCTGTAAAACTGCGTGAACCAGACTTGCCCGGGGGGCTGGGCGCCAGTAGGCTCAGGCCGCCGCGCGATGCGGTCGGAGACCGATTGCCATGCGCGTACGCACGAATTCCCTGTTCCGCTTGTCGACAACGTTGGCCTGCGCAGCGGCCTTGGCCGCGTGCTCGACGACGACAGCGGGCGGCGGTGGCGGCGTCTACACGGCGGTCGATGGCGGCGGCGACGCGGCGCTTGTCGGTGCCGATGCGACGACCGGCGATGCCGAGCCGGGCGCGGATGGCGCAGGCGTGGATTCCGCCGCACCGGGCAGTGACGCGACGGCTGGCGACACCGGCAGCGGCGACACGAACGTCAATTTCACAACGGCTGACCACGCCGCGCAGGCGCAAGTCCTCAACAGCAACGGTCCGGTTCTGGCCAGCCCGACAGTCATTCCGGTATTTTATCAGGGCGATCCGATGCAGGCGCAGGTCGAGACGCTGGCGACGCAGATGAGCACGCAGCCGTGGTGGGGTCAGGTCGTGACCGAATACGGCGTGGGTCCGCTGCAGGTCGGGACGTCGCTGATGATGGCGACGGCAGCCGCCAAAAGCCTGTCGGAAGCGACCGTGCTCAGCACGATGAAGGCCAACCTCGGCGCCGGCAAGAGCTGGGGCGCGGCCGTCAGCGACGCGGTCTACGTTTTTGTCATCCCCGACGGCACCACGTTCACCGACAGCTCCGGCGGCGTCTGCTGCAACGACTACGACGGCTACCACGACTCGCAGTCCATCGGCGGCAAGGAGGTCGCGTACGCGGTCGTTTGCGCGTGCGCGAATGAGGCCGGCCCGGGCGTGACGATGGCACAGTCGTTCGCCGGCGCGTTCTCGCATGAAGTCGTGGAAGCGGCGACGGATCCGTACCCGAACGTCTCGCCGGCGTACTCGGACCCGGCGCCGGAATTCACGGCATGGAGCGTGGCCAACGGCGGCGAGCTCGCCGACATGTGCGAATACGAGCCGGACGTGAACATTCAGCCCGACGGCTTTGACCTGCCCGTCGTGCGCATTTGGTCCAACGCCGCCGCGGCCGCCGGCCAGGACCCGTGCGTGCCCGCGCCCGCCGGCGTGCCGTACTTCAACGCCATGCCGGTGACGCAGGCGGCCGTGCACATCGTTGACAACTACGGCACCACGGTCGTCACCCAGGGCATCAAGGCCAACGCCGGCCAGAGCGTCGTCGTGCCGGTCGGCCTGTTCTCCACCGCGCAGATGAGCATGCCCATCACCGTACAGTTCTATGATTTCAACAACTACATGGGCAGCAACACCTTGCTGACCGGCAAGTTCGACACCGACACCGGCAACAACGGCGACACGCTCAACCTGACGATTCACGTCAACAAGTACGACCCGCAGCTGGGCGGCGCGCTGTTCATCCTCGAGTCAACCGACGGCACGCACAGCCACCAGTGGACCGGCTTCGTCGGAAAATAGCGATTCCTGTCAGTGTGTTCCCGCCGGGGCCGGGTCGACGCAGCCGCCCTTGCCCGGCTGTGGCGCCGCCGGCAAGCTCAAGTCGCGGCCGCAGCTGAAATCGAACAGGTCCAAAAGCGCCGTCGCGTTGGCATCACGCCGCGTCAGCGCCGGCAGCCCGAACAGCACCTCGATAAAGCGGGTAATCGCCGTGTGATCCGTCACCGCGTGCGACACGTAATGCCGCTTGGCCCAAGGTGAAATCGCCACCAGCGGCACGCGCTGGCCCAGCTTGCCATCGGGCGAATCTACCGTCGGGCTGCAGGCGTTGGGCGGTGGCACGTGGTCAAAGAACGCGCCGCCCTCGTCGTAGGTCCAGATCATCGCCAGGCGCGGCCACTGCGGGCTCTTGACCACGTGGTCGTAGACCTGCTTGGTCCACGCCTCGCCCGCTTGCAGATCGGCGTCGGGATGGTCGTCCGTCAGGTACTCCTCGGCGTCGACGAACGCGACGTTGGGCAGCGTGCCAGCGTCGGCCGCGGCGTAGAAATCGGCCATGGAATGCACGCCCGGGTCGCCTTTTTGCCAGTCCAGCGCGCCGCTGAACACTTCGCTGTCGGAATACGCGCCCCAGGTGAAGCCGGCGTTCAACAGCAGCTGCAGGATCGACGGCGTCGCCGGCGGCGGATAGACGATGCCGGTGTCCGTCACCGTCGCTTTGCTGCCAAACAGCAAGAAGTTGCGGTTGCCGTACGTGCCCGACGGCATCGGCGCAAAGTGCTTGTCGCTCAAGGCAAAAGTCCGCGCTAGCCAGTAGTTGAACGGCAGGTCCGGCTCCTCATACACGCCCATCGCCCAGTGCCCATCGGTGCCGGTGCTCTTGGCCGCGCTCAGCACAAAGCCGTCCATCAGCCCGCCGTCCAGACACAGCGTCATTTCGGCGGACTGGTGGCCCGGATCCTCGGCCAGGCAGGTATTGGTCTGGTGGAACGGCGGCACCGGGATGCCATCGGAATCCGGGGCGAAATACGCCGACGGCAGCGCGTCCACATCGCTCTGGCCCTGGTCGTGCAGGCGGCCCAGCAGGTGGTCAAAGCTGCGATTTTCCTTCATCACTACGATGACATGGCGGATCGGCAGCGCCGCCGTCTGCGTCGCCGTCAGGCCGAGCGTCACCGCCGCTGAATCGCCCGCGCCAAAAGTGCACGCCGCGCGCTGCGCTGCCCGCGTATCGTCCGGCAGCACCAGACCGCAGCCCAGCTTCGGGTCGTCCACCGGCGTCTGCAGCGAATTCACCGCCGCCAGCCCCCAGTCGGCCTTTTGCGGGTCGCACGCCAGCAACGGCAGCAGCAGGAGCCACGCCAGGCGCTTCATGGCCACTCCTGTTTGCCCAGCGGGATGCCGTACACGACGGTCAAGGCGAGCGTGGGCGCGCTGCGCGTGCTGTAGCTGGCGGTCGGGTAATGGAGCGTGTCGGACTCGGACGTCAACGCGAACACGCCGCCCAACCACATGCCATTGCTGAAGATTTTGCGGCCATCCACATCCAGCCGCACGTGCTGTTTGAGGTCAGTCAGCCCCAGCGCCGGGTTCGCCGGACCCGCCGCCACGCCCCACAGCAGTTCCACCGACGCCAGCGCCGACCGCGCCAGATCCAGCCGCGCCGCCACGCCCACGTCCAGGAACGCCGCGCCCGGCGTGTTCACCTCCGCCCGCCGCAGCCAGCCCTGGGCAAACGCCGTCAGCAGCAGCGCAGTGTCGCCCTCCAGGTACGACTCGCCCCACGCCAACCGCAGCAGCCCGCTCAGGTTCACGTCGCCGACGCCGTCGATGTTGTTCACCGTATTCAGCGCCGTCGGCGCCACCGTAAACGGCAGCAGGATCTGCAGATCGCCGCCCAGCCGCAGCCCGGCATACGGGCTCCAGGCTTTCTCCGCCTGCCAGCGCACGCCGGACTCGACCATCGCCGCGGCGTGACCGCCCAGCAGCGGCGTGTATGGATTCGCCGCCGCCAACTCGCCGCCCTTGACCGCCAGCACGCCCTGCCACTGGTGCAAAAACTGGATGTCGTGGTGATGGGCAAACAGCCCGTCGCGCCCCGTCATCATGCCCATCGCCGCCGCGCCGATCTCGCCCAGCAGCTGGTCGCCCACCGGCGTCGTGCCCAGCGTCACATCGGTGATCGCGCCGTGCGACAGGCTCTCGAACGGCACCGCCAGCGCCAGGCTCGGCGCGCTCAGCAACAGGCTTGTCAGGATGCAAAAACGGCGGCGCAGCGTCATCGCCGGCAGTCTGGCAATCGCCGGCAGCAGCGTCAAGCGGTGGCGCGGTGTCGTGCAGACACTTGCATGTTTGCGCAAACATGCTAGGATGTCGGAGCGCGTTGCTACGCGCTGGAGTTGCCGATGGCCAGTTGTTGTCCGCCCCGTCCGGGTGAACGTAGCCTCGCGGATTTGCAGCAGATTTCTGCCGTTCTGGCGGCGCTGGCCGACCCGCATCGGCTGTGGCTTGTCTGCAACCTTGCCGGGCGCGGCGGTCCGGCGACGCTGACGCAGGCGTCCAGCTGTTGCGGCGTGCACCTGTCGGGCGTGTCGCGGCACCTCGGCAAGCTGCGGGCGGTGGGCATCGTCGAGGCGCACAAGCAGGGCCGCGAGGTCCTGCATCGCCTCAAGCGCGCGGAGCTGGCGCAGACGCTGCGCGACCTGGCGGACTGGCTGGACGCTGGCGCGCCGTGCGCTGAAGCGCAGCCAGCCGATCACAATCCATAATTTTTTCAGGAGGTTCCATGACCACTTTGCCGACCACAGACGTCCACCGTTCCGTGTCTGAACAGTACACCGCGGCGCTCGACCGCGCACAAAAGCGTTCCGCGTCAGCCAGTTGCTGCGGGCCAGTCCAGTGCGGCGCCGCTGCCGCCACGGCGGGCTATGCCGCGCCGGAGGACGCGCTTGCCGTAGCTGCTGCCGCGTCGTTCGCTTGCGGCAATCCGCTGGCATTCGCCGAGGTCCAGCCGGGTGAGACGGTCGTTGACCTCGGATCGGGCGCCGGCTACGACCTGTTGCTTGCCGCCGAAAAAGTCGGCCCCGAGGGCCGCGTCATCGGCGTGGACATGACCGACGCGATGATCGACGCCGCGCGCGCCAACGCCGCCACCGCCGGCGCGTTCCAGGTGCAAGTCCGCAAAGGCCTCATCGAGGCGCTGCCGATCGCCGCGGACCAAGCGGACTGGCTGATTTCGAACTGCGTCATCAACCTGAGCCCGGATAAACCGAAAGTCTTCGCAGAGATGGCGCGCGTGCTCAAGCCCGGCGGACAGTTCCGCGTCGCCGACATCATCGCCGAAGACCTGCCGCCCTGGCTGCGCGACAACGCGCTTGCATACGCCGCGTGCATCGCCGGCGCCATCCCCGAGGCCGCGTACCTCGGTGGGCTGCGCGCGGTGGGCTTCGCGGATGTGCAAATCGTCTCGCGACTTGTCTACACCGCCGAACAAATCCGCGCGGTTATCGCCACAGACTTTGCCGACGCCGGCCTCGATCCGGCAGCCTGGGACAGCATCGTTGGCGAACTGGAAGGCAAAGTCGCCAGCGTCACCGTCACCGGTCGCAAGCCCGTGGCCAGCACCTGCTGCGGCGGCTGCTGCTGAGCGCTCACTTGACGCAGCGCACCTTCGCCGAATTCGTCAGCGTGTCGTAGTAGCTGCCGGCAAGCGTGGCGCCAAAATTGACCTGCCAGCCGTCGGTCGTCGATGTCGTGCGCAGCGTGGCCGACCAGAACCAGTCGGCGGTGGCGCTGGGGAACGCGGTCAGGTCCATGAAGACGCTGGCGTTGGCGTCAGCGCGGTGAGCAATCGACAGCAATTCCCGGATGTTGGGCAAGCGCCAGCCGCCAGCGCCGAGCGCGAGGCCGGTGCAGTAGCTACCGGCGGCGGCTTGCGGGATGGGCGGGCTGCTCGCCGCTTGCTGCCACACAAGGCCGGTGCCTTTGTCGGTCACCGTGCCGTCGCCGCCGTCGATGAAGCGCTGCGCCCACGGCTGCGTCGCCGGTTTGCCGCGCACACAGCGGACATTTTGCCAGCCGGACGTCGGCGCGGCGACGCCCCAGTAGAACTCGATGGCCCAGTGCTTGCCGCCGGGCGCCGGCACAGCGGTCCACGGCGTGTAGGCCGACGAGGTGGAGACCGAAAGCGGCCAGACCAACGAGTTGTTGTGCGCAGTGTAGTCGACGACGGACTCGAGCTCGGCGACCGTCGGCAGCCGCCAGTCCGACTTGTTGGCCAGCGTCAGCGCGTTGCAGAAATCCCGCGCGCCGTTCCAGGTCAGCGTCGTGCCGTCTTCGACTCTTTGCCAGACCAGGCCCGTCTGCGGGTCGGTCACGGCGCCATTGCCGTTGTCGACCATGCCGCTTGGCGAAAGCGGGCGGTTGCCCCAGACCGG
>CAIPXZ010000669.1 GCA_903869075.1 uncultured Myxococcales bacterium | reverse complement strand
TCTCCGGCGAGCGCGACTTCACCACTTTCGCGTTTGAGGATTGCCTGCTGGACTACGTGATTTTTCAGCGACTGAAGATCAAGCGCACGCGTTTTCTGCGCTGCTCGCTGACGGAAGCGGACTTTTCCGGTGCCGATTTGACCTCCGCCCAATTCACCGACACCTCGCTCACGGGCGCGCTTTTTGAACAGACAATCCTCGAAAAGGCCGATTTTCGCACCGCGCGCGGCTTCGCCCTCGACCCGGAGCGCAACCGCCTGCGCGGCGCCCAGTTTACGCCGTACGGCGCGATAGGCTTGCTGACGAAATATGGAATCGTTGTGGAATAGCGCACTTGCGGCCAGCAGCGGAAACGATTGGCAAGCCGCGTGCGCCAGCGTACGCTCGGGTCTCCGGCCAGGATGGCCGCTGCGGAACTGCCATGCCAGCTGACCTCGTCCCCGCGCAGCGTGCGCTGCTCGCCGCCAACGGTCTGTCCCGCCGCGATTTTGCCCGCGTCGCCGCTTTCGTCGCTGGCGGCACCTGGCTGTCGCTGGGCAGCGAGCCGGCGTTGGCGCAACTATCGCAAATCAAAGCGATTCCGCCCAACGCTGTGCGTATCAACGCCAATGAGAACCCGCTGGGACCGTGTTCGCAGGCGCTGGACGCGGTGCAGCGCGCATTGGTCAACGCTGGTCGCTATCAGTTTGATTTGATTGAGGCTTTCAAGGAGACGCTGGCGGCGCAGAGCGGCCTGGCGGTGGAACAGGTGACGGCGTACGCCGGCTCGAGCGCGCCGCTACACCAGGCGGTGCTGGGATTTTGTTCGCCGTCGCGGCCGTTTGTCACCGCCGATCCGGGCTACGAGGCCGGTGAGGTGGCGGCCAAGGCCGTGAATGCCAAAGTGATTCGCGTGCCGCTGACCGCCGGCTACGCCCACGATGTGCGGGCGATGGCGGCGGCGGCGCCGGACGCTGGGCTGATTTACCTGTGCAATCCCAACAATCCGACCGGCACGCTGACGCCGCACGCGGACATCCTTTGGCTGGCGGACAACCTGCCCAAGGGCTGCGTGCTGCTGCTGGACGAGGCGTACATCCACGTTTCGGGCGCGCCGATGGCCACCGAGCTTGTCAAGGCCGGCAAGGATGTGGTGATTCTGCGGACGTTTTCCAAGATCTACGGCATGGCGGGGCTGCGCGCTGGCGCGGCGCTGGGACGGCCGGATCTGCTGGCTAAGATCGCGATGTGGAGCGGCGGTCCGCTGCCGAGCCTGGGCATGGCCGCGGCGACGGCGAGCCTGCAAGTGGCGGATTTGGTGCCGACACGCCGCAAAATCATCAGCGATCTGCGCGACGAGACGTGCCAATTCCTGCAAGCGCACGGCATCGCCTTTGTGCCGTCGGTTTCCAACTGCTTCATGGTCAAGACCGCGCGGCCGGGCACGGAGCTCGTCGCGGCGCTGCGGACGCACAACGTCTACATCGGCCGCGTGTGGCCGAGCTGGCCCAACCACGTGCGCGTTTCCGTAGGCACCGCGGCAGATATGGCGCAATTTCGCACAGCTCTGCTCAAAGTGCTGGCGGCCTGACGGTCACCGCGGCAGACTCCCGCTCGGCGGTGGCACGCGCGGATTCCCCGTGTGGCGTCGCGCATTTTTCGGCAATTCCCGGTCGCACCGACGGCCGCAACGACGCAACAGGGAGGCCTGGATGGCCAGGACCAGCACGTATCTGAATTTTCCGCGCAGCACGGAAGCCGCGTTCAACTTCTACAAGCAGGTGTTCGGCACTGAATTCCTGATGCCGATCGCGCGCATGGGCGACGTGCCCGCGCAGCCGGGTCAGCCGGAGATGAGCGATGCCGACAAGCAGCTTGTCATGAACGTGCAGCTGCCGATCACCGGCGGGCACGTGCTGATGGGCACGGATGCCCCGGAATCGTTTGGTTTTCAGGTGACGATGGGCAACAACCTGTACATTTGCCTCGACCCGGACACGCGCGGCGAGGCAGATCGGCTGTTTGCGGCGCTGGCGCAGGGCGGCGCGGTGGCGATGCCGTTGATGGAGATGTTCTGGGGCGACTATTTTGGCTCGCTCACCGACAAGTTCGGCGTGCAGTGGATGGTCAACTGCGGCGCCAAGTCGTAGCGACCGCGCAGACATTGCGCCAGCCGCCGGGAATTGTTAGGAGGTGAGGGCTGCCGCGCCATGCGGAATCGCACCGGGGGACCATGGAACGCGATGCCCAACACCCTTTGCTGGCCCTGTGGCTGCAGCGCGGCGTGTTCGGTGTGGCCCTGATTGCGGCGCTGGGTACGTCGCTGGCATGCGGCTCGACGACGACCGCCACGTCCGTGCGCATCAAGCAAAACGCGTGGTTGGCGGATCCGGCGCCGCGCGCGGTCGGCGAGATGACAGCGCCCGGTGAGGTGCACCTCGAGGCCGGCTACGATCGCACCTTCGCCGCCGTCGGCCCCAACCGCGACAACGGCGGCAACGGCCACTCCAGCACCGTCGACACGTTGCACGCCCGCATCGCCGGCGGCCTCGGCCGCGCTGTCGAGCTCGGCGGCTTCCTGGAGGCCGGTCTGAACAGCCGCACTGGCGCGCCCGACATCACGACGCACAGCACCGACGCCGGCCCCATCTGGGGCGGCCTCAGCTTTCGCGGCAGCCCGTGGCGGCGCGGCCATGCCCGGCTCATTGGCAGCTTCGAGTTCGCGTTCGGCTCTGTACCGTGGGTGCGCGAGGTCCACTTGGCGCAAACATCGACCTACCAATCCGGCCTCTACCCGCATTCCACCGACGTCACGACCTCGACGCAGGACTCGATCGACCGCGGCTGGTCATTCGGCAGCCGCCTGAGCGTCGGTGTCCACGGCGACTTCGACCTCTTCCCGGGTATTTCCCTGCAACTTGGCGGCTTCGCTGGCTTTTTGCCGTACGCCCCCGGCGTCCAGGTCGCCGCTTCGTTCTGCAGCGGCGTCATCGCCGAGCACTGCGACGGCTCCACAAACGTCTCGGTGCTCAGCTACGCCGGCTTCATCATGCCCACCGCCACGCTGACCGCCAATTTCGGCCGCGTGCAGCTCGTCGCGACTGGCTGGTGGCTGGCGGCGAGCGCGGCGAACCTGGAGCAGACGGCGCCCGCGGGCGTCAGTCTGGGTTTGCGGGCGGTGCTCTAAACGCTCCGACCGAAGTTCGCGATCAAACCGTTTTCATCCGCGGCGTGCCACCGAAGTTGCGCGCTCGTGGATCCAGTCCGAAGTGCAACAGCTCTGGCTGGAAGCCCGTGGTGTTGGACATTGGTCCGGATGTTGAGCGCGTTGGGCAGCGCGCGCCGACGGTGGCAAGTTCCCCGCCGCCGACGCGCGCCCCCGTCGGGCTATTGCACGTTGCAGGTCAGCGCGCCGACGGTGCCGCACTGCACGGTCGAGACGACGGCGTTGGTCAGCCGCGCGCCCAGGTACGTCGTCGCGCTGCCTTCCGGGATGATGAACTCCGGAATCGTCAGCGTCGCCGTCGCGTAGGTCGCCGAGCTCAGCGTCACGTTCGGCAGCTTCTCGTCCCACACCGAGCTCGTCGGCGTCGTCGTCAGCGTGCCCGCCGCGCCGCAGCCAGCGATGCCGCCGTTGACGCACTCGACGCCGCCGTACGCGCTCATGTTGCGGATGCAGCCGGTGTCGGTCGGCGCGGCGACGGAGAGGTCGGTGGTGAACGTCATGGCGGCGCCGGCGGGCGTGCCGGTGTTGCCCGCGGGGGCGTTGATGCTGCACGTGTCCCAAGTCAGCGTGGTGCCGACGACGGTGCCGGTGGCGATCGGCACGCAGCTGCGCTGGACAATCGGCGCGCCGCCGCTGAGCGCCAGGCAGCGCGTCGCCGGCGCGGTGCAGCCGGTGGTGGTGGTCTGGAAAATGCCGGCGCTGCCGTCGATGCCGATTGTCACGTTCGGACCGAACGCGGTCATCGCGAGGTTGCTGGAGTCGACCGGCAAGTACAGCTCGATGAGGCTGACGGCGCCGGCGATCGGCGCGGTGCCAGCGGCGTTGGCCGGGTAGCGGATGCGCGCCCAGCCTTGCGGGTAGCCGGCGACGGTGAGCGGGTCGGGCATGGCGGTGTACGTCGGCGTGTTGCCGTACGCCGGCGTCAAGCCGTGCGTGCCGACGGCGACCGTCTTGTTGACCGAGCCGACAAGCGGCACGCCGCTGACGTAGACGTGGAAGTTGGCGTACTGCGTGGCGCCGGCGCCCAAGTGGTAAACGACGTCGCAGTAGACCGGCGCGGCGGTGCACGTCGGCGCGCTGCCGGACCAGCCGCCAGCGGCGCAGGTGCGCGTGGCCGAGCCGGTCATCGTGGCGTTGGTGTTGCAGGTGTACGTCGCCACGCCGTTGAGCAGCGTGTTGGGGTTGTAGGTGACGCCGCCGTTGGCGGGTGCCGTGAGCGCGCCGCAGTCGGTGACGCACGTCGGCGCGGTCGGCCACGTCGCGTTGGCCTGGCAGGTGCCCGTGGCGGTGCCGACGACGCCGTAGCCGGCGTTGCAGGCCCAGGTGACCGTCGAGCCGAACGTCGTGACCGGCGCCGTGGCGGTGCCGTTGGTGAGCGCCGCGGGCGTGCCGCAGTCGACGGGCGCGCAGGTGGGCGCGGCGCCGGCGAAGGTGCCGTTGGCCTGGCAGGCGCGGCTGGCGACGCCCGTGACGGTGTAGCCGCTGTTGCACGCGTACGTCACGCTGTTGCCAAACGTGGCGCTGGCGGCCGAGACAGTGCCGTTCTGCGGCGCGACGGCGCCCGAGCAGGTGACCGGGCCGCAGGTGGCCTGGGTGCCGCTGAAGGTGCCGTCGGCCTGGCAGGTGCGCGTGGCGCTGCCGCTGGCCAACAGGTAGCCGCTGTTGCAGGTGTAGGTGACGCTGTTGCCGTAGCTCGCGCTCGTCGCCGAGACGGCGCCGTTGGCCGGCGCGCTGACGCCGCTGGTGCACTGCACAGGCGTGCCGCAGTTGGGGTCACCGTAGCCGGCGGGGCAGGCGCAGGTGTAGCTGGCGCCGACGACGGTGCACGTGCCGTTGTTCAAGCACGGGTTCGGCGTGCAGGGCGTGACGGTGGCGGTGCACGTCGGCGCCGGGTTGGTCCAGGTGCCGGCGGCGCCGCAGGTCGTGCTTGTGCTGCCGGTCAGGGCGTAGCCGCCGTTGCAGCTGTAGGTGGCGACCGAGCCGTACGTCGTGGCGGGCACGCTGACCGAGCCGTTGGCCGGCGCGGTGAGCGTGGCGCAGCTGACCGGCGTGCACGTCGGCGTGGTGGCGCTGAGCGTGCCGGCGGCGGTGCAGGTGCCGCTGGCGCTGCCGGTGAGGGTGTAGCCGCTGTTGCAGCTCCAGGTTACGCTGTTGCCATACGTCGTGGACGGCGCGCTCACGGTGCCGTTGCTCGGCGCGCTGGCGGGGCAGGTGACGGCGGCGCAGGTGGGCGCGCTGCCGCTGAACGTTGTGTCGGCCTGGCAGTTGCGCGTCGCGGAGCCGCCGTTGCCGGTCAGCGTGTAGCCGCTGCTGCAGCTGTAGGTGATGCTGGCCGGGAAGCTGACGCTCGCCGCGCTGACGCTGCCGTTGGCTGGCGCGGTGGCGCCGCTACAGGTGACGGCGGTGCAGGTGGGCGCGGTGCCGGCGAAGGTGCCGTCCGCCTGGCACGCCTGCGTGCTGCTGCCGGTGAGCGTGTAGCCGCTGTTGCAGCTGTACGTCACGTTGGCGCCGTAGTTGGCCGACGCGGCGCTGACGGTGCCGTTGGCGGGCGCGCTGGCGCCGCTGCAGACAACTGGCGCGGAGCAGTCGGTGCCGGTCCAGCCGGTGGTGCAGGCGCAGCTGAAGCCGTTGCCGCCGACCGGCGTGCAGGTGCCGCCGTTCTTGCACGGCGCGTTGGTGCAGCCGGTGGTGACGAGCGAGCACGTCGGCGCGGTGCCGGTCCAGGTGCTGTCCGCTTGGCAGGTGCGCGACGCGCCGCCGGTCAGCGTATAGCCGCCGTTGCAGGCGTAGGTCGCCGAGCTGCCGAACGTGGTGACCGGGGCGCTGACGGTGCCGTTGGTGGGCGCGGTCAGGCTGCCGCAGGAGACCGGCGTGCACGTCGGCGCGCTGCCGCTGAACGTGGCGTTGGCCTGGCAGGTCTGCGTGGCGCTGCCGGTGAGCGTGTAGCCGGTGTTGCAGGTGTAGGTGATGGAGCTGGGGTAGCTGACGCTGGCGGCGCTGACGGTGCCGTTGGCTGGCGCGACGGCGCTGCTGCAGACGACAGCGCCGCAGGTGGGCGCGGCGCCGGCGAAGGTGCCGTCGGCCTGGCAGGCGCGGCTGGCCGTGCCGGTTAGGTTGTAGCCCGGGTCGCAGCCGTAGGTGACGGCGTTGCCGAGGCTGGCGCTGCCGGCGCTGACGCTGCCGTTGGTCGGGGCGATGGCGCCGGCGCAGACGACGGGCGTCTCGCAGTTGGCGCCGGAGTAGCCGGCGGCGCAGGCGCAGGTGTACGCGGTGCCGGCGCCGGGCGTGCAGACGCCGCCGTTGGTGCACGGGTTGGGCGTGCACGGCGTAGGCGCGAGCGTGCAGGTCGGCGCGGGGGTGCTCCAGCTGCCGTCCGCGGTGCAGGTCGTCGACGTCGCGCCGACGAGCAAGTAGCCGCCGTTGCAGCCAAAAGTCGCGGTGGAGCCGTAGGTCGTCGGGCCGGTGACGGAGCCGTTGACCGGCGCGAGCAGGGCGCCGCAGTCGATCGGGTTGCACGACGGCGCGAGGCCGCTGAAGGAGCCGTCGGCCTGGCAGGCGCGCGCGGCGGTGCCGCTGAGGTTGTAGCCCGCGTTGCAGCTGTAGTTCACGCTGCCGGGGTCGCTGACGGAAGTGGCGTCGAGCGAGCCATTGGTCGGCGCGGTCAGGCCGCTGCAGGTGATGGCTTGGCAGGTGGGCGCGGTGCCGGACCAGGTACCGTCGGCCTGACAGGTCTGCGTCGCGGCGCCGTTGACGGCGTAGCCGGCGTTGCAGCTGTACGTCGCGACGTTGCC
>CAIPXZ010000668.1 GCA_903869075.1 uncultured Myxococcales bacterium | reverse complement strand
CGCCGATTGGCTGGCGTCCGGCGAGGAGTACCTGCTGGAGCCGCCGCAGGGCGAGGATGCGCCGCGCTGAGCCCGCTTGCCCCCGCCGCCGCGCTCGCCCACACTGCCGCTGCCACCGCCGCGAGGTCCGCCGATGTCCGACACCGTTCTGCGCCACTGGATGATGCTGCGCCACCTGCCGCGCTACCCGCGCAAGATTGACGCCGCCGGCCTGGCGGACGTGCTGGCGGACGCGGGGTACGAGGTGTCGCGGCGCTCGATCGAGCGCGATCTGCACAAGCTTTCCGCAGTGTTTCCAATCGTTTGCGATGACCAGCACAAGCCGTACGGCTGGTCGTGGCTGGCGACGGCGGCGGCGTTTGACCTGCCGGCGATGGACGTGCACGCCGCGCTGGCGTTTCGCATGGCCGCCGAGCACCTGCGCGGGCTGCTGCCCGAGGTCACGCGCGGCTACCTGGAGCCGCATTTCCTGAGGGCGCAAGCGGTGTTGGACAGCCAGGACGACAACGCGCTGTCGCGCTGGCCGGACAAGGTGCGTGTGGTGCCGCCGGGTCAGCCGCTGCTGCCGCCGGCGATTGGTCGGGAAGTGCTTGAAAATGTTCAGGCGGGTCTGCTGGCGGAGCGGCAGCTGAGCGTCGTCTACCGCAAGCGCGGCGAGACCGAGCCGCGGACCTACATCGCCCACCCGCAGGCGCTCGTGTGGCGCGACGCTGTCGGCTATCTGCTTGTAACGCTTTGGGATTATGGCGATCTGAAGCAGCTCGTGCTGCACCGCATGGAGTCGGTCGCGATCCTGGACGCGCCGCGCCGGGCGCTGCCGGACTTCGCGGTGGACGAGGAAATCGCCAGCGGTTCCGTGGACTTCTTGCTGACCGGCGGGCTGGTGCTCGTCGAGGCGCTGTTCGACCCGCTCGTGGCCGTGCGCGTGCGCGAGACGCCGGTCGCCGCCAACCAGCAGCTGGAGGACCAGCCCGACGGCCGCGTGCTGCTGCGCGCGACGCTGCTGGACACCGTGCAGCTGCGCGCATGGCTGCGAAGTTACGGCGAATTCGTCGAGGTGCTGGCGCCGCCGGACCTGCGCGCCTCGCTGGCGGACAGCGCCCGGGCGATGGTGGCGCGGTATGTAATCCAATCCCCCTCCAGCTGACACCTACCACCCTACGTGATCACGTTTCGCGTGGTCGTCGATGCGGCTTTGATGCTGATTTAGTGCCAATCTCCGCACGCCCACCGTGACGCCTTGGCAGCGGGCCCTGGCCGAGGCAAAATCGCGCTGTCCCGGGCGCTAACCGCCCGCAGGAGCCGCTGATGCCCAAGTACTTCGAGCTCGAAGTCTCGCTGCGCAGCATCCGCCCGCGCATCTGGCGCCGGTTCCTGTTGCCGACCACGGCGACGTTTGGCCAGTTGCACACGGCGATCCAGGACGCCGGCGGCTGGCTCGACTACCACCTGCACGCGTTCCGGCCGGCCATCGGCGCGCCTGAGGACTTGTGCGGTACGCCCGGCGAGGATCCGTGGACCGGCGAAAAGACGCGCGATTCCAAGAAAATGCGGCTGAATCAGTGGTTCATGGACGACGAGCCCAACTACAAGCAAAAGTGCGTGTATCTGTACGATTTCGGCGACGGCTGGGAGGCGGACGTCGTGCTCAAGCGCGTCGTGGTGCTGGACGAGCGCTGGGCGCGCAAGCTGGTGAAGGGCGCGCGCAATTTTCCGCCCGAGGACTCCGGCGGGCCGTGGGCGTATCCGGAGTGGCTGGAGCTGCGCGCCAAGAATCCCAAGTCCCTGAAGCGCGAGGAGAAAGAGCGGTTGGCGTGGCTGGGCGACTGGCAGCCGGACGACTGGCAGCTGGCGGATGCGCAGGCGCGGTTCGACCAAGTGGCGCCGGCGCCGCGGCTGCAGGCGGTGAAGTAGCGGGCGCGACCGTACCTGCGTCTTGCTCCAACCCCGCGCCTCGCCTATCCTTCCAAGTGCGTCGAGCCGACGCCCGAGCCGACCATGGACCGCGCCGTCGCTATCGCCACCCTCCGCAGCCTGTTGCCAGACTTGCAGCGCGCAGGCGTCAGTCGGCTCGATCTCATCGGCTCGGTGGCCCGCGGCGAAGCGCGGCCCGGCAGCGACGTGGACGTGCTGGTGGAATGGTCGACGCCGCCCAGCTTTCGCGCGCACCTACAGCTGGTTGATTTGCTTCAGGAACGCCTCGGCTGCCAAGTCGACGTCGTGCCGCGCAGCACGCTGAAGTCGCGGGCGTGGCGGCAAATTGAGCAGGAGGCCATTCGTGTCGCGTAGTGCTTGGCTCCGCGCCGCGGGCGTTGGCGTCGATGCGGCAGCCTGAACGCAGGTCTATTTCCAGCCACCACGGCGCCTACCAGCCTACACTATCACTTTTCATGTGCCTCCGATCCCGGCGCTGTGCCGGATGTCTAGACATCCCCTCCGCGCCCGCCGCCGGCCACATGCGACATCCGCTGTCGCATCGCAGCCGCCGCGCCTTCACTTTCGCCGCGCGCCGGGGTCTACATGCCGTTCGGTCGCAATTCAGACCGCCGAGG
>CAIPXZ010000667.1 GCA_903869075.1 uncultured Myxococcales bacterium | reverse complement strand
CGTCGGTCTGCTTGTTGCCATTGCAGTCGGCGTAGCCGGTATAGCACGCGCCGTCGCACATGCCGCCGTCGCACTGCGGCGCGATGTGGTTGTTGGAGCAGACCTCGCCGCAGGCGCCGCAGTTGCCTGGGTCGCCGGCGGTGTGGATTTCGCAGCCGTCGATCTGCTTGTTGCTGTTGCAGTCGGCGTACCCGGCATTGCACGCGCCGTCGCACATGCCGCCGTCGCACTGCGCCGCGACATGGTTGTTGGAGCAGACCTCGCCGCAGCTGCCGCAGTTGGCCGGGTCGCCGGCGGTGTGGATTTCGCAGCCGTCGGTCTGCTTGTTGTAGTTGCAGTCGGTGTAGCCGGGAGCGCACTGGCCGTCGCAGATCCCGCCGTCGCATTGCGGCGTGACGTTGTTGTTCGAGCACATCACGCCGCACCCGCCGCAGTCGATGGGGAAGGTGGCGGTGTTGACTTCGCAGCCGTCGGTCAGGTCGTTGTTGCAGTCGACGAAGTGCGTCTGGCAGGCGCAGCTGTAGCTGCCCGGTGAGTTTGTGCAGTCCATGTTGGCGGCGCACGGGCTGGCGTCGCACTCGTTGATGTCGGTGCAGGTGAAGCCGTCGCCGGTGTAGCCGGCGTTGCAGCTGCAGGTGGCGCTGGCGCCGGAGCCGTTGCAGACAGCGACCGCGGCGCAGTTGGTTGGCGCGGAGCAGACGCCGCTGGCGCAGACGTCGCCGGTTGTGCAGCCGTTGCCGTCGTCGCAGGCGATTGTGTTGTTGGTGAACTGGCAGCCGGCGGTGGCGTCGCAGCTGTCATCGGTGCAGACGTTGCCGTCGGTGCAGGGGATTTGCGGGCCAGGCACGCAGGCGCCGCCGCCGCAGGTGTCGGTGCTTGTGCAGACGCTGCCGTCCGTGCACGGGACGGTGTTGTTGATGTGCACGCAGCTCAGCGCCGGGTCGCAGCTGTCGTCGGTGCAGAGGTTGCCGTCGTCGCAGTTCGGCGCGCCGCTGCTCACGCAGACGGTGTTGGCGCAGATATCCACGAGCGTGCAGACGTTGTCGTCCGTGCACGGCGCGGCGTTGGCGACGTGCTGGCAGCCGGCGGTGGCGTCGCAGCTGTCGTCGGTGCACGGGTTGCCGTCGTCGCAGCCAAGCGGTCCGCCGGGCACGCACGCGCCCGCGGCGCAGGTGTCGGCGACGGTGCAGACCGAGCCATCGCTGCACGGCGCGGTGTTGTTGGTGGACTGGCAGCCAGCCGCCGGGGCGCACGTTTCGGTCGTGCACGGGTTGCCGTCGTCGCACTGGCTGGGCGCGAGCGGCGTGCAGATGCCGCCGTTGCAGGTGTCGCCGACGGTGCACTCGTTGTTGTCGGTGCAGGCGATTGTGTTGTTGACGTGTGCGCAGCCGGCGGCGGCAACGCAGCTGTCGTCGGTGCACGGGTTGCCGTCGTCGCAGTTGACCGGCCCGCCGGGCACGCACGCCCCGTCCAGGCAGACGTCGCTGGCGGTGCAGGCGTTGTTGTCGCTGCACGGCACGGTGTTGGCGGTGTTGACGCAGCCGCTGGCCGGGTTGCAGCTGTCGGTCGTGCACGGGTTGGCGTCGTCGCAGGGCAGCTTGCCGCCGG
>CAIPXZ010000666.1 GCA_903869075.1 uncultured Myxococcales bacterium | reverse complement strand
GTGCACGTGACATCGCCCGGCACCGGCAAGTGCGCGCACGCGCTGGCTTTGCAGACGTCCAGCGTGCAGGCGTTGCTGTCATCGGCGCACGGCGGGTCAAATGGGTCGTCCGTGTGCACGCACACGCCCGCGAGGCAGCCGTCCAACGTACAGCCGTTGCCGTCGTCCTTGCAGGTCGCGCCGTCGCCCATGCTGTTGTGGGTGCAGGCGCCGGCGATGCAGGCGTCGATGGTGCAGGAGTTGCCGTCGTCCGTGCACGCTTCCATGTTGGCGGTGTGCGTGCAGCCGCCGGCGAGGTCGCAGCTGTCGGTTGTGCACGGGTTCTGGTCGTCGCAGGCGGCGGCGACGCCCTGGCACTTGCCTTTGACGCAGACGTCGTCGGTCGTGCAGTCGTTGCCGTCGCTGCACGCCGCGCCGCTGCCGGGGATCTGGCCGCAGGAGCCGTCCGAGCCGCAGATGCCGGTCGTGCACGGGTTGCCGTCGTCGCACATGCCTTCGTCGACGTTGCCGTCGCAGTTGTCATCGAGACCATTGCACTTTTCCGCGGCGGGCGTCGCGGCGTTGCACAACGGCACGCCGTCCTTGCAGCCGCTCAGCGTGCCAGTGCAGGTGCCGAAGCTGTTGCTGTTGGTGCACGCGCTTCCGGCGGGGACGTCGTCGGTTTTGCCGTTGCAGTCGTCGTCCACGCCGTTGCAGGTCTCGGATGCCGGCGTTGGCGCGTCGCACGGCTGCAAGCCCGCGGCGCTGCAGGCGCGCGTCCCGGCGCAGGTGCCGTAGCTGTTGGTCACTGCACACGCCGCCTTGGCGCCCTGGGCGATGGCGTCGGCGCTGCACGCGCAGCCGCCGTTGGTCGGGCGGCATTGCGGCACAGTCTGGCCGGTGCCAGGGTCGGTCACGGTTTGGCAGGCGTAGCCGTCCGGGCAGCTCGCGGCGTCCGACATGGAGCAGGCGACGCCGCAGAAGCTGCCGTTGGCGCTGTCGGCGACGCACAAGTTGCCGCTGCTGCCGCCGCTCTGGCAGGCGGCGTTGGCGGTGCAGGGCGCGCAGAGCTTGGTGAAAGATGCAGTCGTATCGGCGGGTTGGACGTCGCTGATCGGGCTGTCGGCCTGACCGTCGGGTGGCGTGGTGGCGTCGGTGCCAGCATCAGGCACCGCCGCGTCGGGCGTGGGCGGCACATCCTTGGCTGGGACGTCCTTTTCAAAGACAAGCTGGTCCTCGGTCTTGTCCCCGTCCGACTCCGTGCCGTTGCCGGTGGTGCCGGCCGCCGGGCTTGAACACGCCACCAGCACCAGCAGCGCCGCGAACCCGGCGCCGATGCCGCCGTGTCTATCGGATTGCAAGCCAAACATGCGCGATTCCCCCCCCGCGCCGCGGCGCGTCCCACGCGCAGTTTGCCAGAATTTTGCTTGCGCGGCCATGGCGTCGCCGGCGGTCAGGCAGCCAAGGGCGTAGCGTGAGGCTTGGTTGTCGCCGCCGCCGCGCGCAACAGACCGGCCATGTGGCTCACGCTGTCGTGCCACTCAAAGCGCGTCCGCACCCGCTCGCACCCGCGCTCGCCGCAGGACCGTGCCAGATCCGGGTAGCGCGCCAGCTCGAGCAGCGCGTTCGCCAGGCCCTCCGGATCGCCAGGCCGCACCAGCAGCCCGGTATCGCCGCTGCGCACAAGCGCGCGCACGCCGCCGACGTCCGACGCCACCACCGGCACCCCCGACGCCATCGCCTCGGCCGCCGCCACGCCGAATGATTCCTGAAGGCTGTTCATCACATACACGTCGATCTTGCGGTACACAGCGGCGATCGCGTCCACATCCAGCGAGCCATGATCGACAACGTCCGCGGCGATCTCCGGGTGCGCCGCCAGGTACGCCGTGACTTCGCCGTGATCGTTGCCGCGCCGGCCAGCCAGGTGCAGCACGAATCGCTGGCCGCGCGCGCGCAGCAGCGCCATCGCCCGCAGCAGATCCAGGCGGCCGTAGACAACGTCGTCGGACTTGAAGTGGCCGACGTGCAGCGGCTCGCCGGCGTTGCGGTGCCGCGGCGTCGCCGGTGGCCGGAACAGCTGGGTGTCGACGCCAAACGGCACAATTTCAATATGATTGCGGAGTTCAGGATGGTAGCCGGCGACAACGTCCGCCAACGGCTGCGCCACCGCGGTGATCGTGTGCGAGCGCAGCAGCAGCGCGGTCCGGCAAGTCCGCTCGAGCACCGACTCCGACAGCGTCGGGTCCTGGCGGACGTCGCTGCCCATCACGGTCGTCACCAGCGGCCACTGCGGATCCAGCGCCAGCAGCATCGCTGGCCGTGCAAAAAGCCATTGCATATACACGACATCGGGCCGGACCTGGGCAATGGCTTGGTACCAGCGCGTCGCCGCCGACAGCACCGGGATCGACTGTTCCGGCCCGGCGCTCAGGCCCAGCGCACCGGTCACGCCGCCCGCCTCCTCGCCGGCGATGCCAATTACCTGCACGTCCATGCCCGCGGCGGTCAGCGCCCGCGACCAGCGCCGCGTGTGGTGGTTTTCCGGGAACGCGATCATGGCCACGCGTAGCGGTTGTGCCTGGCCTTGCGTCTGGATCATGCGCCCTCCTGCAGCCGCCGAGTGTGCAACAGGTGCGGGCGTTGCTCAACCCTTGCGCGCCTGCCGCGCCGGGACGATCGCATGACCGAGCGGCATTGCCGCCGGCGATTTCCTGTCAGGCGGCCGGCGTCATTCGCTTGACACCGGGCGCGGCGCACGTAGCCTCCTGCCACGGCTGGCGCGGAGTGCGCGCTGCGGAGTCCCACGCCATGTGCGGTTTGGTAGGTGTTCTCGACCGTCGCGGCGCCGCCACGCGGTTTCGGAGCGCGCTTCAGCGTGCTGCGGACGCCATTGCCCATCGCGGTCCAGACGACGAGGGCTTCTGGTTCGACGGCGCCGTGGGCCTCGGCTTTCGCCGCCTTTCCATCCTCGATCTGACAGTCGCCGGCCACCAGCCGATGCAGTCGCACGACGGCGAGTGGTCGCTCGTCTTCAACGGCGAAATCTACAATTTCATTGAGTTGCAGCGCGAGCTGGAGAAGGCAGGCGTACGGTTCCGCTCGCATTGCGACACGGAAGTGCTCGTCGAGGCGCTGGCGCACTGGGGCACGCGCGCGTTTGAGCGCTTCAACGGCATGTGGGCTGTGCTCGCCTGGCACGCGCCGACGCGCACGCTCTACGCCTGCCGCGATCCGTGGGGCATCAAGCCGCTCTACCTGTCGGATCAAGGTGACTGGATCGGTTTTGCCAGTGAAATCAAGGGTCTGCGTGCGTTGGGCTGCAAACACACCGGCGTCGATGCGATCGCCGCGCGCCGGTATCTGGACGCCGGGCTGCTGGACACGGACGAGCGCACCCTGTTCGCCGGCTATGAGCGGCTGCTGCCCGGCTACCTGCACGCCTGGCGCGATGGCCAGCAGGTCCTGCAGCAGCACATGGCGGACGGCACGCAGAGCGTGGACGTGCCGGCGTTTCGCGATGACGCGCGCGGCGAGACCGATTTTCGCGACGCTTTTCGCGACGCGCTCCTGAGCGCCGTGCGCCTGCGCCTGCGCGCGGACGTGGACGTGGGCACATGCCTGTCTGGCGGCCTGGACTCGACGACGATTGCCTGCGCCGCGGCGCGTTTTCTCACGGAAGAGCGCGTGACGACGTGCCGCCACGCCTTCACGGCGCTGCTGCCGGAATTCGACGAGTCGCGCTACATCCGCCCGGTGCTGGCGCAGACCGGCGCGGAGTGGCACATCACGGTTGCCGCCGACGCGCAGCTGCTCGATAAGGCCGTGAAATTTTTCAAGATTCACGATGAGCCTGTGCACTCGCTTACGCCGCTGGCTGGCTACCTGGTGATGGAGCTGGCGGCGCAGGCCAAAGTCAAGGTGCTGCTGAACGGCCAGGGCGCCGATGAACTGCTGGCGGGCTACAGCTCGACTGTCGGGCCGTTTTTGCGCTCGGTCATCCAGCAGAGCGGGATGCATGAGGCGCTGCGCCAGGCGAACCTGGAGGCGGGCTCAACGCTGGGCGGGCTGGCGCTGCTGAGCCGGTCGGCCGGATCGGCGGCGGCGCGGGCGCTGGCTCCTGATGCCGAAGCGTGGTGGCGGCGGCACAAGGCGGTGCATGACGGCCGCGACACCGCCCACCAGAAAGTACCGGACGATGGCCCGCTCGGCCCGCCGCGCATGGAGCTGCAGCCGCCGAGCGAGACGCTGGCGTCGGCGCTGGAAGACCAGATGCGGCGCACGCCGCTGCCGCTGTATCTGCGGATTGAAGACGCGAATTCTTCAGCGTTTTCGCTGGAAGCGCGGCTGCCGTTCCTCGATCCGACGGTGGTGGCGCTGGCGCGCGCGGCCCCAGCGCGGCTGCTGCGCCGCGATGGCATGAACAAGTACCTGCTGCGCAGCATTTTGCCCGGGCTGGTGCCGGAAGTCGTGTGGCAACGCCGCGATAAGATGGGCTTTCCGGTGCCGACCGGTCGCTGGCTACACGGTCCGCTGCGGGCGATCGTGCTGGACACGCTGTCCGAAGAGCGGCTCAAAGCGCGCGGCTGGTACAACGTGCCGGCCGTGCTGGCGGCACGGGATCGACTGCTGGCGGAGCGCGTCGTGGAGCCGTCGGCGCAGCTGCGCTCGCTGCTGCTGCTGGAACGCTGGGCGCGCGACCACCTGGACGCCCCGACGCCTGCGGCGCTGTAACCGCCACCCACCCGAGGCAGCCGTATGACAACGCACAGCTTGCTGGCGATCGACGAAGCGCTGGAACGCGTGCTGGCGACGATCACGCCCTTGCCGTCGGAGGTTGTGCCGCTGCTGGCGGCGCACGGCCGCGTGCTGGCGGAAACGGTGCGCGCGGACGCCGACGTGCCGGCGTTTGACCGCGCGGCGATGGACGGGATCGCGCTGCGTGCGGCGGACGGTGCGGTGGGCGCGGAGCTTGTGCAAGTGGGTGAAAGTGCTGCGGGATCGCCGTTTTCTGGCACCGTGCTGGCCGGCCAGTGTGTGCGCGTGATGACCGGCGGCGTGGTGCCAGCCGGCGCCGACGCGGTGGTGCCGGTGGAGCGGATCGAGCGGCTGGACGGCGGGCGGTACCGGCTGCTGGAAGCGGCGCGCCCGGAACAAAACGTGGCGCGGCAGGGCAGCGAGGTCCGCGCTCACGCGGTGGTGTTGCAGCCGGGGCTGACGATCACAGGCGCCCGTGCCGGCGTGCTGGCGACCTACGGGCGCGACCGCGTGCGCGTGGCGCGGCGGCCGATCGTCGCCATGGTGCCGACCGGCAACGAGATTGTGCCGGTGGAGGCGACACCCGCGCGCGGCCAGGTGCGCGATGCCAACCGCCACGCGCTGACCGGGCTGCTGCTGCCGACGGGCGCGGACGTGCGGCAACATCCTGTGGCGACAGATGAAATCGCGGCGTTGACCGCGGCGCTGACGCTGGCGTGGCAGGACGCGGATTTGCTCGTGACCTCGGGCGGCGTGTCTGCCGGCGACTACGACTGCGTGCCGCCGGCGCTGGCGGCGCTGGGCGCGACGGTGCATTTTCACAAGATCGCGATCAAACCGGGCAAACCGCTGCTGTTTGCCACGCGCGAGCACGCTGGGCGGCGGCAATACGCCTTTGGCTTGCCCGGCAATCCAGTCTCTTCGTACGTCTGTTGCGCCCTGTTCGTGCTGCCGGCGATCGCCGCGCTGCAGGGGCAGCCCGCGCACTGGCAGACCCTGACGCTGCCAACCGCGGCGCCGCTGCCGGCAACGGGTCCGCGCGCGGAAGTGCTGCCGGCGACGCTTGTGGACATTGCCGGCCGGACCCACGCCCACTTGCAAAACTTTACAAGCTCTGCCGACCTGACGCGGTTCAGCCAAGGCGACTGGTTGGCGCTGCGGCCGCCACACGCGACGGCAATCGGCGCCGGCGAGCCGGTCGTGCTGCTGGCGTCGCCGCGGCCGTAATTATTGACACGGTCCGGTGGGATGGGTACTGTATTGCACTTGGCGGGAGGGCCAGACCTTTTGCCAACTTGCGCGGGCTCATCGCCCGGGCAGCCAGTTCGCCTGGCAGTGCCAGCGAATCTGGCATTGAGTGTGTGATTCGATCCCGCCAAGAACGATGGCGACCAACCGCGCGAGTCTGAAGCCAAGTCGGCCAGGAGAAGCGCGGGGACGAAGAGGCCAAACCCGGCCACGACTATGGGGAGTCCAGAATGAAGCGCTATTTGAACCCGGCCCTCGTGGCCATTGCCGCGTGTGCCACCTTCGGCCTTGCGGCTTGCGGCAGCACCGCTGCCAGCACCGGCGGCGACGACGCCGCGACCACCGACGCCTCCACCGACGACGCCTCCGTGGCGGACACCGCTGGCGGCACTGACGCCATGGCGACCGACACGGCTGCGAAGCCCGACACCGGCCCCGCCGACGTCAAGATCCCGTGCGCCGGCGCGTGCACGACCGGCCAGAAGTGCGGCACCGACGACAAGTGCTACACGCCTTGCGGCGGCCCCTGCAAAGCGGCTGAGTTCTGCGACGAGACCACGGCTCCGGGCACCTGCAAAGGCTACACCCCGCCGTCCAGCTGGGGCATCAAGGGCGATAACAAGGTCCAGCACGTCATCAAGCTGGCGATCTCGGACAAGACCAAGTCCTGCGACCTGGTTGACGCTTCGGGCGCGCTCGGCAAGACGGACGGCGTTGGCGACAACGCGCTTGCGGGCGCTTCGAGCTTGATTGGCTCGAACCTGCAGGACGCTGTCACCAAGGGCTCGGTCGTTCTGCTGTTCGAACCGAAGGGCTACGCCACCGACGGCACCAAGTTCACGTTCAACGTGCTCATTGGCGACCTGGACCCGAAGGACACGACCCACAAGCCGACCGACGCGGGCGGCAGCTTCACGGTGAAGCCGGAGTCGTATGACCTGACCAAGTGCGATGCCACGGGCTGCCCGTCGCTCGTCTCGTTCAACTCGGCCACGATCAAGGCCGGCGCGCTGGATGCCAAGGCGGACAAGTTCTTCCTGAACCTCAACATCTCGTCGATCAGCCTCGCGCTGACGATCTCGGCTGTTGACTTCTCGGGTACCGTCGCCGACGCGAACAGCTGGGTCAGCACCACCGGTGGCCGCCTCTGCGGTTACATCACGGAGACCGACCTGAACAGCGCGATTGACGCTCTGCCGGACGCCCTGCTCCAGCAGTTCGGCGGTAAGGATGCCGTCAAGAAGCTCCTGCCGACGCTCATCAAGAGCGACGTCGACAGCAACGGCGACGGCGTCAAGGACGCCAAGTCCCTGTCGCTCGACATCGACACGCTGGGCGGCGTTGTCACGGGTCTGACCCCGCCGAAGGCGCCGTAAGGCGTCCCCGGTAGCGTCAAGCTGCTTTAGAACCAACGGCGGCCACTCGGGAAACTGGGTGGCCGCCGTTGGCCGTTTTGGCCCCGATTCGCGCGCCGTGCCCGGCAAAAATCTGCACGGAAAGATCGCGGCGCACGCTTGACAGCAACGCCGAACGGCTCTACGATGCGCCCCCGCTGCGAGAGCAGCCAAGCGGCCCGCGCGGCGGCTTGTGGTGTGTGCTGGAGACCCTTACCGCCTGCGTTCAGCCTCGGCGGACGTCGGCAAACCGAACCCGCCGATCACGCGCCATGCGCTCCGATCCGGGCGGATAGCTCAGCGGTAGAGCGGCGGCTTTACACGCCGTTGGTCGCAGGTTCAATCCCTGCTTCGCCCACCGCAGAGGATGTGGCTGCCGGTTCGGATGGTGTTCCAGGGTGTGCAAGTGTCTTGTGATGGAGTGGTAGTTCAGTTGGTTAGAACGCTGGCCTGTCAAGCCAGAGGTCGCGGGTTCAAGTCCCGTCCGCTCCGCCAAGTAAATCAGTAGGTTACGAGACGGCCCGCAAGGGCTCCGCGGCCAAGGTACTACAGCAAGGTACTCCATTGGCTGGCGGCACCGTTCCGCGTCCCCAAAAACGCACGAAGCCCCGGACTGGATGACAGCCGGGGCTTTCGCGCTTTTGGCCACCGTCGTCTCGTTCTCTTCGGCACCGGCGTCGCGCGCCGTCCTCGGCTCGGTCGTGTCGCCATGATGCTCCGGATCGTCAGCGGTTCACAGCCTGCCCAGCAGGTTGCGGTTCAAGTTGCGCCGGACCACCGCGCG
>CAIPXZ010000665.1 GCA_903869075.1 uncultured Myxococcales bacterium | reverse complement strand
CTTCGTCCGTCTGGCCGTTGCAGTTTTCGTCGACGCCGTCGCAGGTTTCCGCGGTCGGCGTGATGGCGTCGCACAGCGTCAGGCCGTCGACCGCGCACAGCCGCTTGCCGCCGCAGCTGCCCTGGGCGTTGGCGCTGCTGCACGTCGTCCAAGCGGCGGCGGCGATCGCCGATTCCGAGCACCCGCAGGCGCCGATCGTGCCGTCCGCGGCGTTTTTCGGCGTGGTGGGGACGCAGACGCTGGCTTGCGTGCCAGCGGCGTCGGCGAGCGCGCGGGCGACGTAGCCGACCGGGCAGCTGGGTCCCGGCGTCGCGCAGTAGCTGCCGTCGCTGCCGTGGGCGATGCACAAACCGCCGGTGCCGCAGTCCTTGGACGCTGTACATGGGTCGCAGAGGTGCGCCGGCGGCAAGATCGCGACGTCGCTTGAAGTCGCGTCCGGTGGCGAAACGGCATCGGTGGCGGCATCCGCTGCGGCATCGCCTGGCGTCGCGTCAGTCATCGCCGCGTCGCTGCCAACGGTGTCCGGCGTTGTGCTGTCCAGACTGTCCGCCGCAGCATCGGCATCGCCGAGTCCCGGATCCACGCCTGCATCATCGGTGCTGTCCGCCTGCGCGCCCGCACCGGGCACCACCGCGTCCTGCCCACAGCTGACCAAAGCACCCGCCATGACGCCCAGCGCCATCGCCCAAACCGCCTGCTTTTTCATGTCCCCTCGTGCCGGCAGCCCAAAAGCCGGGGCAGCCGCACCCCCGCGACCATCCCCTGCCTGCGCGACCGCTGAGCGGTCTTGGCGCCGATAGCTGTTGGACCCGGCGGCCGCGCAAAGGTGGACCGCGTTTGCGTAACTTAACAATCGCGTTGCGGTTTTGTCGCCGGCTACGGCAGCAGCGGCCGGCAGCGCGTCTGCAATTCCGGCGGCAGGCGCTCCACAAACACCGCGCGCGCCGCCGTCGCGGTGTAGATCTGGCTGATGTGGTACGGCACGAACACGTGCGGCCGCAGGCTGGCCGCCCGCGCCAGCACGTCGTCCATATGCGTGTGCCCGCCCACGCGCGCGTCGGCGACGGTGCGGCGCGCGTCCAGGAACGTGGTCTCCATCACCGTCACTTCCGCCGTCAGCAGCTCTGGCACGCGATCCAGCACCGTCGGCAGCGTATCGCCGGAGATCGCCAACAGCAGCCGCTCCATCGGCTCGGTGATCGCCACGCCGTTCGCTGCCAGCTGCCGCAGTACGTCGGGCGCTGTCGTGGCGAACTGCGCCTTGCGCCGCGACGGCCGCTCAATGACGGCGTAGCCCAGCGCCGGCACCACGTGGTCCGCCGGCAGCGCCCGCAGCCGCCGCCCGCCGCCGATATCCACCTCGTCGCCCGGCCGCATCGGCACGAGCTGCCAGTCAAAAGCGCGGCGGTGCAGCCGGCCCCAGACGTCGACGATCGCCTGCAAATCGGCGCACGACTCCGCCGGCGCGTACACAGTCGGCGGCTCAAAAGCGTACAGCTGGCGCAGGCTGAGGTACTGCGCCAGACCGCCGGCGTGGTCCATGTGCGCGTGCGTCAGCGCCAGGTGCTTGCAGCGGGCGATCGGCTCCGGCGACCGTCCGACGTCGATGGCCAGGCTCCACTCCGGCACCCGCAGCCACGTCTCCACGCCGGCGACGCTCTGGCCCTCCAGGCGCACGCCCAGCCGCTCCAGGTAAATCTGCGCCACGCCGGTGGGCGTCAGCTCAGCGCGGTGGACGTTGGGCTTGGAACCTGCAGTCGCCACAGCCGGACCTCCCGAATCAAACACGCCGACCGAAGTTCGCGATCAAACCGTCGTCATCCGCGGCGTGGCACCAGAGGTGCACGCTCGCGGATCCAGTCCGAAATGCAACAGGTCTGATTGGCAGCACTTGGTGTTGGCCATCGGTCAGCATCCTCAGCTGCGTTCGCGCTCGGCGCGGCGCGCGGCAGCCAGCGGCGACTGCGCGACTTCCAGCACGGCTTCGGCAAATGCCGCTGCCGCCGCTTCCACCGCCGCCAGCGTGCCGGTCAGGTACGCGCCGCCAAAATTGGTCTCGGTCGGCGGGCCAAAATGCCGGCGCAGCTGCACGTCGGCGGCCTTGAGCGCGGCATCGATCGCGACGAGCGACTCCAGCGGCGGCGCAATCAGGTAGGCCAACGGCTGACCGGCGGGAATGCCCGCGGCGGCCGACAGGTACAAGCCACTCTCGGGGATGACGTGCGGAAAGAACGCCGGCTGGTGCGCGGCGGCGCCGGCGCGCGGCTTGTAGAAGTGCGCGTGGCTGGCCAGGTACGCGCGCAGGGCCAGCAAGCCCTCGGCGATTTCCTGCGGATCTTCGGCCGCCAAAACGCCAATGACTTCACCGGATAACGGCCCGCTCGCGTGCGCCGCGCCGGCATACAGGCTCTTGGCGTAGACGACGTCCACCCGCGCAAACTTCGTCGCGTGGTCCAGCGCCGCGTACAGGGAATCGTCCTGATCGGCGGTCACGAGGCCCAGCGACGTGTGCTGCGGCGCGCAGCCCAGCTCGTGACGCAGCGCGCTGTTGGCGAACGGGATCGCCCGGCAGGCCAGCAGCGTCGGCGGCAGCGCCTCCAGACCGGCGGGCAGCCATGCGGGAATGTTCAGCAAATCACTCACGTTTTTCACCACGTCCGCGTCGGCATGCGGCCAATCGCCAAGCCGCCGGCGCCGATTTCGCGGGCGCGGCTGAGCAGGTCGGCGGCCTGCGCCGCGGCTTCCTGGACGCTGAAGCCGCGCGGCCGGATGTTGGAGATGCAGTTCTTTTCGGCGTTGTCCTGGCCGAGCTTGGGGCCCCACGCCAGGTAGATCGACAGAGAATCGCCGGTGCCGAGGCCCGGGCGCTCGCCGAGGCAGATGAGCGTGGCCTTGGCGCCCAGCTCCACGCCGATCTGGTCGGCCACGGCGATGCGCGCGCGGTGGACCCAAATCGGCTTGCCGTGGCTGAAATTCGCAGCGCTCAGCGCGCGTTGCAGCTCCGGCAGCAGGCCTTTGTTGATCTCCGCCGCCCACGCCGACAGGCCATCGGCGAGGATGATCTGCACGTCGACGCCGCGCGTGCCGTCGTTGCGCAGCCGCAGCAGGGACGCCTCGTCCAGCACGCGACCGTGATCCGGGTACAGCAAAAACGTTTCAAGATCCGCGGCTTGGGTGCGTAGCTCCACGGCGCCGAGCGTCGCCAGGAATGGCTTGCTCGGCTCGCTGACAACCGCGTCCTTGGCAAAAGCGTGGTCGGCGCGCAGCGTCAGGTACGTCGCCGTCGGATAGCGCAGCCCGGCGCGACCGATGCCGATGCGCGCGGGCGTGGCGCCGGTCAGGTGTGCGACGCGATCGGGAAAGGCGAGGCGATCGAGGCCCGGCAGCGGCCGATGGGCGGACTGCGGCGCGCGCGAATGCGGCGGCGGCTCGGTCGGATCGCGGCGCTGCTCGGCGAGGATCTGCCGCACGACGCTCGCGACGATCGTCTCCAAGTCCTGCGCCTGAGTCGGCGAATCCGCGGCCATCGCACCTCCGCGTGCAGTCTGCCGATGTGCCCGGCGGCGGTCAAGGCGCGATCAGTGGCCGTAGCGCTCGACGAAATCGTCGTAATTGCCAGCGAAATCGAGGATTTCACCGTCCTTGATGCGCCAGATGCGGTTGCAGGATTCGCTCAGCAGCGTGCGGTCGTGCGTCGCGACGATCAGCGTGCCCTTGTACTCCGCCAGGCCTTCCGCCAGCGCCGAGCAGCCTTCCAGGTCCAGGTGATTCGTCGGCTCGTCGAGGATCAGCACGTTGTGCTTGAGCAGCATCAGCTTGCAAAACAACATCCGCACGCGCTCGCCGCCGGACAGCGTCGCGGTGGCCTTCAGGCCTTCGTCGCCGCGAAACAACATGCGCCCCAGAAGTCCGCGAAT
>CAIPXZ010000664.1 GCA_903869075.1 uncultured Myxococcales bacterium | reverse complement strand
GCACCACACCGAGCGAATACAGGTCGCTGCGGCCGTCCACGGTCTCACCGCCACTGCACTGCTCCGGGCTCATGTACGCCGGCGTGCCCAGCGCGTGACCCGAACCAGTCAGCGACGAACCTTTGACAAGCGCGATGCCGAAATCCAGCACCTTGACCACGCGCTCGCCGTCCACATCGGTCAGCATCAGGTTCGCCGGCTTGAGATCGCGGTGCACGAGCCCGCGGCCGTGCGCCTCGGACAGACTGCGCAGCGCGTCGATGCCGATCTCCAGCGTCTCCGCCTCGGTCATCGCCTCGCTGAACAGCTTGCGCGCCCGCAGTTCCTCCTCCAGCGTGTGACCGTGCACGAGCTCCATGGCGATGTACAGCGCGCCGGTGTCGTGCTGGCCGACGTCAAAAACCCGCACCGTGTTGGGATGCCGCAGCCCGGCGGTGACCTGGGCCTCACGGAAAAAGCGGCGGATATCGCCCTCGTCGTGGTCGGTCGGCGACAGCATCTTGAGCGCAACGCGGCCGAGCCCGCCGGTGTGCTCGGCCTCGTAAACCGCGCCAAAACCGCCGACGCCGAGGATGCGCTGCACGCGGTACTTGCCGGCTACCACGTCGCCGACATTCATCGTCGCCGCTGACGGCAGCACTTTCTTGCGGGCGAACGTGGCGACGCCGTCCGCCGGGCAGAAGGCTTCGACGGTCAAGGTGGCGCACGCGGGGCAGTACCGCATGGCTGCGCCAATCGTCACCGTCATCGCGCCTCCAGCGGGTGCCCAAGCTGACCACAGGCGGCCAGCTCCGCGGCCTAGTGTCCGCCATCGACAGGCTGATCCGCAAGTTTCGCGGTGCGCCGCCGCTTTGACCTCCGCCGGGGATGCGCCCCAACTCCGCCGCCGATCTGGAAGCCACGATGCCAAACCGCTTTTTGCAATCATCTCGCTTGCTTGGCTCAACGGCTGCGCATCCGGCGGCGCTGAAGCGTGCGGCGCGAGCCTGTTCTGCGCCGCGCTTGGCGGCAATCCGTGCACAACTGACAGCGCCGGCGCGTCCGGCCCAGGCGCCGAGCGCACAACCGGTGCCGAGCATTCCCTTGTGAAGCCAAGCACCTTCGGCCATGCTCGCGCTGTCGCAGCCGCGCGGCGTCCGGAGGCACGATGCCGAGCTTTTTGCGTCTGGCCCTCGCATTTTGCCTCGCCGCGTGCAGCACACAGGGCGTCCCGGCGGCCGCGTGCGACGCCGGCACCACGCGCTGCAGCGCCACGGGCCGCGGCCTGGAACGCTGCGTCGGCGGTAGCTGGACGGCCGACGTCACCTGCGCCGCCACCGACACCTGCCTCGCCGTCACTGGCAACGCTGTCTGCGGCCGCGCCGGTCCGGACCTCATCGCCCACGCGTGCGAGCGGCTGGCCAACGCCGGCCTTGTCGACGACGTCGTCGACTGCATCGAGCGCGACCTCCGCCTGCCGCAAATCGCCGCCAGCAGCGCCATCGTCGGCGCCGCGGACAATGAAGGCCAGCCCGGCGAGGGCTACCACGTCAGCGACTTCCTCGTCGTCGGCCGGGAAGGCTGCATCGCCACGGCCACAGACCTGCGCGCGTGCCTCGACCCGGTCGCCGCGAGCAAGCCGCAATGCGTCGGCGACGTGGCGTACGACAGCATCGGCGGCGGCGCCACTGCCGGCTTCGACTGCAGGCTGCTCGGCCTGCGCTGCGTCGGCACCACGGACGGCAGCGCCATGCCGGAAGAGACGCCGCGCTGCGCCCTCGCCGCGACCTGCCCCGTGCCGCCGCAGGGCGACCTGAGCCTGACAACCTGCGGCGGCGAGGACTTCTACAGCTGCCGGCAGTCGATCGAAGGCATCACATGGACAAGCGTTTTCCGCTGCAGCGCCGCGGGGTTGCGCTGCGGCTATGAAAGCGGCACGCCCGGCCCGTGCGGCCTCGCCAGCGATGCCTCCAGCAGCTGCAGCGCCGCCGGTATCCAGTGCGACGGCAGCCGCGTCCTTTCCTGCCCCGCGCCCGGCAGCGGCGCCGCGATCGGCGTCTTCGACTGCGCGTGGCAAGCCAAGACCTGCCACATCGACGCGGCAAACAGCGCCCGCCACTGCATCTGGGACCCGGCGTGCACCGCCGCGCCGGCGTGCGACGGCGACTTGCTCCGGCTGTGCGTGGGCGGCAAGGCGACGACCGTGAACTGCGCCAGCTGGGGCACCACCTGCATCCCGGCCACCGCCAGCGGCAAAGGCTGCGCGGCGCACTGCGGCGCGCCCGGGCTGGGCTGCGGTGCCATCGGCGGCGGCTAGCGACGCGGGCGGAATAATCGCCGCCGCGGTGACCTGAGCGAATCGGAGGCAAAATACAATGCATTTCACCATCGTTCGCGTCACAGTCATCCTTGCCCTGTGCGCCGCGGCTGGCGTCGCCTGTTCCAAGCGCCCGGAGGCCGCGCCGTCGTCAGAATCCGCAGCCGCGCCGCAAGCCGCGCCGATGCCGACTGCTTTGCCCGCGGCGACGCCGGCGGAGACCACGCAACAGCTGCTGTCCGCGGCGACGACCGAGACCGCGGGCGACCGCCAGTTCGTCCACGTCGGCCACGCGACGTTTCGGGTGCAGGATGTGTACGCCGCGGGGCTGGCCATCGAGGACATGGCGGCGGCGCACGGTGGCTTCGTGCTGCGCAACGCCATGACTTCACGGCGGGAACGTACGGAGCAGCGTCCGGACGGCGCGGGCAAGCTGACGGAGCTGGCGCAGTTCGCGCTGCACGGCGAGCTCGTCGTCCGCGTGCCGACGGCGCAGACCCAGGCGTTCCTGCGTGGGCTGGCGCCGCTTGTGGCGTTCCTCGACGAGCGCACGTTTGAGGCGACCGACGTGCAGTTTGACGTCCTGCGCAAACAGCTGGCGTACGCCCGTGAGCAGGCGGCGCAACAGGAGCTTGGCCACGCCGGGGACGCGCCGGGCAAGATTGACGACAAAAGCGAGGCGATCCGCGCGCGGCGCGATGCCCGGGCGGCACGCGATGAGGCGACGGTGGCGCAGGCGGAGTTCGCCGACAAGGTCGGTTTTGCGACGATCGCGCTGTCGCTCTACCAGCTGCCCAAGCTCGTGACAACACAAGTGCCTGATTTGGAATGGGCATTCGCCCAGGCGGAGCCGTCGTTCGCTGCGCGGGCGCTGACAGCCGTGCGTACCGGCTGGCACGGGCTCAAGGATTTCGCGCTCTTCACGCTGGAGAGCTGGCCTTGGCTCGTGCTGTTTGGCATCGCGCTGGCGTGGTGGCGCGTGCAGCGCAAGCCGGCGCCGTAACGGCTATCGCGCCGCGCGCCGGCGACGCCGCAGCCACAGCCCGGCCGCAGCTGCCGCGCACAGCGCCCCGCTCGCCCAGCCACCGCTGGCGCCATGTGCCGCCGAACACCCGGACTTCGCTGCTGGCGACGTGCTGTCAGCTGCGGTATCCGCAGCCGCCACGTCGGCTTGCACGCCGGCCGCGTCCGTGCCAGCTGCCGTCGCGTCTGTCCCGGCAGCGCCATCCACCGCCGTTGTCTCCGCGCCGGTATCAGCCGCCGCATCTGCGCCGCTGTCTGCTGCCGCATCTGCGCCGCTGTCGGCCGCCGCATCTGCGCCGGTATCAGCCGCCGCATCTGCGCCCGCGTCGTCACCGGCATCGCCGCCCGCGTCGCCGCAGTCCGCCGTCTGCACGCCGGCGCAGACGCCTGCCTGGCACTGGTCGCCGGTCGTGCACGCCTTGCCGTCGTCGCAGTTCGCGGCGTTGTTGGCGTGCGTGCAGCCGCTCGCTGGTGTGCACGCGTCGTCCGTGCAGGCGTTGCCGTCGCTGCAGTTGGTCACGCCGCTGGACGTGCAGCCGCCCGCCGCGCAGTGGTCGCCGCTGGTGCAGGCATCGCCGTCGTCGCACGCGCCCGCGCCGGCGCTGTGCACGCAGCCCACGGTGTCGAGGCAGCTGTCCGCCGTGCATGCGTTGCCGTCGTCGCAGTTCTGGCTGGCGCCGCCGCACTTGCCCGCCGTGCAGCTGTCGCCGATGGTGCACAGGCTGCCGTCGTCGCAGCTGCCCGCGGCGTTGCTGTGGCTGCAGCCGGTCTGGGCGTTGCAGGCGTCGGTCGTGCAGGCGTTGCCGTCGTCGCAGGAAGTGGCGCTGCCGGGCAGGCACGCGGCGTTGGCACAGGCGTCGCCCACCGTGCAGGCGTCGCCATCGTCGCACGGCAGCGTGTTGGCGGTGTGCGCGCAGCCGCCGACCAAATCGGTGCAGTCGTCCGTTGTGCAAGGGTTGCCGTCGCTGCAGTCCTGCACGCTGGTGCCGACGCATTGGCCGCCGCTGCAGGCGTCGTTGACGGTGCAAGCGCTGCCGTCTGAGCACGCGCCGCTGACCGCCGTGTGCACGCAGCCGCTGCCGATGGCGCAGGCGTCGCTGGTGCAGGCGTTGCCGTCGTCGCACGGGTCGCTCGCGCCGCCGACGCAGACGCCGCCAGCGCAGGCGTCGCCCACGGTGCACGGGTTGCCGTCGTCGCACGGCGCGCTGGCTGGGCTGTGGGCGCAGCCGGTGGCGGGGTCGCAGCTGTCGACGCTGCAGGCGTTGCCGTCGTCGCACCCCAGCGCGCTGCCGCTCAGGCACGCGCCGTTGACGCACAAGTCGCCGCTTGTGCAGGCATTGCCGTCGTCGCACGCGGCGGCGTTGGCGCCGGCGAGGCAGCCGCTGCCGACGTCGCACGCGTCATCGGTGCACGGGTTGCCGTCGTTGCAGACCTTGGCGCCCGCCGGCGTGCAGGTGCCGCCGGCGCAGGCGTCGCCCTCGGTGCAGGCGTTGCCGTCGTCGCAGCCGACGCTGTTCAGGCCGTGGCTGCAGCCGCTGGCGGCCGCGCAGCTGTCGTCGGTGCACGGGTTGCCGTCGTTGCAGTTGACCACGCCAGCGGCGACGCAGCTGGCCGCTGTGCACACGTCGCCGGTCGTACAGGCGTCGCCGTCGTCGCACGGGCTGGCGTTGGCGCTGTGCGTGCAGCCGACGCCGGCGACGCAGCTGTCGTCCGTGCACGGGTTGCCGTCGTTGCAAGGCACTGGCTGGCCGCCGCCGCAGCTGCCGCCCACGCAGGCTTCGCCGGTCGTGCAGACGTCGCCGTCGGTGCACGTGGCGCTGTTGGCGGCAAAGACGCAGCCGGCCTGCGGGTCGCAGCTGTCCGTCGTGCAGCCGTTTTCGTCGTCGCAGCTTGTCGGCGCGCCGGGAAGGCAGGTGCCGCCGTTGCAAGCGTCGCTGACGGTGCAGGCATTGCCGTCGCTGCACGGTCCGGCGCTGGGCGCGTGCGTGCAACCGCCGGCGGGATCGCAGTCATCGTGCGTGCACGGGTTGCCGTCGCTGCAGTCCTTTTGCGCCGCGCCCTGGCAGACGCCGCCGCCGCAGACGTCGCCGACTGTGCAGGCGCTGCCGTCGTCGCACGGCCCGGCGACGTTGCTGTGCACGCAGCCGCTTGTGGCGTCGCACGCATCGCTTGTGCAGGCATTGTTGTCGTCGCAGCTGACGGCGCTGCCGCTTGTGCACGTGCCGGCGCTGCAGGCGTCGCCGCTTGTGCAGGCGTTGCCGTCGGAACAGCCGCCGCCCACCGCCGCGTAGGCGCAGCCGCTGCCGGCCACGCAGCTGTCCGCGGTGCAGACGTTGCCGTCGCCGCAGTCCTTCGGCGTGGTGCCGGTGCAGCCGCTGTTGACGCATTTGTCCACCAGGCTGCACGGGTCGCCATCGTCGCAGCTGGCGGCGTTGGCGCCGTGGCGGCAGCCGGTCTGGACGTCGCAGGCGTCGTCCGTGCAGACATTGCCGTCGTTGCAGTCGGTGACGGCCCCGGCCAAACAGACGCCGCCGCCGCAAACATCGCCGAGCGTGCAGGCGTTGTTGTCGGTGCACGGCAGCGTGTTGGCGGCGTGGCTGCAGCCGCTGGCGGGGTTACAGCTGTCGATCGTGCAGACCTGGCCGTCGTCGCAGCCGAGCGCGGCGCCGGGCACGCAGCCGCTGCCGGCGCAGGTGTCGCCGACGGTGCAGGCGTTGCCATCGCTGCACGGCGCGGTGTTGGCGGTGTAGACGCAGCCTGTCGCGGGTGCGCAGCTGTCGCTCGTGCACGGGTTGCCGTCGTCGCAGACCAGCGGCGCGCCGGGCTGGCAGCTGCCGCCGCTGCAGGCGTCGCTGGTGGTGCAGGCGTTGCCGTCCGAGCACGCCAGGCTGTTGGCGCCGTGCACGCAGCCGCTCGCCGGGTTGCAGCCGTCTGCGGTGCAGACTTGGCCGTCGTCGCAGCCGAGCAAGCCGCCGCCGCTGCACGTGCCGCCCTGGCAGCCGTCGCTGACGGTGCAAGCGTTGCCGTCGTCGCACGGCGTGTTGCTGGCGACTGGCGTGGAGACGCAGCCGGTGCCG
>CAIPXZ010000663.1 GCA_903869075.1 uncultured Myxococcales bacterium | reverse complement strand
TGTGGGCGACGATCGACCGCGCCGGGCGCGTGCTGCTCGAGAGCCTGTGGCGCAAGGGCTGGTTCCGCGGCGCGACGATGGACGAGGCGTTTTTTGTCCTGTGTGATGAGCGCAACAACCCAGCGGAATCACGCGACGCCGGGCAGATTGTGCTGGAGATCGGCCTGTCGCCGCTGCGGCCGGCCGAATTTGTGACCGTGCGGCTGACGCAGGAAGTCGACGTGCTCTCGCGCGAGGATGGCGCTTGACCTGTGAAGTGGCACGTTCCTTGCTAGCAAAACAGGACGTCGTGGCGCATCGCGGGGCTTGAGTCCGCGCCGCAGCCGGGACAAACGAGCGAGGCGAGATGGCAACCCGCAATTCAACGGCAAATCGCAAGGCTGACGCGGCTGGCCGCGCCGCTGGACCCCGGCTTTGGCCGGCGGAGGCCGCGCGCCCGGGCCGTGTGGCAACGGTGCTGCCGGCAGTGGCAGCAGAGGTCGTGACCGCCGAGCCCGACGCGCATCTTGCGGTTCCGGCGATGGCGATCCCCGGCCTCGGGGCCGCCAAGAGTGCGCTCTCCAAGGCCAGCAGCGCCGCTGGCGATGCCATGAATAAAGCCTTGAATTTCGGCAATGAAGCGTCGGAAGCGGCGACGGTTGTGATGGCCGCCAAGGCCAAGCTCGCGTCGATGGGCGGCATCAAGGACAAGCACACCGGCAGCGCCACGAAGCGCCAGGGCGACCCGGACATCGCCTACGCTTTCGACATCCAAATCGGCGGCGTCAGCTACGGCATGTTCACGGAAGTCAGCGGTTTGTCTTGGAAAGCTGAGATCCAGCCGATGCCCGAAGGCGGCAACAACGCCTTTGTCCGCGGCCTCATCCGCCCCGGCAAGTTCGAGTTGCTGACGCTCAAGCGCGGCTGGTTCGCTGCGACCGGCGAGTTCATCGACCTTCTGCGCGGCATCCTCGACCCGAACGGGCCGATCAGCCGCAAAAACGTCACCATCACCGTACTTAGCCGAAATTACGAAGAAATCGGCCGGTACGACCTGTCCAACGCCGCGGTCATCGAGTACGAAGGCCCGGCGCTGAATTCCATGTCCGGCCAAGTCGGTTTTGAACAAATCCGCATGGTTTACGACAGCTTTACCTACACCCCGAAGGGCTGAACCGCGTGGCCATTGACCGCCCACAGGATGACGTTCTGACGCTGCACCACGACGTGCTGGCGCGGCTGTCGCCGGCGAGGAATCGCGGGAAGTCACAGGAATTTCTCGGTTCGGTCGACAAGGCTGGGCGAATGATGGCGCGGCTGGCGGGGCTGAACGACGCGCTCGGCGGCTTTTCCGCTCGCGCGTGGGCGATGGCGAGCGCGCTCGCGGACACGCCGGCGTTGGGGGCGCATCTGGGCCTGCAAGCGCGCTGGCTGCGGCTGGACGAGCTGGCCGACCTTGTGCAAGTGGTTCTGGAAGAAGAGGAATTCCTCCAAGCAGACGGCATGATCGGCGCCGAACCTGCGGCGAATCCCGCCCCCCGGACGGCGACACCGGCCCGGGCAACGCAGCGCGGCAATCGCGCGCCCAGCCGGCTGGCAACGTCCAAGTCGGCGACGCGACAGGCGCAACCGCTGGCCGGCGAACGACAGCTGAAACAAAAAGTAGCGGGGTTGCTGCGCGCGGCGCGGGCGGCGCTGGCGCAGGAATCGGAGCTTGCCGTGGCGACCGGGCCAGTGGGGTCCAACGGCCCCGGTTTGCTGGGGTCTGCTGACCTCGCCCCGCAAACCGCCGCAGCCCTCCCTGCCGCGGCGGTGGCGGCCGGCGCCCCCGCGCGAACCGCGGCGCCAGCTGGCCTGAACGGCGATTTTGTCGCCCGCTATCGCGCCGCCGTCCAGCAACCGCTGCGACGTCTGGATGGCCCGGCACGTGCGGCGTTGGCTGGGCGCGGTGCGGCCGGGCAATCGGCAGGCGGTAGCACAGCAGTGGCGACCGCCGGCTTGGCCCGCGCCTTGCGGCAAACAGAAATGGCGGCCGACTTGGCGTTGCTCGCGGTCGGACCGCAAGAAGCGGCGTGGTCGGCTGCGGTGGGACAAGACTTGGCCGCAGGCGCGCCGGCGGACCGGGCGGCGCCGCGCGCGTCTGGCGTTCAGGCAGTGCCAGCCGCTTCGGCCCGCGCGGAGGATGCGCGGCCAGTCGCAGCGGCAGCGCCGCGTCGTGGCCTCGCCGCCGCGATCGCCCAGGCTGCCGCGTCGTGGGCGCAGGAGCGCCAGCGTGACCGGGTGGCGTCGCCGGTCGTCGCCGGTCAACTCGCCGCAGCGCCCGGTGATCGCGCGACGGCGCGACTTGCGGCCATGACGCCGCGCTGGCAAAGCACGCTGGGCGTCTGGGCGGATGCGGAGGCAGCCCCGCGCAAGTGGACCGATTGGTCAACTGCGGCATCGGCACGCGCTGCGGCAGGTGGTACGGCGCAGCGCCCGGCAACCGGCGGCACGTCCGGCGCGATGGCAACTGGCGCGGCGGGGCGAGACGAGGCGCTCGTCCAGCTTGCACCCGGCGTGGAGGCGACGGCGCTGGCGCCAGCGGGCGAAACAGCCGCCGCGAGGCGTGCTGGCGTGCCGGGATGGCTCGCGGTTGCGGACAACGCGGTGCCGGCTATGCGCGCGCCGATCGCAGCCGCCGGTCCGGTTGGCCTCCGCGCCAGCGCGCTGGCACGGGCGCTGACCGAGCGGCATGGCGGCGGGCTGGTCGCATCTGCGAACGGGACGGAACTGAAAGGTGACTGGGCGCCGACCAGCGCTGCGGCGAGGCTGACCGCATGGCGCGCCGGTCCGGTGGGCTACCGCGGCGGAGAACCGGAACGCGCGACAATTGAGCTGATCGATGAACCGGTTGGCGGTGCAGTTCCAGCGGCGGCAGAACGGGCTGCGACACAACACGCGACGGGCGCGGACCCTTGGTTGCGCGCCGCAGCGGCGGCCGTTCAGGCAGCGCGCGTGGCGGCGCAGCGTGCCGTCGCAAGTGCCGGGGAATCGGTTGCGGCACGGCGCGGCGGTGGCGTGATCGGATTCGCGCGCGGCACCACGGCGACTGGCCAGCAGGCTGCGGGTCCCGGTGCCGCGAGGGCGACGGCGGCGGCACAGCCTGAAGGTGTCGTAGCGGCGCGGCGAGTGTCGGCGTCAGCTGCGGCGGCAGGTGCGGAGGCGCCGACTTGGTTGGTTTCGGGGGCTGCTTCAGAAGCTATTGAAACTCAAGCGGAAACGCCGGCTCGCGCCCGGGCCTTGGCGGCCGGTGCGACGGCGGCGCTGGCGCCGGCAGCGC
>CAIPXZ010000662.1 GCA_903869075.1 uncultured Myxococcales bacterium | reverse complement strand
CGTCGGGAGCTGCGGCATCGGGAACAGCGGCGACGGGAGCTGCGGCATCGGGAACAGCTGCATCGGGCGCAGCGGTGTCGGACGTGTCGACGGCGCTGTCCAGCGGCGCAGCGTCGGCGGCGTCGATGGCCGCGTCAGGCGCTGGGGCATCCGCTTGGCCGTCGGCGTCCCCCGCGGTGGGCGCGTCGGCCTCGGCATCCGCCGCATCCGGGGCGTCCGCTTGGGCATCGGGCGCATCCGCCGCGGTCAGGGTATCGGCGGCGTCCAGCTGGGTACTGGCGTCTGACTGGCCATCGATGGCGACGTCGCTGCCGCCCGCCGCGGCGACGGTCTGGCCACAGGCGCAAAACGCGACAAAAGCAAGCCACGGCAGATGGTTGCGCATGAACACCCCAGTTGGTCGGAGACGCCGTCAGGCGAGCGAGGACGGTCCGTGCCGCCCATGCCGTTCAGTCTCCAAACGCCGCGGACCACGTCAAGTCGGCGTTTGGGAACACACACAAATGCTCAAAACTCGCGATTTTTCATGGTGAATCCAACGCGCTGGGTTGGATCCGGCCGCGCTCACGCCAGCCGCGCGACCCAGCGCAGCGGCAGCCAGCGCATCGCCCAGCCGACGACCGTCCACGGCCACGCCGGCACGCACGCTTTGGTCGGCTCGCGCTCGATGGCGGCAAACAGCGCGCGGGAGCCGATTTCACCGCTGACGACGAACGGCAGCCCCTTGGCGCCGGCGTTCAGCTCGGTCGTGATGTAGCCGGGAAAGATGGCGCTGACGCGGATGGGCGTCGCCAGCAGCTCGGCGCGGATGCCCTCGGTCAGCGCCGCCAGCCCCGCCTTTGTCGCGGCGTAGGTCGTCAGGTGCTTGGGCAGGCCGCGCATGGCGCTCATCGAGCAAATCGTCACAAGATGCCCGTGCTTTTGGCGGCGGAAAATCGCCACCGCCGCCTCGCACTGCGCCAGCGCCGCGACAAAGTTGGTCTGCGCGGTCTGGACGTTGATGGCGAAGTGCCCGGTGCCGATGCGGCGGCCGTTGCCGACGCCGGCGTTGACGATGATGCGGTCGATCGTCCCAAATTCGCTGGCAAAATCCTCGAAGACGCTGAACACCGCGGCGTGGTCGTTGACGTCCAGCGCCCGCACGGCGACGCGGATGCCCGGATGCTTTGCCAGCAGCTCACTGCGCAGCGCGTCGAGGCGATCCGTCCGCCGCGCGCACAGCGCCAGGTCGCGACCGTGTGCCGCATACGCGCGCGCCAGGCCTTCGCCCAGCCCCGAGCTGGCGCCGGTAATCAAGATCGTCTTGCGCATGGGTCTCCTCCTCAGCGGTACGTCAGCAGCGCGCGGTTGGCGCCGTCAAAATGACCATGTTCATTCAAACTACTCAGGAATTTGCCGTTTTCACTGTACAGCACCTTGGTCACGGCGGCGTTGACGAGCGTGCGGTTCAGGGCGAAAACCCGCGCGTCGGGCAGCCCCAGCAGGTCCTGGGCGATCGCGCTGATCGGCCCGCCGGACGTGAACACAAGCACCGTGCGCGACGGTCCCGCGACGGCGATGACAGCGTCCAGCGCCGCCACGCAGCGGGCGCGAAACGCCGGCCAGGTCTCGCGGTACTCGCCGTCAAAATCGCCGCTCAGCCAGCGCGCCGCCGCCGCGTCGAACGCCGCCTGGAACGCCTTGCGCGGCTGCAGCGTCCGCGCCATGTCCGCCATCAGCAAAATCCGATTTGCGTACATGGGCTTGTAGCGCGCCAAGACTTCCTCGTGGTCGAATTCGTCAAAGCCGGCGTGAACCTGCAGCGGCGGCGGCGCCGGCCAGGCCTGCAGCGCTGGCTCCGCAGTCTGGCGGTGCCGCGCCATCTGACCGACGTACGCCGCCGCAACGTCCGCCACCCGCGGCTGCAGCGCCAACCCCAGCGCGCGCGCCTGCTGCACGCCCAGCGCCGACAGCTTGTCGTAATTGGCGGCGCCGAACGACGCCTGGGCGTGGCGGATCAGGTAGACGACGCCCATCAGCTGTGTCCGGTGGCGATGACGCGACGGCAGCGCCAGTGCAAGTAGTTGACAATCAACCAGAAATTTCGAAACGCCGGATTGCGCGTCTGCTTGTGGTGGTAGCGGTAGTAGATCTGCTGGGCGATGACGGCGAGGCGGAACAAGCCGTAGACCTCGTAAAACGCCCAGTTATCGACCGTGCGCCCGGTCTGCGCGAGGTAGCGGGCGACGATCTCGCGCCGCGTCAGCATCCCCGGCAGGTGTGACGGCTGGCGACGGGTGGTGCGCAGGATCCAGCCGTCGTCCGCCTGCACCCAGTACGCCAGCGCGTTACCCAGGTCCATCAGCGGGTCGCCCAGCGTCGCCATCTCCCAGTCCAGCACGCCGATGATGCGCGCCGGCTCAGCCGGATCCAGCACAACGTTGTCCAGCCGCCAGTCGCCGTGAATGACGCACGGCGCCACGTCCGCGGGCGTGTGGTCGCGCAGCCACGCGCGCACGCCGGCGTACGACGGTACGTTCCAAGTCCGCGCTTTTTCGTAGCGATCCGACCAGCCGGCGATCTGCCGCTGCGCGTACCCGGCGCCTTTGCCCAGCGCCGCCAGCGCCGGGATCGCCGTGTCCACCGCGTGCAGTTCCGCCAGCTTGTCCACCCAGTTCAGGCACAGCTGCCGCGCCTGGTCCGGCGACAACACCAGGCCGCGCGGCATCCGCGCGCGCGGGATCAGCCCGGCGATGCGCTCCATCACGTAGAAATCGACGCCCAGCACCGCCTCGTCCTGACACAGCGCCACCAGGTTGGGCACCCACGGGAACACCGGCTTGAGCGCCTGCTGCACGCGGAACTCGCGGGCCATGTCGTGCGCGGACTTGGCGCGCGTCCCCGCCGGCGGCCGCCGCAGGATCAGGTCGTGGTTGGCATAGCGCAGGCGATACGTCCAGTTGGACGCGCCGCCGGCATACTGCGTCACTTCCGGCTGGCCCGCGAGGTCCGGCAGGTGCGGCAGCAGCCACGCCGTCACCGCCGCGGCGTCCAGCGCTTCACCGGCGCGGACCGGGCCGCCTTGGTCGGTCAAATCAGCCATGCGCATCGCCTCCTCCCGCGTTCAGGCCGGCAGCACCAGCTTGCGGATGACGAAAAAGTGGCACACCGCGGCGGCGATGACCAGCGCGTGAAAGATTTCGTGGTAGCCAAACGTCGCCGGGAACGGGTCCGGGCGTTTGAGCGCGTAGACGATGGCGCCGCCGGTGTAGAGCGCGCCGCCGCCCAGCAGCAGCCACGCGCCGCCGTAGCCGATGCCGGCGTAGACCGCGGGCCATTCCGCCATGACCGCCCAGGCAAAGACCACGCACAGCAGCGCGAAAAACCACTTGGGCGCGTTGATCCAGACGAGCGACTTGACGATGCCCAGCGCGGCGCCGATCCAGATCGCGATGAGCAAGCGCTCACCGGCCTGCCCGCGGACGGCGAGCAGGCACATCGGCGTGTAGCTGCCTGCGATCATGAGGAAAATTCCGGCGTGGTCGGCGCGCCGCATCCACTGGCGGGCGTTGGGACTCCACGTCGGGCGGTGGTAGGCGGCGCTGATGCCGAATAACGCGATCTGGCACAGGCTGTAGACGAGCGCGGACCAGGTGGCGGTTCCGGGCGCGGCGCGCCAGGTGAGCGTGGCGCCAACGACGAGCGCGAGGTAGAAAGTGACTTCGTGCGACACGCCGCGCAGGCTCGGCTTGACCCGATCGCCAAGCGCGAGCGGCGGGGAAACGGTGGTGGCGCACATCGGCAGCTCCCAAAAGTCGCTTGGCACCTTGCCTCTTCGCCGCGCGCCCGTCCAGCCGCGGCCGGCAGATTGACAGCCCGCGCCGCGCCCGCTATCTCCGCCGCGGCCTGATCAGGAGACGCCGATGCCCCGCAAACCCACGACGGAACTGGATTTCTCGATGCTGACGGCGGAGTGGCCGGACATCGCCCTGGAGACGCTGGCGCTTTTGGATACGCCATGGAAAATTCAGGTGTTTTTGGACCAGACGCCGTACTCGACCGAGCCGATCTACCGCTCGCCGCTGTCCGTGCTGCGCGATCGCCGCGCCCACTGTTTTGACGGCGCGCTGTTCGCCGCGGCTGCGCTGCGCCGTCTGGGGCTGCCGCCGCTGATCCTCGACATGCGCGCGGAGAACGACGACGACCACGTGATCGCCCTGTTCCAGATCGACAAGCACTGGGGCGCGATCGCCAAGTCCAACACGACGGTGCTGCGCTACCGCGAGCCGGTCTACCGCAGCCGCCGTGAGCTGGTCATGAGCTACTTTGATTTCTACTACAACCTGAATGGCGACAAGGCGTTGCGCGAGTTTTCAGGCGCGGTCGACCTGCGCCAGTTCGACCAGCTGGGCTGGATGTCCGAGGACGCCGGGCTGGAGCGCATCGCCGAGTACCTGGACGTGGTCAAGCACGCGGCGATCCTGACGCCGGCGATGATCGCGCGGCTGGCGCCAGTGGACAAAAAGCTGTATGATGCTGGGCTGTTGGGCGCGGATGCCGACGGCTTGTACAAGCCGGCCTGACGGCTATTTCAGGCCCATGTAGGCGCGCGCCACGGCTTCGAGACCCTCGGGCGGATAGCCCTTGGGACCCTGATAGCGCAGGCCGTTGATGAAGACGCTGGGCGTGCCCGAGACGCCGGCCTGGTGGCCTTCATTGGCGTCGCGCGAGATGATGTCGCGACCCACGCCCTTGGCGATATCTGCTTTGAATTTCGCCACATCCAAGCCAGCCTGCTGGGCGTAGCTCTCCAAGTTGCTGGCGTCCAGCGCGCTCTGGTTGGCGAACAGGATGTCGTGGTATTCCCAGAACTTGCCCTGCGCCGCCGCCGCCATCGAGGCCTCAGCCGCCGCCTGCGCGTGGTCGTGGATGTCCGTGAGCGGCATGTGCTTGTAGACAATCTTCACGTCGTTGGGGAAGCGCTTCTGGAACTCCTTGATGCTCGGCGCGATTTTGGAGCAGAACGGGCACTGGAAGTCCTCGTACACCTCGACCTCGACCTTGGCCGCCGGGTTGCCGAGGATCGGGCTGCCGTCCGTGGCGATCTTCACCGCCGGACCCGCCGTCTGCTCAAAGAACTTGCCGCCCTTGATCGCCTCCTCGTAGATCTTCGCCGCCGGCGTGCCCGCCTTGACCGCAGCTTCCGCCTTCTTCAGCTGCTCGGCGATAAGCGGCTGCAAGCGCTCCCACGTCTTGGGCGCCGCCAAGCGCACGCCGTTGACCATGATGTTCGGATAGCTGTGCGCCGCCACTTCGTTGGCCAGCAGGCTGTCCTTCAGCGCCTGGCCGCGCCACTTGCCGCTCGCCAGATCGGCGTTCATCTTGGCCACGTCGCAGCCCGCCGCCTTCGCCGCGTCTTCCACCGCCGACCGGCTGATCGCCGTCGACTTGATCGCCGCCTGGAAAAAGCCCCAGAACTTGCCCTGCGCCTGGCACGCCAGCGACGCCTCCGCGGCCATCTGCGCGTCCGGATGCGGCGCCGGGATGACCTTGTGCTTGAAGCGAATCTGCACCTTGTCGCCAAACGTCTTGACGACGTCGTTCAGCGCCGGGGCAAAATCCACCGTTTCCTGATTGCCAAAGGCGCCAAACACAACGACTTTCACCAACGCCGTGTCCGGGCCTTTGCGGCCGTCAGCCGGGTCGATCGTGACACGCCAGATCTGGTTGGGATCAGCCGGCGCGTTGTTCTGCGCCGGCTGCGCGGCGGGCGCAGCAGCGGGCGCGGACGTCGGCGCGGGTGTGGGCGCGCTCGTGGGCGCGGGCG
>CAIPXZ010000661.1 GCA_903869075.1 uncultured Myxococcales bacterium | reverse complement strand
GTAAAAGAATTGCTCGGCCATCCCGGCCTCCTTTTGTGCGGACGGGACGGCTCCTCCCCAACGGGAAGAATTGTTCCCGTCGGGTTGCGTTGATGCGTCATTGCTGACGCTCGGCGCCGTCACCGTGCTCAATGCCTGCGGCGGGGACACTGCAGCGGCTGGCGGCGATGATACGTCGACCGCCGACACGGGCGGCAGCGATGGCACCGTCGCGCCGGACGCCGACGCTACGCCGGGCACTGACGCGGCGGCGGACACCGCACCGGACACCGCGGACGTCGCCGACGCCGCCACTGACGACGTCCAGCCGGACGTGGCGCCGGATGTGCAGCCGGACGCAATCGAACCTGACGTGCCGCCGGACACCGGTCCGGGCACCTGCAGCGGCGCGCAAATCGCCGCGTGCAACGACAACCTCGCCTGCACCGTCGACAAATGCACGATGCCCGGCGGCGTCTGCGCGTGGTCGATGGCCGACGGCTGGTGCTTCATCAACGGCAACTGCGTCGGCGCCGGCGAGACCAAGCCGGGCGCGCCGTGCTTTGTCTGCGATCCGGCGCTGGACACCAAGGCGTGGTCGGCGCTCGCCGACGGCAAAGCCTGCGATGACGGCGACTTGTGCACCTACGACGGCAGCTGCCAGAGCCAGATTTGCGTGTCCAAGCCGACGCCGTGCGGCGACGGCAACCCCTGCACCGACGACAAGTGCGACAAATTGTTGGGCTGCCTGTACCCGAACGTCGCCGCCGGTACGCCGTGCGACGACAAGAACGCCTGCACGCTCGCGGACGCCTGCACCGCTTCCGCCTGCGCCGGCAAGGCGATCGTGTGCGACGACAAGACCCCGTGCACGGACGACGCATGCGACATCGCCACCGGCTGCACCTACACAAACCACGAAGGTCCATGCACGGACAACGATGAATGCACCGTCGGCGACGCCTGCGGCGACGGCGCCTGCCAAAAGGGCGCAGTCAAGAACTGCGACGACGGCAACACCTGCACTTTTGACCAGTGTTATCCCAACGTTGCCGGCGGCTGCTACCACCTCGCCAAGCAGAGCCCATGCTGCACCGGCGTGACAAGCGTCTGCGACGACAACAACCCGTGCACCAATGACGACTGCGATCCGACGACGTCGGCGTGCCTCTACTCCAACAACAGCGCCGCCTGCGACGACAAAAACGCCTGCAGCAGCGCGGACATCTGCGCCGCGGGCGCGTGCGCCGGCTCCAGCATCAGCTGCAACGACAACAATCCGTGCACAAACGACAGCTGCGACCAGGCCACTGGCTGCGTGTTCACGCCCATCGCCGCCAACGCCTGCGACGACGGCAAGCCTTGCACGGACGACAGCTGCGACCCCGTCGCCGGCTGCAGCCACAGCAACAACACCGCGGCGTGCGAGGACGGCGACAACTGCACCGTTGGCGACGCCTGCAAGGACGGCGCCTGCGCCAGCGGCACCGCGCGCAACTGCGACGACGGCAACGTCTGCACCTACGACCAGTGCATCGCCACGATCGCCGGCGGCTGCTACCACCTCGCCACCAAGAGCCCGTGCTGCACCGGCGTGACCAGCATCTGCGACGACGGCAACACCTGCACCAACGACGACTGCGACCCGGCGACGTCCGCCTGCTTGCACAGCAACAACAGCGCGCCGTGCGACGACGGCACCGCCTGCACCACCGCCGACACCTGCGCCGCCGGCAAGTGCGGCGGCACCGCGCTGAGCTGCGACGATGGCAACCCGTGCACGACCGACAACTGCGACCCGAAGGTCGGCTGCGCGCACGGCAACATCGACGGCGGCACGTGCGACGACGGCAACCCGTGCACGACCGGCGACCTCTGCAGCGCCGGCAAGTGCGTCGGCCAAGGCCAGTGCACCTGCACGATGGCGTTCAGCAACCAGGTCAACAAGCTCAACAGCTTGGCGGTCGGCTCCAGCGGCATGCCCGGCGAGGGCGTGGACGTGGACGCCAACCCGAACACCTGCTCACCGGCGGGCAACTGCTCGAGCGGCATCGACAACGGCCTCGGCGCGATCGCCGCGCTCATCAACAAGCCGCTGGGCGACGCCGTGACCAAGGGCAGCGTGCTGTTTGTCCTTGAATTCCGCGACGTCAAGCAGGGCGCCATCTCGCTTGGCCTCTACACCGGCAAGCTGGCGGACACCAACCCGACCTGCGACTTCCAGACCGCGACCTGCGACTACAACGTCGCCAAGAGCATGGTCGACTATGCAAAGTGCTTGCCGGACATCGACTTGCCCGGCACGCTG
>CAIPXZ010000660.1 GCA_903869075.1 uncultured Myxococcales bacterium | reverse complement strand
GATTTCAGTCCGTTCACCCGGCAGCGCGTGCAGCAGATGGCGCATGATTGTCCCTCACGGCCGCTGCAGCGTCAGCGCCGCCCAGCCATTTTCCGTCACGTGTTCAAGGGGTTCCAGGCCATGGCGCTGGTACGCCGCCGTCACCGCCGGCAGCTCACGCGCCAGCAGTCCGGACAGAATCAGCGTGCCGTGCGGCGCCACCTTGCGCGCCAGGTTCGGCGCCATTGGCAGCAGCACGGACGACAGGATATTGGCGACAACCAGCTGAAAAGTCCCAGCAATATCGCGCGGATCGCCGGTATGGCGGATCGTCAGCCGGTCGGCCACGCCGTTGAGCTCCACGTTGCGCTGGGCGCTCGCCACGGCGTCGCGCTCGATCTCCGTGCCCACCGCGCGGCCGACGCCCAGCCGCACCGCCAGAATCGCCAGCACGCCCGAGCCGGTGCCCACGTCCAACATCGCGATCTGACTCAAGTCCTTGGCCTGCCGCGCCGCCCATATCTCGACCGCCTGCAGGCACAGCCGCGTCGTCTCGTGCGTCCCGGTGCCAAAAGCCAGACCGGGATCGACGACCAGCCGGATCTGCCCCGGCGCCTCCGGCTCCACGAGCCACGCCGGCTCAATCCGCAGGCGCTGCCCGAGGTTGAACGGCTTGTAGTGCAGCTTCCACACCCGGTTCCAGTCCTCGTGCGGCAGCGGCGTCTGGCTCAGCTGCGCCGGGATGTCGGCCGCCGCGCACTCGCCCGCCAGCAGCGCCTGCGCCGACTCGGCTTCCGCCGGCGGCACATACAGCGTCATCCGCACCTGGCCGACCGGCAGCGTCGCGCTGCCCAGCGTGAACGCGTCCTCCAGCAGCACGCCGCGCGGCGACAACAGCCAGCACAAGCCGGTCAGGCCATCGACCGCCGTCTCCGGCACCGTCAGCTGCAGCGCCACGCTCTCGACGCCGTCGGACACCGCCGCAGGCTCACTCATGGACCGGCTCCAGCCGCACAAGCAGCGCGCCGCTCTCGACGTCGGCGCCTTCTTGCACCGCGATCTCAACGACCTTGCCGCCGCCCGGCGCCCGCACGTCATTCTCCATCTTCATCGCCTCCAGCACCGCCACCACGCCGCCTGGCGGGACGATGTCGTCCAGCTGCACCGGCACCCGCACCACGCGCCCCGGCATCGACGCCGTCACGCGCCCGCCCGCCGCGCCTTTGCCCGCGCCCGCGCCCGTCAGCCAGCTGAGCCGCGCGTCCTCGACCTCGAACGTCCGCTGCACGTGCGTGTCCACAACCAGCAGCCCCTGCTTGGTCGGCAACGCCCGCAGCGCCACGCGCCGCTCCGGCGTCGCCACCGCCGTGCGGCCATCAGGCAGCGCGTGCACCGCCAGCTCCAGCTGCCGGCCGTCAATCGCCACGAGCACCGTCTCGCCGCGGTCCTCCAGCACGCTCACAGTCTGCACGGTTTCGCCGCGCTTGACGCGATATTCCGTCGCCATTTCCGCTCCTTACCGCGCCCGCAGGCCGCCCGTCCGCGCCGTCCGCTGCCACAGGCTCTCGCTGTCCGTCGCCGCCACCGGCTGCTGCGCCTGCCGCTGCCGGTGCGTCCAGATCGCCGCAAACGCGCTCGCCAAGTCGTCATCGTCCGGCGTCGTCCGCAGCGGCGGCAGCTTGCCCACAAGGCCGGTGTCATACGGCCCGATCTGGAACGGTTCACTCGCCAGAACCTGCTGCAAGTGCTCGATGTTGTGGCAAAAACCGGCGATCTCGTAGCGCTCCAGCGCCGCCTGCATCCGCGCAATCGCGCGGGGCCGATCCGGCGCCCACGCCGACAGCTTGGCGATCATCGAGTCATAAAACCGGGGAATTTCATCGCCTTCACCAAAACCGTCGTCGACGCGCAGGCCCGGACCCAGCGGCGGCCGGTACACGAGCAGCGGCCCTGGCGCCGGCGTAAAGCCGCGCGACGGATCCTCGGCATAGATGCGGCACTCGATGGCATGGCCGCGCTGCACGATGTCGGCTTGCGTCACGGACAGCTTCTCGCCCAGCGCCACCCGCAGCTGCTCGTAGACGAGGTCCACGCCCGTCGCCAGCTCCGTCACCGGATGCTCGACCTGCAGCCGCGTGTTCATCTCCATGAAGTAGAAATTCTCGTGCGCGTCGACCAGGCACTCGATTGTGCCCGCGCCGACGTACTGCACCGCCTGCGCCGCCTTCACCGCCATCGCGCCCATCTTCAGCCGGGTCGCCTGGCTCAGGTGCGCCGCCGGGGATTCCTCAATGATCTTCTGGTTCCGCCGCTGCACGGAGCACTCGCGCTCGAACAGGTGGATTGTGTTGCCGTGCGTGTCCGCCAGCACCTGGATCTCGATGTGCCGCGGGTTGAGGATCGCCTTTTCGATGTACACCGTCGTGTCGCCAAAGTACGCGCCGGCCTCGCGCTGCGCGCCCTCGTAGCCGTTGGGCAGCTCCGCCGGGTCGTGCAGGATGCGGATGCCGCGGCCGCCGCCGCCGGACGCCGCCTTGAGCATCACCGGATAGCCGATCTCGTCGCACAGCCGCTGCGCCTCCGCGAGCGAAGTGATCGGCTCCAGCGAGCCCGGCACCACCGGTACGCCCGCCGCGTGCATCGTCTGCCGCGCCGTGGTTTTGACGCCCATCTGCCGCATCGCATACGCGCCGGGACCGATGAAGGTGATGCCCGCGGCGTCGCATTCCTCGCGAAAGACGTGGTTTTCGCTGAGAAAACCGTAACCCGGGTGAATCAGCGTCGCGCCGGTCTGCTTGGCTGCCGCCAATACCAGATCGCCGCGCAGGTACGAATCCTTGGACGGCGGCGGACCCAGCCGCACGGCCTCATCGGCGAGCCAAACGTGGCGCGCGTCGCGATCGGCGTCCGAATACACGGCGACGGTGCCCAAGCCGAGCTCGCGGCAGGCGCGGATGACACGGCAGGCAATCTCCCCGCGGTTGGCGACTAGAACTTTCGGCATCGGCAGCTTCCTCGGGCGCGTTCGCGTTCGCGGGCCGCCATGTTGCCCTGCCTTGACGCGTCGGCGCAACCTCCCTAGGCTCAGGGCAGGCCAAGCGACTGTCGTTTGGCCTGGGAGGAAGTCCGGTGTGAATCCGGCGCTGACCCGCAACCGTGAGCGCGTTTGGCCGCGAGGCCGGGCGAGCAAGTCGGGAACTCCCCAGCATAAGTCGGCTATCCGACAGTGCTTTTCGCGCCCTCGTGGTGACCAGCGTTGGCCGGTCAAGGGGAGCGGCTCGCAGATCCACGCGTCCGCGCGTGGTTGTGTGTTCCGACAGGTGGCCCGCGCCCGCGGTCCGCCTCGCGTTCAGCCGGTGGGGTTGCAGACCCGGTCCCCTGTCCTGGCGCGAGGAAATGATGAGCCTGTTCCGCAACCTCTTGATTTGTGTCATGTTCTGCTTGCTTGCCGCGTGCGGCTCCACCGCCGCCAGCACCGGCGGCAGCGACGACGCCACGAGCGGCGATTCCAGCAGCGACGGCAGCGGCGACACGGCTGGCGGCCTGACCATCGCCGGCGTCTGGTCGAGCACATTCGGCGGCTATTCCGAGATCTCGACGACGGCGTGGGACGACGCCACCATCGTCAAGCTCGACGCCGCCGGCCGGACGGCAATCGTCCAGAACCCCGCGACCGCCAAGTACAATCCGTCGCAGTTCAGCAAGCTTGCATGGACCGCGCCGGCCAGCGGCAGCTTCTACTACTGCACCGTCGACTACGGCCTCGCCACCGCCGAGCTCGCCAGCGCCACAACCAAGACCGCCGACGACAGCGCGCCCGACAAATCCGGCTGCGGCGGCTTCCCGTGGACCAAGCTGACCGCCGCCGCGCCGATCGCCATCGCCGGCAAGTACAATGACAACTTTGGCGGCAAGTCCGTCATCAGTAGCCGCTATTGGGACGCGTCCTGGCTGTACCAGTTCGATAACACCAAGCGTTTCGCGATCCTGCAAGCCGCCGCCGACGACAAGTACAACCCGTCGAAGTTCAGCAAGGTGCTGTGGACCGCGCCGGCCAGCGGCAGTTTTTACAGCTGCACCATTGACTATGGCTTGGATTCCGCGGCCTTGGCCTTGGCCTCGACGCTCACCGCCGACGACAGCGCGCCCGACAAGTCCGGCTGCGCCGGCTTTTCCTGGACGACGCTGACGCCGCAATGATGCGTATCTACCTGACTTTGCTGCTGGTTGGCTGCGCGACGGCGACGCATGGTGACGATTTGCCGCCGCCGTTTGCCAGCCGCGTCGTCTCGGTCAAGTACGGACCCGGCGCCGGTTTTGGCCAGGACAAGATGCCGGGCATCGTGCTCGGTCCGCCGCAAGGCGCGGGCCCGGATGGCGGCAGCCTCGACGTCGTGTCGCTGGGTACTGGTGGTGAAATTGTATTGGCATTTGATGGGTTGCAGCTCGTCGACAAGCCGGGACCGGACCTGATCGTGTTCGAGAACGCGTTTCCCGGCTGGCCGGAGACCGGCTACG
>CAIPXZ010000659.1 GCA_903869075.1 uncultured Myxococcales bacterium | reverse complement strand
GGCGCTGCTGGAGCGACTGCCATGAGCCTTGCCGATCGCGATCGCGCCGTTGTTTGGCACCCGTTCACCCAGGCGGCGACCGCTGACCCGCCGCTGGCTGTTGTCAGCGCCGCTGGCGCCTGGCTGCAACTGGCTGATGGCACGCGGGTTTTTGACGCCATCAGCTCGTGGTGGACCTGCCTGCACGGCCACAGCCACCCGCGCATTGTCGCGGCGATCGCTGCGCAAGCCGCGCGTCTGGACCACGTGCTGTTTGCCGGCTGCACGCATCCCGGCGCTGTGGCGCTGGCGGAACAGCTGGTGCAGCGCGCGCCGCCGGGCCTGACGCGGGTGTTCTATTCGGACGACGGCTCGACGGCGGTGGAGGTCGCGCTGAAGATGGCGGTGCAGTGCCACGCCCAGCGCGGCCAGCCGCAGCGCACGCGGTTCCTGGCGCTGGAGTCCGGCTACCACGGCGATACTTTTGGCGCGATGTCAGTGGGCGATCCCGCGGATTTTGCCGGGCCGTTCGCGCCGCTGCTTTGGCCGGTGACACGCGTGGCGGTGCCGACCGTCGATGGCGATCCGCTGCAGTCGGCGCGCGACCTGACGGCGGCGCTGGCGGCGCTGGACGCGCAGCTGGCGGCGTGCGGTGACACCGTGGCGGCGGTGATCGTCGAGCCGCTTGTGCAGGGCGCGGGCGGCATGCGCCTGTACCCGCCGGCGTTTCTGCAGGCGCTGGCGCAGCGCGTGCGCGCGCACGGTGGGCTGGTGATCGCCGATGAGGTCATGACCGGTTTTGGCCGGACCGGCGCGCTGTTTGCCTGCGAGCACGCGGCGCTGGCGCCCGATCTGCTGTGCCTCGCCAAGGGCCTGACCGGCGGCACCCTGCCGCTGGCGGCGACGCTGGCAACCACGGACATCTACGAGGCTTTCCTGGGTCCGGACGCGCGCCGCGCGCTGCTGCACGGCCACAGCTTTACTGCCAACCCGATCGCCTGCGCCGCGGCCTTGGCGAGCCTGGCGGCCCTGGACGAGGACGGGCTGCTGGCCAAAGCCCGGGCGCTGCACGCGCTGTACGCGCGGATCCTGCCGCCGCTGCAGGCGCTGCCGCAGGTCCGGGCGGTGCGCTGGCTGGGTGGGATTGGCGTGCTGGAGCTGCACGGCGGCGGCTACCACGATGCCCACCAATCCCGGCAAATTCGCGATTTTTGCTTGAATCAGGGCGTGCTGATTCGGCCACTGGGACCGGTGCTGTACACGCTGCCACCGCTGGGCGCGGAGCTTGGCGACGTCGAACACGCGTGGCGCACGCTGGCCGCGGCGGTGAAATTGCTGCGGTAGTCGGCGCACCCCCGGGTGGGACTTGCGACTTTTTGGACGATGGGCGATTTTGGTTCGACGCTAGCCAGCGCGGCGCGATGTGTGGGCATCGTCACCGCCAAGCGCTTGGAAATTCAGGCCATCGGGGGCAAAAATGCGGGCGGGAAGATGGCTTTTGGCAACCTGGCTGTTGGCCAGCTGCGGCGCGGCGACGGGCAGCAGCGGCGGCGACGTCCTGGCGGATGACGTGACCGACGACGCCAGCGTCCAGGCGACCGACGCGACGCAGGACACGCTGTCGTACGACGCCGGCACCAAGCAGCCGGACACGCTGTCTGGTCCCGACGTCGCCAGCAAAGCCTGCAAAACCGCCAGCGATTGCCCCGCCGCCAGCGATGGCTGCCACCTGGCGATCTGCCTGCCGGCGGGCACGTGCGCCACCGCCGTGCTCCCCGACGGCGTCGGCTGCAGCGACGGCAACGTCTGCACCGTCGCCGACAGCTGCAAAGGCGGCAGCTGCACCGCCGGCAGCGCGCTCGCCTGCGCCGACGGCAACCCGTGTACCGACGACGGCTGCGACCCGACCAAGGGCTGCACCTTCGCCACCAACACCGCGCCGTGCGACGACGGCAGCAACTGCACGACCGGCGACACCTGCAAAGCCGGCACCTGCACGCCGGACAAGCCCGCGCCGTGCGACGACAACAACCCCTGCACGACCGAGATCTGCGACGCGGCCGCGGGCTGCAAATCGGTCGCCAACGCGCTGCCGTGCGATGACGGCAACGTCTGCACGTTCGGCGACGTCTGCGCCGCCAGCGCCTGCACGCCCGGCCAGGGCCAGCTCTGCGACGACGGCAACCCCTGCACGACCGACGCCTGCGACGCCAAGGGCGGCTGCGGCCACAGCAACACCACCGCTGCGTGCGACGACGGCAACCCATGCACGCTGAACGACACCTGCAGCGGCGGCGTCTGCATGCCGACCGCCGTGACCGTCTGCGACGACGGCAACCCGTGCACCACCGACAGCTGCGACGGCAAGCTGGGCTGCACGAGCAGCGCCAACAGTCTGGCGTGCGACGACGGCAACGTCTGCACCACCGGCGACACCTGCGCGTCCGGCAACTGCGCCGGCGGCGCCGCGCTGGCCTGCACCGACGGCAACCCGTGCACGGACGACGGCTGTGACCTGGCCAACGGCTGCACCTTCACCACCAACACCGCGCCGTGCGACGACGGCAGCGCCTGCACGACCGGCGACACCTGCAAGGCTGGCATCTGCACGCCCAGCGCGCCCGCGCCGTGTGACGACGGCAACCCGTGCACCACCGAAACCTGCGACACCATCCTCGGCTGCCAATCGGCGGCCAACAGCGCGCCATGCGACGACGGCAACGTCTGCACCGTCGGCGACACCTGCGGCGACAGCGCCTGCGTGCCCGGCAAGAGCCAGCTCTGCGACGACGGCAACCCGTGCACCGCCGACACTTGCAGCGCTCAGGGCGGCTGCAGCCACACCGCCACCAGCGCGGCGTGCGACGACGGCAACGCCTGTACGACCGGGGACAGCTGCACCGGCGGCGTCTGCCTGCCCGTGAGCCTCACGAGCTGCGACGACGGCAACCCGTGCACCACCGACAGCTGCGACGCCAAGCTGGGCTGCCAAGCCAGCGCCAACAGCGCGCCGTGCGACGACGGCTCGGTCTGCACGCTCGCGGACCACTGCGAGGCCGGCGGCTGCGTCGGCGGCGCGCCCTTGCCGTGCAGCGATGGCAACCCGTGCACGACCGACAGCTGCAACGCCAAGCTGGGCTGCGCTTTTGCCGTGAACAGCGCGCCGTGCGACGACGGCAGCAACTGCACCGTCGGCGACACCTGCAAAAACGGCGTCTGCACGCCCAGCGCGCCGGCGTCCTGCGATGACGGCAACCCGTGCACCACCGAGACGTGTGACCCGGTCGGCGGCTGCAGCTCCAGCGCCAACAGCGCGCCGTGCAGCGACGGCAGTGCCTGCACCGTCGGCGATACCTGCGTGAGCGGCGTGTGCCAGCCCGGCGCGGCGCAGTACTGCGACGACGGCAACCCGTGCACGACCGACAGCTGCACGGCGACCGGCTGCGCCCACGCCAACAACACGCTCGCCTGCAGCGACGGCAACGCCTGCACGACCGACGACGCCTGCAGCGGCGGCCTGTGCAAGCCCAAAGGCGTCAAGGTCTGCGCCGACACCAACCCGTGCACGACCGACACCTGCAACGCCCTGACCGGCTGCATCTTTGCCAACAACGCGCTGCCGTGCGACGACGGCTCGGTGTGCAGTGTCGGTGACTTGTGCAGCGGCGGCAGCTGCCAGCCCGGCAAGGCGCAGGGCTGCGACGACGGCAACCCGTGCACCGCGGACAGCTGCGACGCCAGCGCCGGGTGCCAGCACGCCAACACGCCGGCGGGCTGCTCGGACGGCAACGCCTGCACCGTCGGCGACAGCTGCCAGAACGGCGCGTGCCTGCCCGGACCGGCGGCCAACTGCGACGATGGCAACCCGTGCACCAAGGACGCCTGCAGCGCCAGCCTCGGCTGCGCCAGCACCAACACGACCGACGAGTGCAGCGACGGCAACGTCTGCACCGGCGGCGACCACTGCGCGGCCGGCGCGTGCGTGCCCGGACCGGCGATCGTCTGCAATGACGGCAACTTGTGCACCGACGACGCCTGCGACCTGGCGCTCGGCTGCACCTTCACCGCCAACAGCGCCGCCTGCGACGACGGCACGCCCTGCACAACCGGCGACGCCTGCGCCGGCGGCAGCTGCCAGCCCGGCACGTTCTGCAGCGCCGATGGCTTCTGCACCTACGACCCGACGCCGCAGGGCTGCGGCTGCAACACCGGCTTCCAGGGCGACGGCTTCACCTGCACCGACATCGACGAGTGCCAGCAGGGCGCCACCTGCGCCGAATTCGCGCAGTGCGTCAACACGCCGGGCGCCTACACCTGCAGCTGCCTCGCCGGCTACGAGGGCGACCCGTGGTCCGAAGGCTGCTACGACGTCGACGAGTGCGCCACCGGCCAGGCCAACTGCAGCGCGCTGGCGACCTGCACCAACACGCCCGGCAGCTACACCTGCACCTGCCCGGCCGGTTACAGCGGCGACGGCGTGACCTGCACCGACATCGACGAGTGCGCCGCCGGCACCGCCGCCTGTGGGCTCCACGCCAGCTGCAGCAACACGCCGGGCAGCTACACCTGCGTCTGCGCCCCGGGCTACGACGGCAACGGCTTTGTCTGCGCCAACGCCTCAGCGTACTTCAGCGCCACCGGCGAAGTGCAGACCTGGACCGTGCCCGCTGGCGTCACCGAGATCACCGGCATCGACATCGTCGCCGGCGGCGGCGGCGGCGGCGGCGGCGACGGCACGGTCGGCGGCGCAGGCGGCAATGCCGGCCGGATGGTCTTCAGCGGCGCCATCCCGGTCGTCCCCGGCACCACCTACTACATCATCGCCGGGCGCGCCGGCGGCGGCGGAGTCACCTGCTCGGCCGGCAACGGCTGGGGCGCTGGCGGCTACCTCGGCGGCGGCAACGGCGGCGCCGCGGGCTTGTTCGGCTGCTCCGGCTCCGGCGGGGGCGGCGGCGGCTTGTCCGGTATCTTCTCGGCCGTGCCGGACGCCAGCAACTGGCTCGTCATCGCCGGTGGCGGCGGCGGCGGCGGCGGCGCGGGCTGGAACGGCATCAACCCGGGCGGCAACGGCTGCGCGATCGGCGCGGCCAACGACTTCGCCGCGGCCGGCTCCGGCGCGGACGTCGGCGACACCGATGGCGGCGGCGGCGGCGGCGGTGGCAGCGGCGTCATGAGCGGCGACGGCGGCATCGGCAATGCGCTCGGCCTCGACACCGGCGGCACCGGCGGCGGCGGCGGCACGTGCGGCAGCAGCAGCTGGGGCTTCACCTGGGCGCCGACGGTCGCCAGCAGCACCGGCGGCAGCGCGACGAACGCGGGCACCGACGGCTACGTGCTCATCGGCTACAACCAGCCGGTGATCAACTAGCCGCGCGGCGGTGACGGCAGCGCCCGTCTGTGCCACCATGGCCGCCGTTTTTGCCGGAGGCCCGCCATGACTGACCTTTCCACAGCGCTGACCCGCGACGCCAAGATCGCCGTGCCGCTCATCTGCGGCGCCATGTACCCGTGCAGCAACTGGGAGCTCGTCGCGGCCGTCTCGGCGGCGGGCGGCATCGGCATTGTCCAGCCGATCAGCCTGACTTTTGTTGGCAAACAGGACTTTCGCGCGGCGCTGCGGCAGATCAAGGCGGTCACGGACAGGCCGATCGGCATGAACGTGCTGACTGAAAAGTCCTCCAAGGTCTATCTGGACCGCATGAGCAACTGGCTGGACATCGCGCTGGACGAGGGCGTGCGGTTCTTTGTCACCTCGCTCGGCAATCCGCAGTGGGTCGTCGAGCGCGTGCGGCCTTTTGGCGGCGTCGTCTACCACGACATCACCGAGCGCAAGTGGGCGCTGATCGCCAAAAAAGCCGGCGTCCACGGGCTGATCGCCGTCAACAACCGCGCGGGCGGCCACGCCGGGCAAAAGACGCCGCAGGAGCTGCTGGCGGAGCTGGGCGACCTCGGCCTGCCGATCGTCGCCGCCGGCGGCATCGGCGATGAGCAGGCTTTTGCCGACGTGCTGAAGCTGGGCTACGCCGGCGCGCAGCTGGGCACGCGCTTTATCGCCACCACCGAGTGTAAGGCGCACGCCGACTACAAGTCCGCGATTCTCCAAGCACAAGCCGCCGACATCGTGCTGACGGACAAGCTGTCTGGCGTGCCGGTGTCCGTCATCCAGACGCCGTACATCCGCAAAATCGGCACCAAGGCCGGGCCGCTGGCGCGGGTCCTGCTGCGCAACCCGCGGACCAAGCACTACATGCGGATGTTCTACTCGCTGCAGTCGGCGTGGAAGCTGCGCGAGGCGCAGAACCGCGGCTCGGCGTACCAGGAGTATTTCCAGGCCGGCAAGTCCGTGCAGGGCATCGAGAAAATTGAGCCGGCGGGCGAGATTGTCCGCCGCTACGCCGAGGCCGCTGCCAAGGCCTGATCGCCGTCGGCACTCTCGCTCGACTGCGCCGCCCACACCCGCGCGTACGTGCCCGCGCGCGCCACCAGCTGCGCGTGCGTGCCGCGTTCGGCGACCTTGCCGGCTTCGAGCACAACGATCTCGTCCGCCGCGGCCAGCGCCGACAGCCGGTGGGAAATCAGGATCGCGCTCGTACCCTTCGCCGCGATCTCGGCCTGGATCGCCGCCAGCAGCTTGGCTTCCGTGTCGTGGTCCACCGCTGACAGCACGTCGTCCAGCACCAGCAGCCGGTAGCCGCGGTAGAAAGCGCGCGCCAGCTGCACGCGCTGCCGCTGGCCGCCGGACAGCGTCTGGCCGCGCTCGCCGACAACCGTCGCCAGGCCCTGCGGCAGCCGCTCCAGGTCGCCCGCGAGGCACGCCTTGGCCACCGCCGCCAGCACCCGCGCGTCGTCGATGTCCGCCACGCGGTCGATGTAGCCGATGTTCTCCCGCACCGACCGCGAAAACAGGAACGCCTACTGCGGCACGATCGCCACCGCCCGCCGCAGGTCGTCGCGCGCCGCGTCCAGCAGGTCCACGCCGTCCAGCGTCACCGTCCCCGGCGGCGGCAGCTGCATCCGCGCCAGCAGGGACACAAGCGTCGACTTGCCCGCGCCCACCGCGCCATACACGCCCAGCACCTTGCCCGGCGGCAGGTCCAGCGTCAGGTGATCCAGCACTGGCGGCGCGTCCGGCGCGGCGTCCGGGTGGCGGTACGTCAGGTCGTGGATGCGCAGGTGGATGCCGCGGCCGCCCGGCGGCAACGGCACCGTACCAACCGGCAAATCTGGCGTCAGCTCAACGACTTCCCACACGCGGCGCAGGGACACGACGCCGCGCTGCAGCACGCCAATCACCCAGCCACCGCTCGCCAGCGCGCCGACCAGGATCGCGACGTAGGAGGCGTAGGCGGCAACGTCGCCCAGCGTCATGCGGCTCTCGGCCACGTGCTGGCCGCCGATCAGCAGCAGGAAAAAAATGCAGATGTTGCCGACGACGGCGACGATCGGCATCAAAAACGTGCGGATGGCGACGACGCGCAGGTTGAGCGTTGTGAAGGTGTCGTTGTCGACGTCGAATTTGGCCAAGAACGCGCTCTCCGCCGCCGCGCCCTGGACGACGTTGATGCCCTTGTACGTCTCGAGCACGGTATTGCTGAGGCGGCCCAAGGCCTTTTGCGTCTCGCCCATCATGCCAAAAGTCCGCGCCACGCCCAGCCGCAGCGCCACGACCGCCAGCAGCAGCGGCAGCACGCAGTACACCGTCAGCCAGGCGTCCGTACGCACCATCCGCACCATCGCCCAGGTGGACGCGACGACGATGTTGAGCACCATGATCGCCGCAAAGCCTACGAAAGCACGGACAAAAGTCGCGTCGTCGCCGGCGCGCGCCATGATGTCGCCAATGCTCCACGTCTTGAAAAACTGCGGGGACATGCCGAGCAGCCGCTGCAGCATGTCATTGCGCACGCGGAATTCGATGACGCGGCCGGGGTTGAAAAACAGCACGCGCGACAGCGTCCGCACGAAAATCACAAGCACCGCCGCGCCCGCGATCAGCCAGACCAGCGGCCGCACGGCGTCCAGCGTCACAAGCTGCGCCGGACCCAGCGCTGACTCCAGCACCGCAAACGGCAGCAGCTGGCGGATGGATTCAAGCGCGGTCAGGGCGTCAAACACCTGCTTTTGCAGCGCCGGAATCGCGACGGTCAAGCCGATGGTCGCGATCAAAAAGCCCAAGCCCGCGGCGTAGATCGGCGCGTAGCGGCGGGCGTAGCGTTGGAAGAACTGGCGGAGCACGGCGTGGCCACAGCCCAGCGGCGGGCGAGGCGCGACTGTACCCGGCGTGGCTGAAATGGCAATTGCCGACGGCCAAGCGGCGACGGCGGCTGCGAAACGCGCGCGGCGGTGGACAGCCCCGGTCATCCGCGCGACAGTCGCCGCGCGGGCCGCGGCCCGGCAAGGATGGGCCCGTGACCGACCGCTTGCAGCCTCCCGCCCTGGTCAGCGCCGCTGGCATCGCCGCGATGGACGCCGTGGTCTGGCAGCACGGCCTGCGCACCGTGGCGGTGATTGGCGCGAGCAAAAACGCCGGCAAGACGACCGCGCTCAACGCGCTGAGCGCGGCGCTGGCGGAGCGGCAGGAGCGCGCGGGGCTGTGCTCGGTCGGCGTGGACGGCGAAGCGAGCGATGCCTGGCTGGCGACGCCCAAGCCAGCGGTGACGGTGGCCAAGGGCGCGCTGGTGGTGACGGCGCTGCAGGCGGTGCAAGCGGCGGACGGGCGCCTGAAAGTGCTGCAGACGCTTGACGTTGTGAGCAGCCTGGGGCCGGTGGTGCTGGCGGCGGCACGCGCGGCGGGGCCGGTGCTGCTGTGCGGGCTTGCGCACTCGGGCCACCTGGCGCTGGCGCTGGCGGCGCTGGAGGCGGCGGGTGCGGACCGGCTGTTGGTGGACGGCGCCTACCACCGGCAGGCGGCGGCGGACGCACCGGGCGTGGACGGGCTGGTGCTGGCGGTGGGCGCGGTGCTGCCGCTGGCGGAAGGTCTGGCGACGTTGCGCGCGCTGGCGACCCCAGGCGATCGCGCCGCGCCGCACACGCGCGATGTGGCGGGCGGGCTGACGGACGCGCGGCTGGCGCAGCTGGACCTCGCCGGCGTGCAGGTGCTGCGGGTGGCGAGCCAGGGCGCGGTGCTGCTGACGGCGGCGGGGCACGCACGGCTGGCGCGGCTGGGGGTGCAGCTGACGGCGCAGCGCGCCCGGCCGCTCGTGTGCTTGACGGCGAACCCGCATCGGCCGGATCGTGGGGACGCTGTGGCGCTGGCCGGCGACTATCTCGCGCAGGTCCAGCGCTGGGCAGCGGCGGCGGGCGTCGCCGTGCCGGTTGTGGACGTTGTCGCTGGCCTCAGCGCCGGCATCGGGGAACCATGAGCGATTTGCTCCGCCAGCTGCCGGCCGTCGAGACGCTGCGCCAGGCGCCGCCGCTGGCGGATTTGCCCGAGCCGTTGGCGATCCGGCTGGCGCGCGAGGCGATCGCCGCGGTGCGCGCCGAGGTGCTGGCGGGTGCGCTGGCGACGCCCCTGGCGCTGCACGACGCGCTGGTCGCGGCGGTCTCGGCCCGCGTGGCGACGCTGCGGCAGCCAAGCCTGCGCAGAATCCTCAATGGCTCTGGGGTCTTGCTGCACACGAACGCTGGCCGGGCGCCGTTGTCAGCCGGCGCGATCGCGGCGATCGCCGAGACGGCGCGCGGTTACAGCAACCTTGAATTCTCGCTGGAGGACGGCCGGCGCAGCTCGCGCCAGGACCACGTCCGCAGCTTGCTGTGCTGGCTAACCGGCGCCGAGGATGCGCTCGTCGTCAACAACGGCGCGGCGGCGGTGCTGCTGGCGCTGCACGCGCTGGCGGCGGGTAAGCAGGTCCTCGTGTCGCGCGGCGAGCTCGTCGAGATCGGTGGCGGCTTCCGCATTCCGGAGGTGATGACCGCGGCGGGTGCGACGCTCGTCGAGGTCGGCGCCACCAACCGCACGCACTTGCGCGACTACGAACGGCCGCTGCTGCGCGACAAAAACCAGCAGATCGCCGCGCTTTTGCAGGTGCACCGCAGCAATTTTGCGCTCGTCGGCTTTACCAAGACGCCCGATTTGGCGGAGCTGGCGGCGCTGGCGCACGCGCACGGTCGGCCGCTGGTGGTGGACGTCGGCTCGGGGGCGCTGGGCGGCCTCGGGCAGGCGATGCGCGGCGCGTTTGACCGCGAGCCGCAAGTGGCGGAAGTGCTGCGGCAAGGTGCGGATCTTGTGCTGTTTTCCGGCGACAAGCTGGTCAGCGGACCGCAAGCGGGCATCCTCGTCGGCAAGCGCGCGTACATCCAGGCGGCGGCGCAGAGTCCGCTGGCGCGGGCGCTGCGCGTGGATCACCTGACGATCGCCGCGCTGGAGCATGTGCTGCGCAGCCACTTGCTGGGCACCGCGGCGGCGGAGCTGCCGGTGCTCGCGGCGGTGGCGCAGGACGCGGCGGCGATCGCGCAGCAGGCGGCGCTGGCGGCTGAACGGCTGCGGGCGGGGCTGCCGGCCGGCTGGCAGGTGGCAGTCGCGCCGTGCGAGGCGCAGCTGGGCGGCGGTACCGACCCGTTGGTGCGGCTGCCATCGAACGCGCTGGTGCTGGCGCGGACGGGCTGGAGCGGCCCGGAATTACAGGCACATGTGCTGGCGGCGCCAGTGCCGGTCATCGGCCGGGTGCGCGGCGATCGGCTGTGGCTGGATGTGCGGACGCTGGCGGCGGGCAGCCACGGCGCGCCGGTGGACGCCTGGGCGGCGGAGCTGTTGGCCAGCGTGCGCCATGCGGAAGCGTGAGGCAGATCGATGGCAACTTCTGCGCGTCAAAGCCCCTGCGAGCGGCCACGAGATTGCGAAGCTCCAGTGCTTGCGCCATACTGCCAGCCGGTTTGTCTTGCCCTGCAGGAGGCACCCTTGAAAACGCCGCAATTTCTGAACTTTGGCTCCCTCCGCGTGCTCGCCGCCGTGACGCTGGCGCTGGCGCTGCTGGGCACGTCCGGCGTTGCGCAGGCCCAGACCAAGGGCAAGGCCAAGGCGGCGCGCACGGTGTCGTTTGAGGACGACGTCATTGAAGCGACCTACATCCGCCCGGAAGGCGGCACGATCGACGTGAAGCAGAACCAGCGCCAGAGCTTGATTCGCATTCGCACGAACTTCTTTGCTGAGCTGTTCCGTTCGGCTGAGGATCTGTAGACGATGGCC
>CAIPXZ010000658.1 GCA_903869075.1 uncultured Myxococcales bacterium | reverse complement strand
CAGGTTTCCCTCACACTCCCTTCCTTTTGTCTCTCGGCGCGGGGCCCCGAGCTCGTGGCCGCGCTACGCGGCGGCTTGGTCGGAACCGCGCCTCGACAACAATCATGGCGTCTACAGCGTTGGAGCCGCCCGGTGATACCCCGGGCAGGTCTGAAATTCCTGATTCCGGTTCACGCGAGGGGGTGGGCGGGTCAGCGGCTTGGGCGATTGGCTGGGAAATGGTTGGCTTGCGCTTCGCGCTCGCTTGGGGACCACGGGAAAAGTTTGGCTTGCGCTTCGCGCTCGCTGGGGGACTACGGGAAATGGTTGGCTTGCGCTTTGCGCTCGCGGAGGGCAGCGGGAATTGCTTGGCTTGCGCTTCGCGCTCGCTCTGGGGCGATGGGATTTGTTTGATTTGCGCTTTGCGCTCGCTCGGCGGGATTTGGCTGGTTAGCCGGGCTTCGATTCGATGAGGCTGGGCGCGTAGTCCTTGGGCGCCTGGTAGCCGAGCAGGTTGAACAGCGTCGCCGCGACGTTGGCGAGGCCGGGGGTTTCGTCGGCGCTGGGGGTGCGCAGCTGCCAGCGGTCGGCGTGGCGGGCGTCGAAGATGGTCAAGGGGACGGCGTTCAGGGTGTGGCTGGTTTTGGGGACGGGCTCGCCCTGGGCGTCCAGCTGCGGGCGGCCTTTGCTGTCGCGCATCCACATGTCGTCGGCGTTGCCGTGGTCGGCGGTGACGACCAAAATGCCGCCGCGTTCGACGACGGCATGCAGCAGTCGGCCGATTTCGACGTCCAGCGTCTGGATCGCCGTGACCGTGGCGGGCAGGTTGCCGGTGTGGCCAACCATGTCGCCGTTGGGGTAGTTGAGGCGGATGAAGTCCGGAGGATCTTTTGCCGCGATTGTCTGCAACACAAGGTCGGTGATTTCGTGCGCACGCATCTGCGGGCGTTGATCAAACGCAATGCGGTCGGACGGGACCTCCAGGTATTCTTCAAAATCAGGGGCCAGCACGCCGGAGCGGTTGCCGTTCCAGAAATAGGTGACGTGGCCGTATTTTTGCGTCTCGGAGATGGCCAAAGTCTTGAGGCCGAGGACGGCCAGGAACTCGCCCATGGTGCGTTCGATGACGGGTGGCTCGACCAGGAAGCGCTTGGGCAGCTGCAGGTCGCCGTCGTATTGCATCATGCCGGCGAAGCGCACGTTTGGGCGCGGGCCGCGGTCGAACGCGGTGAAGGGCTCTTCTTCAAAAGCGCGGGTGATTTCTATCGCCCGGTCGCCGCGGAAGTTCCAGAACACGAAGGCGTCGCCGTCCTGGACCTTGCCGATGGCTTGGCCGTTGTCGTCGTGGATGACGAACGGCGCCAGCGTTTGATCGCTCTTGCCGCCGGGTTCCTGGCGCAGCACGGCCAGCGCGTCCTTGACCGTGCGGAAGCCGCGGCCTTCGCCGCGCACGTGTGTGGCCCAGCCGCGGGCGACCATCGGCCAGTCGGCGTCATAGCGGTCCATGGTGATGGCCATGCGGCCGCCGCCGGACGCGATGCGGTAGTCGCGGTCGCGGTAGGCGTGGAGCGCGGCGTCCAACATCGCGGCGAAGGTGTCAAAGCTGCCCTCGGCGACGTCCCGACCGTCGGCCAGCACGTGCACGCGGATGCGCGCGACCTGCGCGTGGTCGGCCGCCGCCACGAGCGCCAGCACGTGGTCGATGTGCGCGTGGACGTTGCCGTCAGACAGCAGCCCGCAGAGGTGCAGCGTGTGCGGCTGCTTGTTGCCAACGGCGGCCATCAGCCATTGCCACGTCGCGCCCTGCCAAATCCGCCCCGAGGCGATGGCGTCCTGTACCAGCGCCGCGCCTTGGCGAAACACCCGACCGGCGCCGAGCGCGTTGTGGCCGACTTCCGAGTTGCCCATGTCCGCGTCCGACGGCATCCCGACGGCGACGCCGTGCGCCGCCAGCGTACACGTCGGCGACGAGCGCCAGAGCCGCTCGAGGTTGGGCTTGCGGGCCAGCGCCACGGCATCGCCGCCGTCGCCGAGGCCCCAACCGACGCCGTCCAGGATGGCAAGCACCAGCGGGCCCTGCGGTTTGGCCATGCCGGGCAGCGCGGACAGGGTTTCAACGGTCATTGTCGGGTCCTCCCCGTGCAGGGCACGGCGCGAACAGGATAGTCGGATTTGGCGCGCGGACAACGTGCGGGCGCGGCGGGAGTGTCATGGGGTTGTGGTGGTGGGCGGCGGTGTTGGAGCGGCGTGGCTGCCGGCAAGGAGGTGGCGCGCCGGCTGGGGTGTTTGCGATTTCGGAACGCTTCCGCACCAGGCGGCGGCGGGCGAGCACCGGTGCGGCGCGCTGCGGGTAGCTCATGGCGGGGACTTGCGCCCTTCCGGGCGCCGCGGCCAGCGAAGCTGCCCTGCGGGCATAGTTTGTGGCCCGCGGGCGTACTTCCGATGACCTTGGGCGTACTTCCGATGACCTTGAGCGTTCTTTTTGGTCCGCGGGTGTACTTCGGACGACCTTGAGCGTTCTTTTTGGTCCGCGGGCGTACTTCCGATGACCTTGAGCGTTCTTCCGGATACCTTGACCGTTCTTTTTGGTCTGCGGGCGTACTTCGGATGACCTTGAGCGTACTTTGCACGCCGCGGGCGTACTTCGCGGCGCGCGGGCGCTCACGCCTGCTCTTCCTCTTCGGCTGCGGGCGGCGGCGGCGCTTCGCCCGTTGCCGCCGGCGCTTTCGCTTTGCCGCGGCCCGGGTCTGAGCGCGGCACCAGCGCGTGGAACTGCGCCACCTCGTGATCCGGCAGCGCCCACTCCGCGGCCGCCGACGCTTCGCCGAAGAAAAGCTCCAGCTCCATCTGTTGCAGGTCGGTCGCGCGCACAAGCGCCGCCGTCGTCGCATGCTCCTGCGGCCGCGCGGCGTGCTGCGTGCTCAGCTTGCCGTGCATCGTCTGCAGGTCGTTCAGCTGGTGGGACTTGATGCCAAACAACGCCACGGCGGCCTGGTCTTTTGCCGCTGTCAAGACGTCGCGATAGTTGAGCTCCAGCGCTTCCACCGACTGGCCCTTTGTTGAGCCCACACCCAAGTGTTGCGCCGCTTTG